>NZ_KV819941.1:0-38188 GCF_001815235.1 Pseudomonas sp. HMSC065H01 | reverse complement strand
TTCGTGGATACGCTCGACGAAGCGGTTGAAGGCATTGGCCAACGTACCGAATTCATCGTTGCTGGTGACCTTCAGGCGCTTGGTCAGGTCGCCTTCGCCCTGGGCGATGTCCTGCATGGCGCGGCCCATGTCGGTGAGCGGTTGCATCAGTACGCGGATCAGCATGCCGAGGAGAAGCATGATGCCGACCACCGCGATTAGCGTGGCGACGATCGCCGAAGTGCGGAATTCGCTGAGCATCGAATAGGCGGTGTCGCGGTCGAGGACCAGGGCGACGTACCAGGTCACGCCGGGCAGTCCCTTCACCGGGGTGAAGGAAACGAACTGGCTGCGACCGTCGAGTTCCACCTCGTGGACCCCGGGGACGATGTTCGGTGCGCCTTTGGGATAGGCTTCGGCGAGGGTCTTCAGGACCAGCCCGGAGTCGGGGTGGAGGAGGATCTTGCCGGCGTCGCTGACCAGGAAGGCGTAGCCGGCACCGTCGAACTTCAGGGAATTGAGGATCGCGGTCAGGGTCTCCAGCTTCATGTCGCCGGCGGCGACGCCCAGCAGTTGACCGGCGTGCCGCACCGGCAGCGACATGGCGAGGATCTGCTCGCCGGTGCCGGCATCGACGAAAGGTTCGGTGACGATCAGCCGGTCGGCCGCCAGCGCGTCCTTGTACCAGGCGCGGGTACGTGGGTCGTAACCTTCCGGCATGGCGTCGTAGGGGCGCATGGTGAAGGTGCCGCTGGCCGCCTCGCCAAGATAGACCGACGCGAAATTGCGGCTGAAGACGGGCTGTTCCAGTTGCCTTGCGATATTCGCCTCGTCGGGCTGGTCGAGCAGCGCCAGTTGCGAGGCCAGGCCTTCCACCAGGTGCATGCGGCCTTCCAGCCAGCTCTGGATGTTGCTGGCGGTCAGGGTGCCGATTTCCCCGAGGTAGTTTTCCGTGTCCGTGCGCACGGCCTCGCGCTGTCGGTAATCGTTGTAGAGGATGAAGCAGCTGAAGGCGAAAACTACCACCAGCGCGGCGGCGAGAAGGATTTTCTTGGCAAACGACAGCGAGCGAAGCATGAGCGATGCGTCCTGGCAAAAGCCTCAAGAAGGGCGGGGAGCCCAGGCCACCAGGTAGGGAGCTTGCGGGGGAAAGCCATGATCCAGCGCCTGAACGGCAGGCTTTGTAGCACAGTGCCATTACAAAGGCAAAATAGTGGCGCCATGAAAATGGCGCCACTATGGGAAGCGACCGGGAAAGCGCTCGCGTCAGTTCGCTGTCGGAGCCAGCCCGCCGACTTTTTCGCCGACTCCGTCGAAGAAGGCTTTCAGCCCGCCGACGATACCACTGTCCGTGGGACTCAATACGGCAATCAGAGCCACCGCGATCAAACCTGCGATAACCGCGTATTCGATGGCATTTGCCCCTTCTTCGTCCGCCAGGAATGCGCGAAGTTTGCAATACACGAGCAGAGTCAGGTTCTTCATTCTTGTTTGCTCCTCGAACGCGGCAATCACCGAGACAGAGCCCTGCCTCCACGCTGAGACTAGGCCGATGATGGCGTTTTGCAACAACTAAATGGCATTAGTAGGAGTGGATTAGTCGCAAGGTTATATGGCGAGTTACAAGGCTTGGACTACATCTAATGACAAATTGACATTGATTATCCCAAGTCTAGATTCAGGCCTATCGCCGCATGGTCGAAGTTATGAACTTTGGTTCTTGAATAACGACTGTCGCCAGTCGATAACCCAATGTACCTGCCATGGAAAGCCAGTCCCGGAGTATGGCCATGACACGGACAGCAAGACGCCACTTTTTCTTTTTCGTTCATCGGCGATCGCCGGTGATTTTCCGTTCATCGACCTGTCCGGACGCATAGCAGGGGTCTGCCCATGAATAGCAAGGTGCTGATGGCCCTGGCCGGCCTGCTGCTGCTCGGTGCGGTGTTGCTCGGATACCTCGGCGTATCCATCGGCCGCGCGCCATCGAACGCGCACGCTCCATCCGTGGCGCCGGCTTCGGCGACGGTGGACGCTTCGCTGGAAAAGCTCGAACGCAAGCCGGTGCTGGTGGCCAGTCGCGATCTCCCGGCGCTGGCGGTGATCGGCAAGGACGACCTGAGCGTCGAGCTGTTGCGGACCGCACCGGTCGGTAGCTACGACAGGCCCGAGGCGTTGCTCGGCAAGCGGGTCTGGGTCGCGGTGCCGGCCGGCAGCATTCTTTCCGCCGCGACCCTCGAACCCGGCGGTCCGCTGGCCCGGACCATCCGTCCGGACGAGCGGGCGATGGCGATCGCTGTGGACGAAGTGGTCGGCGGCGGCGGCTTCGTCCTGCCCGGCGACTATGTCGACGTGATGCTCTTCGTGCGTGACGAGCGGGACGGCGAATCGACCCCGCTGGCGCAACTGGTGTTGCCCGGCGTCCGGGTACTGACCTACGGCGAGCGGATCGCCGTGGGCAGCGATGGACAGGACCGCTCGAACCAGGAAAAGGACCCGCGTCCGCCGCGTACCGCGGTGCTGGCGGTACCGGAGGACGGCGTGGCGCGGCTGATGCTGGCGAGCCAGGCCGGTTCGCTGCGCCTGGCCATCCGCAGCAAGGACGAAGAACTCTACCGCAGGGAGCAGGAAGGCGCGCTGCTGCAAGCGTCGCTGGGCGCGCCGAGCGCGGCGCTGAGTCTCGACCAACTGCTGGAGCGCCGCAAACCGACGGCGCCGAGCGTGCGCAGCGCGGCTCCGCGCGTGCCGGTGGCCAACGGGGTCACGGTCTACCGTGGCAGCGCCATGACCCATGAAGTGCCTTGAGGGGAGCCGGCATATGCATCGGAGCACCGGGATAGGCGTGTCGCGCTGGCTGGGAGGGCTGCTGGGGGTGGCGTTGGCGCTGCCGGCACTGGCTTTGCCGCAGGGCTGCATCGAGTTGCTGGCGCAGGCGCCGCGGGTCGACGTCGTCCAGGGACAACAGCGTGACCTGCGCCTGGCGGTGCCGATCGAGCGGCTGGCCATCGGCGATCCGAAGATCGCCGACGTACAGTTGCTGGATCGTCGCGGCTTCCTGGTCACCGGCAAGGAACAGGGCTCCACCAGCCTGCTGATCTGGACCGGCTGCAGTCCCGAGCCGTTGCGCAGCCTGGTGGAGGTCGAGGGACGCGGTAGCGTCGATACCCGCGGTGCTCCAGCGTTCACCGCCGGCGCCGCGGAGGAGCTACCGAACCAGGTGCAGACCGATATCCGCTTCGTCGAGGTCAGCCGCAGCAAGCTGAAGCAGGCCAGCACCTCGTTCGTCCGGCGCGGCGGCAACCTCTGGGTGCTCGGTGCGCCAGGCAGCCTCGGCGACATCAAGGTCAATGCCGACGGCAGCGGCCTGGGCGGCACCTTCGGCACCGGCAGCTCGGGATTCAACCTGATCTTCGGCGGCGGCAAGTGGTTGAGCTTCATGAATGCCCTGGAGGGCAGCGGCTTCGCCTATACCCTGGCGCGCCCGAGCCTGGTGGCGATGAGCGGGCAGAGCGCGTCGTTCCTCGCCGGCGGCGAGTTTCCGATCCCAGTGCCGAACGGCACCAACGACAACGTCACCATCGAATACAAGGAGTTCGGCATCCGCCTGACCCTCACCCCGACGGTGATGAACAACCGCCGCATCGCTCTCAAGGTGGCGCCGGAGGTCAGCGAACTGGACTACAGCGCCGGCATCCAGAGCGGCGGGGTGGCGGTGCCGGCACTGCGCGTCCGGCGCACCGACACCAGCGTGATGCTGGCCGATGGCGAGAGTTTCGTGATCAGCGGGCTGACCAGCAGCAACTCGGTGAGCAACGTCGACAAGTTTCCCTGGCTGGGCGACATCCCGATCCTCGGTGCGTTCTTCCGCTCGACCAAGCTGGACAAGGACGACCGCGAGCTGCTGATGATCGTCACCCCGCACCTGGTCCAGCCGCTGGCCGCCGACGCACAGTTGCCGGACCTGCCCGGCGAGGGCTTGCGGCACTACGATCCGGGGTTCTCGCGCCTGTACTTCCTCGAGCGCGGCGAGTACGACGGCCAGCAGAACGACACCGGCCTGTCGGATTAGGAGGCGCGCATGAACCAGAACTTCGTGGCGCTGACCCAGCATCCCGGCGAACTCGACTGGTTGCAGAACAGCCTGGCGTCCGCCGGCCAGGTGGTACCGGCAGGCAGCGCCAGCCTGGAGGAGTTGCTGGCGCTGCTCGACGTCACCGCCGCCGGGGTGCTGTTCATCAGCCTCGGCAAGAGCAACCTGGTGTCCCAGGGCGCGCTGGTCGAGGGATTGGTATCGGCGCGGCCGATGCTCTCGGTGGTGGCCATCGGCGACGGCCTGGACAACCAGTTGGTGCTGGCGGCGATGCGCGCCGGCGCGCGCGACTTCATCACCTACGGCGCCCGCGCCAGCGAGCTGACCGGGCTGATCCGGCGCCTCGGCGGACGCCTGCCCAGCGTGCCGGTGAGCGCGGCGCGCCAGGGCGAGCTGCTGACCCTGGTCAGCGCCCGACCGGACGCCGACGGCGCCTTCGTCGCCTTGCACCTGGCCAAGGCGTTGCAGGAGCAGACGCCGAACCAGGTCCTGCTGCTGGACGTCGGCCAGCCCACCGGCGAGGCGCTGGCGATCCTCGGCCTGGACTCGGCCTTCACC
Source organism: Pseudomonas sp. HMSC065H01 (assembly GCF_001815235.1). Classification (NCBI taxonomy): domain Bacteria; kingdom Pseudomonadati; phylum Pseudomonadota; class Gammaproteobacteria; order Pseudomonadales; family Pseudomonadaceae; genus Pseudomonas; species Pseudomonas sp. HMSC065H01. The sequence continues at coordinate 33,561 of NZ_KV819941.1, read as the reverse complement.
TTCAGCGATGCCTTGCGCAACCTGCGGCGCCTCGACCAGACCCTGATCGACAGCGCCTTCACCCGCCTCGACAGCGGCCTGCGGATACTCAGCCTGACCGACGAGCCCGGCGTGCTGGAGCGAGTCACCACCGCCGAACTCTATCTGTTGCTGGGCAACCTGCGCGGGGCGTTCAGCCATGTGGTGGTCAACCTCACCGGGCTGCCCGAGGGCGAGCTGAGCAACCAGTTGCTGGTGCAGGCCAACCGCGTGCTGTGGATGGTCGACCAGAGCGTACCGTCCTGCAAGAAGGGCCTGGAGCGCCTGCGCCGCCTGCGCGAGCGCAACCTGCCGTTGCCCTCCATCGAGTTGCTGATCGAGCGCTACCTGCCCAATGTGGCGCCGGACCAGCAGGCCCTGAGCCGGATGTTCGACCTCGATCTGTTCGGTGTCCTGCCGTTGTCCCCGGAATCGCGCCTGCGCGCGAAGAACCTCGGCAAGAGCCTGTTCGAGGTGGCGCCGCGCGACCCATTGGCGGCCAAGCTGCGGCAACTGGCGGACAGCCTGTGCGTGACACGCGGCGAGCGCCGTTCGCTGCTGTCCTGGCTCGGCCGGGCCAAGGCGGCGCTGCTATGAGCACGGGATTCGGCGCGCGTCCTGACGGCGGTGCCTTCCACTCCCGCCAGGAGCAGGACATCCAGGCGCTGAAGCTGCGCCTGCACCGCTACATCATCGACGAGATCGACGAAGACGGCATGAACCTGCTGGAGGGCGCGCGCTCCGCCGTGGTCCAGTACGTCTCGGAAAAGGTCTGCGAATACGGCTCGCGCCATCAACTGGCGATCTCCCGCTACGAACTGGACCGCCTGGCCGAAGAGGTGGTCGACGAACTCACCGGCTTCGGCCCGCTGGAGATCCTCCTGCGCGATCCCGGCGTCTCGGAAATCCTCGTCAACGGGCCGGGCCGGGTGTTCGTCGAGCGGGAAGGGCGGCTCTACCAGAGCGACCTGCGCTTCATCGACGACCACCATGTGCTGCGGGTGATCCAGCGTATCCTCGCGCCCCTCGGCCGACGCCTGGACGAGTCCAGCCCGATGGTCGACGCGCGCCTGCCGGACGGCAGCCGGGTCAACGCGATCATTCCCCCGGTAGCGCTGGACGGGCCGTGCATCTCGATCCGCAAGTTCAGCCAGGAGCTGCTGCGCAGTGCCGACCTGCTGGCCTACCAGAGCGTCGACGAAGCCTTGCTCGAGTTCCTCCGCCAGGCGGTCTCGCGCCGCTGCAACATCCTCATCAGCGGCGGCACCGGCACCGGCAAGACCACCTTGCTCAACGTCATCAGCGGCTTCATCGACGAACGCGAGCGGATCGTCACCATCGAGGACACCGCCGAGCTGCAACTCGGCCACGACCACGTGGTGCGCCTGGAGACCCGTCCGCCGAACGCCGAGGGCTACGGCGAGGTGACCGCCCGCGACCTGATCCGCAACGCCCTGCGGATGCGCCCGGACCGGATCATCCTCGGCGAGATCCGCGGCGTCGAGGTGCTCGACGTGCTGCAGGCGATGAACACCGGCCACGACGGCTCGATGAGCACGGTGCACGCCAACTCGGCGATGGATTCGCTGCTGCGCATGGAGATGCTGGTCGGCCTGACCGGTAACAGGCTGCCGGAGCAGACCTTGCGCCTGATGATCTGCGCCGCGCTGGACGTGGTGGTGCAGATCACCCGCCTGGCCAGCGGTCGGCGTTGCATCAGCGAAGTGCTGGAGGTGCTGGAGGTGCGCGACGGTGTGTACGTCACCAATACGCTGTTCAGTCTCGACCGGCGCGGTAGCGGGCAGTTCGTCCGCCAGGCCGCGCCGGTCGGGCAGAAATTCCGCCAGGCGCTGCTGTGAACGGCGCGCAACTGCTGGTGCTGTTCAGCGGCGTGCTGGCTTTCGCCGCGCTGGCCCTGGCGTTCATGGGCTGGCGCGCCGGGCGCAACGAACTGGTGGTTGAACGGCTGCTGGGACGCCAGGATGCGGTCGCGGTGCGGCCGCGCAGCAGTCACTGGCTGGCTCGCCAGATGCGTCGCGCCGGTATCCAGCGCCCGCGTCCGTGGTTGTTCGGGGCGGCAGTGCTTGCGCTGCTGCTGGTCTGGAGCGGATTGCGCCTGTTCGGCATCGTCGGCGCGCTAGGCGGCCTGCTACTGGCGGCGCTGTCCTGCCGCGTCGCCCTGGGCATGCTCTACCAGCGCCGCCTGAAGCGAATGATCCGGCAGATGCCGCGTTTCCTCGACCAGGTGGTGCGCAGCCTGCACGCCGGGCGCACGCTGGGCGACGCGCTGATGCAGGCAGTGGAGAATGCCGAGGAGCCGCTGCGCGACATCTTCACCCTGGCGCGCAACCACGTGCTTCTCGGCATCCACCTGCCGGAGGCGTTGCAGGAAGTCGCCGAACTCTACGAGGTTGAGGAGCTGCGCATCCTCGCCCTGGGCGTCTCGGTCAACCACCGTTATGGCGGCAATACCAGCGACCTGCTGGACAGCATCGTCAAGCTCATCCACGAGCGCGAGAAGCTCAGCCGGCAGTTGCACGCGATGACCGGCGAGACACGGATCAGCGCCTATGTCCTGGCCGGCGTGCCGAGCGCCCTGGGCGGCTACATCCTGGCGAGCAACCCGGGCTATCTGCTGAACATGTGGGCCGACGGCACCGGGCGTTTCCTGCTGCTGGCCTCGCTCGGGCTGCAACTGCTCGGCTGCTATGCGCTGTGGCGCATGCTCAAGAGCGTCTAGGAGGTGGCCATGCAGGCACAGTGGCTGATTTTCGCGGCGCTCCTGATGGCGGTCGGCGGTGCCTTGTTGCTGTTGCTCCAGGCGCGCAACGGCAGCCGCGAGCAGCGCCTGATCGAGAGGCGCCTGGGAGCGCTGGCCAACCCTGGCGGCTCGACCAGGTGGCTGGCCGGCATGACCGAGCGGATGGACGACAGCTTCTGGGTGCGGCGCCTGCAACTGATGGACAGCGAGGCCCGCCAGTTGCTGCAACAGGCCGGCTGGCACGAGAGTCGCTACCGGACCCTGTACCTGATCTCGGTGTTCCTCACGCCGCTGCTGTTCGTTCTCCTGGTCTTGCTGGTCAAGCTGCTGCGCGCCGAGAGCGAGGCGTCCTACGCGGTGCCGCTGCTGTTCGCCGCCGGCATCGGTTTCCTCCTGCCCAAGCAGGTGCTCAAGCACTTCGCCAAGGCGCGCCGGGCGCTGATCGCCGACGAGATGATCCTGTTCGTGCAACTGATCCGCATCCTCTTCGACGCCGGCCTGACCGTGGAGCAGACGCTGCGCGTGGTCTGCCTGGAAGGCCGCGGGATCACCCCGCAACTGGCCCGCGAGCTGGACCTGGCGCTGACCCGTGCCGACAACGGCATCGACCTGGCGGAAGAGCTGGAGGCGCTTGCCCGGCGCCTGCAGGTGGACCCGCTGAACGACTGCTGCGGCGTGCTACGGCAGATGTTGCGTCAGGGCGGCAGTGCGCGCAGCACCCTGCTGACGCTCAAGCAACTGTTCGAAGACCGGCGCCTGACCACCTTGCAGGAACGCATCGGCAAGCTGTCGGCGAAGATGAGCCTGGTGATGATGGTGCTGCTGTTCCCGGCGCTGCTGATCGTCCTCGCCGGTCCGGGCGTCATTGCCATCACCAAGGCCTTGGGAGGACTGGGATGAAAGCACTGATCGGCATCGGCCTGTGCGCCGCCCTGCTCGGCGGTTGCGCCGCGCTGCCGGGGCGGGACGGCCCACGGGAGTGTTCGCAGCAGCTCGGCCAGGAGCAGGAACTGCAGATGAACATGGTCCGCGACATGATCCGCGAGGGCCGCCTGCATGCGGCCCTGGCCAACCTGGAAAGCATGCCGCCGGGGTTGCTCGACGTGCGCGAGGAAAGGGCGCTGATCCTGCGCCGGATCGGCGACCCGCGGGCCAGGGCCGAGTACCAGGCGCTGCTGGAAACCTGCAAGGCAGCCGAGGCGCACCACGGCCTCGGCCTGCTCGCCCTGCGCAATGGCGACAGCGCCCGGGCGGTCCTCGAGCTGCGCGAGGCGGCGCGCCTGCGGCCGACCGAGAGCCGCTTCCGCAACGACCTGGGGGTCGCCCTGCTCAAGCGCGGCGACCGTGTCGGCGCGCGCTTCGAATTCATCACTGCGCTGGAGTTGCAGCAGGGTGGCAAGCTGCCGGCGACCAACCTGCTCGGCCTGCTGTACCTGCAAGGCGACCGGGAAGATGCGCAGCGCCTGATCGAGCGTTTGCAGCTGGATGCCCGGGACATCCGCGCGGCCGAGGCGCGGGCGCGCAGCTGGGGTGCCGTACCGACACCTGACGCGGCGCCGGCAAGCGACGACCCGCTGGCGGAACTGCCGGCGGAGGCGAATATGCATACCGCGATGGCCAACGAGGCGCCCTGAGCCGGCGCCGGAGAGGTGAACCATGCACGAGCGAATCCTGTTCGGCGTCTTGCTGCTCCTGTCCGGCCCGGCCTGGGCCGCGGACACGCCGGCGGTCCGTCCTGCCGCGCCAGCGACGGCCGAACCGCAGACCGCCACCCGCGCCTGGCTGGCCATCCAGGCGAGCGGCCGGGCCGCCAGCCCGGTCCGGCAAAGCGCGACCGCCGCCGAGCGCCAGCGTGCCTACCAGCGCTACCTGAAAAGCTATGAGCACGAGATTCCCGAGTACCTGCTGGAAGATCGTGGCTTCGGCGAGAGCAAGAACTGACGGTTCCTGGCGGAGGGGCAGGGCATGAACGGATGGCCTGCAAGACAGCGTGGGGCGATCGGCATCCTGGCGGCGACCACCCTGCTGCTGGCCTTGATCTGCCTGTTGCTGGTGGTGGATACCGGGCGGCTCTACCTGGAGCAGCGCAACCTGCAGCGAGTGGCGGACGTGGCGGCGCTGGAGAGTGCCTCCCAGGGAGCCTTGTGCGGCGACCAGAGTTCTGCCCAGGCGACGTCTTTCGCCAAGGCCAGCGCGATGCTCAACGGGTTCGATGCGGACGCCGCCGGCTCCAGCCTGTCGGCGGAGGTCGGCGGCGTGCTGAGTGCCGGCGGCCTGCGCAGTTTCATAGCCAGCGCGTCGAACGCGGCTGCCGCCAACGAGGCGGTGCATGTCAAGGTGACCAAGAGCGTTCCCGGCAGCCTGGTCGCCAACCTCGGGGGACTGTTCGGCGGCGGCAATGCCAACGTCGATCTCCGCGCAGAGGCCGTGGCGCGCCGCCTGCCGAACGCCACGATTTCCGCAGGTACGGGGCTGGCCAGCGTGAACAGTGGCCAATCGGCGTTGCTCAACCCCATCCTGAGCGGATTGCTGGGCACCCACATCGATCTCTCCGCGGCGGCCTACAACGGTATCGCCGACGCGAAGCTCAGTGTGCTGGACATTCTCGGCGCGGATGGAATGGGCTTGATCGGGGTCGATACCAGCCTGGGGACCATCGAACAGTTGTTGAATACCAACGTCGGCTTGCAGCAGGTACTCGCCGCCAGCGTGAACGTCCTGGCGAAGAACGGCGTAGCCTCGGTCGAGGCCCTGAGAACGCAATTGGTGGGGGTAAAGTCGGCCACGTTGAAACTGGGAGACCTGCTGGGGCTGAGCGCCGGCGAGGTGAACAGCATGTCGCAGCTGGATACGGCGATCAATGCGCTGGATCTCATCATGGCGGTTGCCCAGGTCGCCAACAAGAATTCCGCGGTCGCTGTGAACCTGGGCATCCCCGGATTGGCCAATGCACGGCTCACAGTCGTAGAGCCGAAGAGGATCGTCTCCGGGCCGCCAGGGCAGGATGAGAGCGGTGCCTGGCGCACGGAGGTGCGCCAGTCCCAGGTACGACTTACGGCGGACATCGATTCCGGGTTCCTGTCCATTCTCGCCACCACGAAACTGCAACTGGCCATCGAAGGCGCGTCGGGAGCCGTCTGGCTGAAAAGCATGGCCTGTACCCGCCCGGATACCGCGTTGGACTTCGGCTGGAGAAGCAGCGGAGCGACGATAAAGATCGGCAGTCCGGCCAACATCGATCAGGTCGGCTCGATTCTGGTGCTTGGCGGCTTGGTGCGATTGGATCTCAAGCTCGATACCTCGATCGCCGGCAGCTCGGGCGATACGCGATTCAACGTGAAAGCCGACGGTTCCGATCTCGTCCAGAGCCGCAGGTTGCCGGAAAGCGGCTTTCTCGCCAGTACCCTGAAAACCAGCATCAACGTCAATCCCGTGGTGCTCGGACTGTGCTTGCCTTTGCTGTGCGGCTCGACGGCGCTCACCGACCTCATCGTGAATTCCGTGGTGGCACCTCTGGTCGATGGGCTGCTGACGCCGATCCTGAATCTGGTCCTGCCCTTGCTGGGGGTACAACTTGGATACATCGACGCGGAGATTCTGAAGGTCGATGTCGGCAGGGCGGAACTGCTGATCTAGCAGGTCCGCCGGGCCATCGCGCCTGTCAGTGCACCACCGCTCCGCTGCCCTGCTGCATCGCCGCAGGCGACAGGGCCAGCGCCAGCTGTGTGCGGTTGTGCATATGCATCAGGCGCAGCACCTGGGAGACGTACAGCTTCACCGTGTTCTCGGTGATGCCCAGTTCGTAGGCGATCTGGTAGTTGGTCAGGCCCTTGCTCACCAGCCGCGCCACCGCCTGCTGGCGGGGCGACAGCTTGCCGAACAGCGGATTGCTCGGGGACACCTGGCTTTCCGCGACCGACGCCGGCGGCGCGGACGGCTGGCTGTCTTCGCTCTTGAGGGCACTCGGCTGGCTGTTGCCGTGTACCTCGTACTTGATCTTGTGGATGTCGCGGTAGATCGAGTTCAGCGATTCGGCGAGGTATTCCAGGCGCTGGTTGACGTGGCTCAGGCTCAACTGGCTGCGGACGCGCTCGTGCAGGCGGTTCTCCAGGCGTTCGAGGCCATGCAGCAGTTCCTGCGGCGCCACCGGTTTCTGGTAGTAGTCGGCGGCGCCGACCCGCATGGCCTCGATCACTTCCTGGCGGCCATCGTGACCGGTGAGGATGATCGATTCGAAGAACCTGCCGTTGCCGGCGACTTCCTTGAGGCTCTCGATCAGGCGGATACCGTTGTCCTGCCCCAGGTAGAGGTCGCAGATGACCAGGCCGATGTTCGGGTCGGCCTGGAAGCTGGCGATCGCCGACTCCCGGTGGGTGCTGGTTACGCAACGGTAGCCACTGTTTTCCAGCAGTTCGCGGAGTTCCGAGGTCACCTGGGGTTCATCATCGATGATCAAGACGCTGAAATGCCGCGAGGCCGGTTTGTCCATGGTCATACGCTCCATTTGCTTATTTTGTTTTTAACAGGGGACGTGCATTGGAATGCAGCCATACCGAATGGTATTAGCCATAAGCATATAGTCGCTAAGTGAGGTCTTCCGCAAGTTTACTCAGATAATTTTACTGATAATCAGATGTGCCAAAAGGCCGGCGCCCATGGCGAATATAAAAGGGAATGACTTGTTTTTTGACGGTGCCCTTCGAAGGCGAACTTCTTCATTCATTGCGGACTTTTCTACCGAACGTTTGAATAACTTTACGAGGATGAATAGCGCGATGCACAGCAGGCAGCCGAAGGCCAGGCTATAGAGCACCGTAAGTGGGTCGCTGGCCAGCCCCAGTGCGGCCAGGTACTTGACGTCGGCAGCGCCGAGCCTGCCGAGAAGGTAGCCGGGAAGGCTGAGGCAGACGCCTATAAAAAGTGCGGTCATTGCCATATTAACCGTAGCACCGGTCAGGCTTGACTCTTTCACATATAAATAAACAAAGGAAATAAGAAATCCGCCCAGGATAAGCCAGTTGGAGACGCGCAAACGTTTGATGTCCTGATATCCGCAAACGCTTGCCCATAAGGCCAGTGCTAATTGCTCCATCCTGTTCTTCAGCCTTTTTTCGACATCTGGATTAATACCTTTTCAGTAACGTTGGCGGAGCGAATGACGACTAGTATTAAGGATGCGGATCGGGGATGTCAGCTCATGCTCGGAAAAGCTTCCCGGCGACGCCAGCACGGCGCCGTCGCCATCGAATTCACAGCGATCTTCCTGCTGTTTTTCGCGCTGGTCTACGGTCTGATCAGCTACAGCATTCCTTTGCTCATGTTGCAGTCGTTCAACGATGCCGCTGCCGTGGGGGCCCGTGCGGCGATCGCTGTCGATCCCTCCGATGCGGGCTACGAGAGCCTCGCCGAAGCCCGTGCCAGGGACGAGTTGCTCGCGCGCCTGGACTGGATGCCGGCGGCCTGGCGGGCGAACCTCCAGCCCTGTGCCGGCAATGGCCAGTACGCCGACTACGTCAGCGCCACGTCGCGGATCGAGGTCTGCGTGCAGTACCCGTACGGCGATCCGGGCAAGGCGATCATCCCCGTGCTGAGCTTCCCCGGCATCGGCGCGATTCCCAACCTGCCGCAGACGCTGAAGGCGAGTGCCAACCTGTTGCTGTGAGGTGGTCGCATGTTCGAATTTTCCCGCTCGTCGTCCGCCGAGGCCGAGAGGCCGGAACCCTTTTCGCAGGAAGGCCCCTCCCTCTGGAGCGCTTCGCTGAGGAGTTGGGACCTGTGTTTCGAGATGGACGAACAGGACCGCGTGATCCGGGTCGGCGGGCGGCAGGCGTATCGTCTGCAGTGCGCCCATGGGCTTGGCGAACAGCCGCGGCCTTTCGCCGAGTATCTGGAGCGGCGCGCCCCCGGTGCGCCGACGCTGGCCGGCCTGCGCCGGGGCGAGCGTCTCGACCTGACGCTGCGCAGCGATGCCGCCGCGCCATTGACCTGTCGTTTCCAGCCGATGCAGCCGCTCGACGGCCTGGGACGCTCGCTGCTGCTGGGCATGGACATCTCCGACCTCAACTGGCAGTCCGACAGCCAGCAGCACCAGTTGCAGAGCCTGAGCCTGGGCAAGCTGATCCTTTCGCGTCTGCGCCATGTCTCCCACGGGCACCTGGCGGAGGCGGTCCAGGAGATTCTCGAATCGCTCTCCGGCGCGTTCCAGATGCAGGCTATCGCCCTGCTGCTGGGCGACGGCAAGGGCTTCTGCACGGTCTTCGCCAGTCATGTGCGGCCTGGCAGTGACAGTTTGCTGCGACCGACCCTGCAACTCGCCGACGACGATCTGCGTGAAGGGGCGGGCGCGCGCTTGCTACGCCGTGGCGAAGGCGCCTCGACGCTGCTCCGGCAGATTGGCGAGGACGCGCTCTACCTGGTGCCGGCGACGATGCGCGGTGGCCGCCTGGGGGCGTTGCTGGTCCGGCCGATGTCGCTGGAGCAGCTCGCCCAGGGGCCCGCGCCGCAGGACTGGCAATACCTCGCGGAACTGCTGGCGAACCAGGTGGCGGACCGCTGCGAACTCCACGAGCAGCACGACAGTTCGCGCAAGCTGGGGCTGTTGCAGGAGATGATCGGCGGCGGCTGGTGGCGTTACTGGGCGGAGCAGGAACTCTTCGAACTGGCGCCGGCCTTGCACGACAGCCTGGGGTTGACCGGCGAGTATCGTCGGGTGCCGTTGGAACACCTGCAGGGCCTGCTGCAACCGGCGGACGCCGACGAGCTCGGCCTGCGCCTGCGTGCCAGCCTGCGCAGCGGCCAGGCGCTGGCCCAGGACCTTTGCCTGCGTCAGCCGGATAGCCGCGGCGAGCGCCGCTGGCTGCGCATCGAGGGCCGGCCGCTGGGACGCGGCAGTGCCCTGGGGCTGTCCGGCGTGCTGCTCGACATCAGCGAAGGCCGGCGCCAGGAGGAACGGGCACAGGCGGCCCACGCGCGGTTGCGCAGCCTGATCGACAGTGCGCCGGTGGTGATCTATGTCCAGCGGGTCGAGCAGGGGCACCTGGTGCCGGAGTTCTACAGCGAAAGCGCGAGCAACCTGCTCGGCCTCGACCTGCAGGGACAGAGTTGGCAGGCGCTCGCCGAGCGGGTGCATCCGGATGATCTGGAGGCCTTTTTCGCCCGCGGCCGCGAGCTGCTTCGCGAAGGCCGGGTGAAGACCCGCTATCGCCTCGCCGATGGCCAGGGCAACTGGCACTGGCTCTACGACGAAGCCAAGCTGCTGCGCGATGCCCAGGGCCTGCCCAGCGAGGCGGTGGGCCTGTGGCTGGACGTGACCGAGCAGCACCTGGCGGCACAGCGTATCGCCGAGAGCGAGGAACGCTACCGGGTCCTGGTGGAGGATTCGCCGGCGCTGATCTGTCGCTATACCGCCGACCTGGTGCTGACCTACGTGAACCGGACCTTCGCCGATAGCCTCGCGACCAGCCCGGAGCGCCTGGTCGGTCGCCGGCTCGACGAGTGGCTGGCGGCGGAAGACGCCAGCGCCTTGCGCGCGCGTCTGCTGGGTTCGCCGCGGGAGGGCGCCAGCGAGGTGCCGGAACTGCGCTTCAACCTGCCGGGGCAACGTTTTCTCTGGCTGGTGTGGGCCGAGCGACCGTTGTTCGACGCCCGGGGCGAATTGTGCGAGGTACAGGCGGTGGGACGCGACAACACGCCGGTGCGTCGGGCCCAGCAGCAACTGGCGCAAGGCGCCAAGATGGCCAGCCTGGGGGAGATGGTCAGCGGCCTCGCCCACGAGGTGAAGCAGCCGCTGCACGTGCTGCGCATGACCCTCTTCAACATGCGCCAGCGGATGAACAGCGTCGGCCTCGACGGCGACTACCTGGGCGAGAAACTGGAGCGCATGGATGCCCAGGTCATGCGCGTCGACCGCCTGGTCAGCCACCTCGGCGTGTTCAGCCGCAAGTCGGCGCTGGAGGCGCTGCCGTTCGACCCCTATACCGCCTTCGAAGGCGCCCTGGGGCTGCTCGGCGAGGGGCTGCGTCAGCACGCCATCGAGGTGGAGTGCCCGGCGCCGACGCAGCGGATGGTGGTACGAGGGCAGGCGGACCAGCTGGAACAGGTGATCATCAACCTGCTCGCCAACGCCCGCGATGCCCTGCTTGGCAATCCCGGCCTGGCCAGCCGGCGCATTCGCCTGGAGCAGGTGGCCTGCCGCGAACCGGGCTGGGTCGAATTGCACGTGCACGACAACGGCGGCGGGATCGAACCGCTCCTGCTGGAGCGGATATTCGAACCCTTCTTCACCACCAAGGTGGAGGGCAAGGGTACCGGCCTGGGTCTCTCGGTCAGCCACGATCTGGTGCGCAACATGGGCGGTAGCCTGACGGCGGCCAACCAGGGGGAGGGCGCGTTGTTCGTGGTTCGCTTGCCGCTGGCGGCGCTGCCCGCCGAGGCGGGCGGATGACGTCGGTGGGAGCGCGGCAAAAAAACGCCTGCGGACAAGCAGGCGTTTTTTTCAACCGGCGAGGCGGCTCAGATGAATTGCGAGGCCAGCCAGAACAGGCCGGCGGACAGCGCCATCGAAGTCGGCAGGGTGAGCACCCAGGCCATCAGGATGTTGCGCACGGTGCCGCCGTGCAGGCCGCTTTTGTTCGCCACCATGGTCCCGGCCACGCCGGAGGACAGTACATGGGTGGTGGACACCGGCAAGCTGTAGATGTTGGCCATGCCGATGGCGGCGGCGGCGGTGATCTGCGCGCTCATGCCCTGGGCGTAGGTCATGCCCTGCTTGCCGATCTTCTCGCCGACGGTGAGCACTACGCGCTTCCAGCCGACCATGGTGCCGATGCCGAGAGCCAGGGCCACCGCGATGATGACCCAGAACGGCGCGTATTCGGTGGTCGCGGTCAGGTCCTTGCGTAGCTTCTCGAGGTCGGCCTTCTCCCGCGCCGGCAGGTCGGACAGCTTGCCGACCTTCTTCGCGGTGTCGTCCAGGCACAGCAAGTAGCGACGCACCTGCACGCGCTCGTCGGCGTCCAGGTCGTTGTAGCTGGGCACGCCGCGCAGGTCGCGGAGCAGCGCGTTGATGGTCGGCTCGGTCTGTTTCGGATCGCAGCGGTAGAACTGCGGCATCTCGCTGCCATTGCTCTTGCCCAGGGCCAGCATGTCGCCGAGGGTATCGGTGTGGCGCTGGTAGAACTGACTGAGGTGCAGGGCGGCGTCGCGGGTGCGCTCGATCTGGTAGGTGGTGCTGTTCAGGTCGAGGACGAACTTGGCCGGGACGATGCCGATCAGTACCAGCATGATCAGGCCGATACCCTTCTGGCCGTCGTTGGAGCCATGGACGAAGCTTACCGCCATGGCGGAAAGCACCAGCACCAGGCGGTTCCAGAACGGCGGGTGCTTCTTCTCGTCGAGTTCGCGACGGGTTTCCGGGGTTTTGTGCATCTTCGACAGCGGACGCCACCATTTCAGTCCGAGCAGGACCAACGCGGCGACCATGAAGCCGGCCAGCGGCGAGAAGATCAGCGACAGGCCGATGTCGATCGCCTTCTGCCAGTTGATCCCTTCGGCCAGCGGCACGTCGGTGATCAGCGCATTGGCCAGGCCGACGCCGAGGATCGAGCCGATCAGGGTGTGCGAGCTGGAGGCCGGGATGCCGAAGTACCAGGTGCCGAGGTTCCAGGCGATGGCGGCGGCGAGCAGGGAGAAGACCATCGCCAGGCCATGGCCGGTGTTCACGTTGATCAGCAGCTCCACCGGCAGCAGGTGAACGATGGCGTAGGCTACGCCGACACCGCCGAGCAGCACGCCGAGGAAGTTGAACACACCGGAGAGCATCACCGCCCGGTAGGGGGACATCGCTTTGGTGTAGATGACGGTGGCCACCGCGTTGGCAGTGTCGTGGAAGCCGTTGATGAACTCGAAGGTGAGGACGAAGGCCAGGGCCAGCACCAGGCTGATACCCACCCAGGCATCGAGCCCGCTGAAAAGATCGAACATGTGAGAAACCGGTCAGAGACGGGGCGGCGATTATGCCAGATGCGTTTTTATCCGTCTGGAACTCCGGAAGGTTGCCATTGTCGCGGGCAACGCCCCGTCGCATCGGGCTTTGCGGGAAAAACGAAACAGATTGAAACGCTTCGTTATCCGTCGCTCTCCTGTCGGTTGGAGGTAAATGGAATGGGGTTCGCTGCTTCCTGCCCGGCCTTGAGACGCTCTTCTTCGATCTTCTGCAGTTCTCTGTCGAACGCCTGCTCCTGAACGGTTGGGCGTTTGCGCCAGGGCTTGCGGTCGGGTTCCGGCTGGGCGGCATAAAGCGTCACTTCGCCGCCGTACACGTCCTTGTAACGCTGTTCCTCGCGCGCCAGCGCGGCACGCAATTCGTCTTTCGTCACGGGTGGTCCTGAGTCCAAAAAGAGCGGGCCCGATAGCGACCAGGCTGGGCGGAAGCGGGGTCCGGCCAGCGCCGGTTGGGAGTCTAGTCGACCGCTACCGGCTGTAAATGGGCGCGGAATTATAACGTGGGCTCCGGGCTTGTCATACGGTGTCGGCCGACGGACGGCAGGACGGAAGTTCTTCGAGCGTCCCCTGGAAATGCGGCGAAGCCCCCATGGATCAAGGCCTGGCCGACGCGTCCGGGGTGTTCTCCGCCTTTCGTCGCGGCCTGCGCTAGTCGAATGCCAGCCATTGGCCATACCACTAAGGAACGATGGCGGCGCTTCCGGGGGCGGGCTACAAACCGGACTACAAGTCAAATAAAGAAGCCCCGCCGTCGCCCGTCCGACCCCAGGGTCATGACGCAACGCCCCGGAGGCCGGAGATTTACTCATGCAGCCCGCTCGTTCCCGCATCCTCTTCGTCTGCCTGTTGCAGAGCCTGGCCCTGGTTCTCCTGCTGGTCGGCGCCCGGCATGGCTGGCTGCCGCTGTACCTGGCCCTGCCGCTCGGCGTGGCGCTGCTCTGGTTGCCCTGGCTGCTTCCCGGCAACCGCACGGCGGTGGCGACCGTCGGCGAGCCCGACATCGCCCGGCTGGCTCGCGACCTGTCCCATAACACCAGCCAGAACGCCTTGTCGGCCGCCGGCGTGGCGTTCTCGGTGAAGCGCCTGGCGGAGAAGCTGCAATCCCAGCTCGACGCCGCCGAACAGATCGTCGGCAGCGCCGAAGTGATGATCCACACCGAGCGCGCCACCTCCAATCTGGCGCGCCAGGCCATGGACGCCGCCACCCGGGCGCGCGCCGGCAGCGACGAGGGCCAGGTGCTGCTGGCCTCGACCATCGAGCGCATGCATCGGCTCAGCGAGCGGATGGGCGCCAGCCGCGAGGCGATCGAGGCGCTGAACCAGCGCAGCGAGGACATCCAGCGGGTCACCCTGGTGATCCAGGGCATCGCCAGCCAGACCAACCTGCTGGCCCTCAACGCGGCCATCGAGGCGGCCCGCGCCGGCGAGCATGGGCGCGGCTTCGCGGTGGTTGCCGAAGAGGTGCGCGGCCTGGCCGGACGTACCGCCGAGGCCACCGAGGAAGTCGGCCAGATGGTCGCCGAGATCCAGCGCCAGACCAGCGAGGTGGTCGAGCAGATCCGCCAGCTTTCCGAAGAGTTGGGGGAAGGGGTCGGCCAGGTCGAGCTGACCGGTCGGCAACTGGAAGGCATTGCCGAACTGGCGGCCGGGGTGGAAAGCCAGATTACCGAGATCGCCCAGGGCGCCGAGATCAACCGCAGCCAACTCGCCAGCCTGTTCGCCGCGGTCGAGCAGGTGCGCGGCGACCTCAGCGCCAGCGAGGAACAGACCCTGCGCCTCGGCGAAGCTGCCAGCCAGTTGGAGAACCAGGCCGAGGTGATCAGCGAGCGCCTCGCCGAGGTCAGCCTGGACGCCTACCACCAGTCGGTCTACGACCTCGCCCGGGAGGGCGCGGCGGCTATCGCCGCTCGCTTCGAGGAGGACGTGCGCAGCGGGCGCATCGACCTCGATGACCTGTTCGACCGCAGCTACCAGCCGTTGCCCAATACCCAGCCGACCAAGTACCGGACCCGCTTCGACAGCTACACCGACCAGGTCCTGCCGGGCATCCAGGAGCAGTTGCTGGAGCGCAACCGCAACCTGGTATTCGCCATCGCCTGTACCCCCGAAGGCTACGTGCCCACCCACAATCGCGCCTTCGCCCATCCGCCCAGCGGCGACCCGCAGACGGACGCGTTGCGCAGCCGCAGCAAGCGCCTGTTCAACGACCGCACCGGGATTCGCTGCGGCAGCCACCAGCAGCCGCTGTTGCTACAGACCTACACCCGTGACACCGGCGAGCTGATGCACGATCTTTCGGTGCCGATCTTCATCCACGGCAAGCACTGGGGCGGCCTGCGCCTCGGCTACCGGCCGGAGGGCGCGGAGCCGGGCAAGGCGGCCGCGCCGACGGCGCAGGGGCTGAGCCTGGCCTTGAACGGCTAGCCGGCTGTGGCGATCAGGCCGCCGGCCACGGCGCAGGCGAGCACCACTTGCCAGGGCGGCGTCTTCCAGGCGAGCAGGGCCAGCAGGGCGAAGAGCAGCAGGGCGAAGTCGGCCGGGCGCAGGATGCCTTCGGTCCAGAGCGGCTGGTACAGCGCCGCCAGCAGCAGGCCGACCACCGCCGCGTTGACCCCGGCCAGCGTTGCCCGTACCCGGCGTTCGTGGCGCAGGCGTTCCCAGAATGGCAAGGCACCGGCGACCAGCAGGAACGACGGCAGGAAGATCGCCAGCAGGCACAGCAGCGCGCCGCTCCAGCCGTTCGGCGCCGGGCCCGAGGCTGCGCCGAGGAACGCGGCGAAGGTGAAGAGCGGGCCCGGTACCGCCTGGGCGGCCGCGTAGCCGGCGAGGAAGGTATCGCCGTCGACCCAGCCCTTGGGTACCACTTCCGCCTGCAGCAGCGGCAGCACCACATGGCCACCGCCGAATACCAGCGAGCCAGCCCGGTAGAACGCGTCGAGCAGGCGCAGCCAGTGTTCCGGCCAGAGGCGCGCGGCCAGCGGCAGGCAGACCAGCAGCACGGCGAACAAGGTGAGGAACAGCAGCGCGCCGCGGTAGCCGATGGCGATCGGCAGCCGCTCGTGGCCTTCCACTGCTTCCGTTTTCAACAGGGCGAGGCCGGCCAGGCCGGCACCGGCGATCACCGCGACTTGGGTCCAGGCAGTGGGCCAGGCCAGCACGCTCGCGCAGGACAGCGCCATCAGCGTCAGGCGCGGGCGATCCGGGCACAGGCTGCGTCCCATGCCCCAGACCGCCTGGGCCACCACCGCCACCGCGGCGATCTTCAGGCCATGCAGCACGCCCTCGGGCAACAGCGCGCCCCAGCGTCCCAGGCCGAGAGCGAAGAGCACCAGTAGCAACGCCGAGGGCAGGGTGAAACCGAGCCAGGCGGCGAGGGCGCCGGGATAGCCGGCGCGGGCCAGGCCGAGGGCCATGCCGACCTGGCTGCTGGCGGGGCCGGGAAGGAACTGGCAGAGGGCGACCAGGTCGGCGTAGCTGCTTTCGCTCAGCCAGCCGCGGCGGCGGACGAACTCGTCGCGGAAATAGCCGAGGTGGGCGATGGGCCCGCCGAAGGCGCTGCAGCCCAGCTTGAGGAAGGCGAGGAACACCGCGAGGGCGGTGTCGGGATGGCGGCTGGCGGTTGGCATGCGAACTCCGGATGGTGGCTGCTGCGAGCATAGCCGCAACGCATGCACGGCGGGTTACAGCATCGGCATGTCCTGGGCGCGGCTGGCCAGGCGGTATTGTTCCGGTGTGGTGCCGGCCAGCCGGCGGAACATCGAGATGAACGCCGAGGGGCTGCTGTAGCCGAGGTCGAAGGCGATCTGCTGGATCCCCCTGCCGGCTTCCAGCGCCTCGATGGCCGCGAGGAAGCGCAGGCGTTGGCGCCATTCGCCAAAGGTCATGCCCAGTTCGCGCTGGCAGTGCCGGGCCAGGGTTCGCTCGGTGCTGTGCACCTGCTGCGCCCATTGCGCCAGCGAGCGGTTGTCGCCCGGCTCGGCCTGCAGTGCGTCGAGCACCTCGCGCAGCGCCGGGGTACGGCCGTAGGGCAGGTAGTCGTCGTGGGGCTGGGCGCATTCCAGCTGGTCCATGACGACCCGGGCCAGGCGCAGGTCCTGCGCCGAGGTCGGCAGGTTGACCCCGCGCTCGGCGAAGTCCGAGAGGATCGCCTTGAGGATCGCGCTGATCGCCAGGGTGCAGGGTGTCGCCGGCAGGCGTCGTGACAGCTCGGCGGAAAGGTACAGCGAGCGGTAGACGATGGCCTGGCTGTTGTAGCAGCTGTGCACCCGCTCCGGTGGTATCCATACCGCGTATTGCGGAGGCGAGAGGAAGCGCTGGCCGTCGATCTCCAGCTGCATCACGCCATGGGCTGCATAGTTGAGCTGGCCCCAGGCGTGGGTGTGGGGCGGCGAATGGGTGTCGGCGCCGAACTCGTCATAGCGGAAATAGACGTCGAAAGACTGCCCCTGGAGATCGGGAAGGCGCAGCAAGGTGGTGGTCGACATGTCCGAACCTACGGGTGGTTTGTCTGGAATTCATTATACGTCTGTATTCGGACTGGCTCAGAATGGCCGCGTATTCCTTTTTCATAGTGCGGAACCTCCCATGCAATACCTGTTTCCCCTGCTGGCCGTGTTCATCTGGGCCGGCAACACCGTCGTCAACAAGCTCGCCGTGGGGATCATCCAGCCCGCCGAGATCGGTTTCTTCCGCTGGCTGCTGGTCGGCCTGGCGCTGACGCCCTTCATGCTCGGCCCGGTGCTGCGCAACCGCCGCTACATCCTCGCCAACCTCGGCAAGTTCGTGGTCCTCGGCCTGCTCGGCATGGCCGTCTACCAGAGCCTGGCCTACTACGCGGCGGCGCTGACCAGCGCCACCAACATGGGCATCATCCTGTCGCTGATGCCCCTGATGTCGCTGGGCCTGGCCAGCAGCATCCTGGCCCACCGGCTGAACGCCGGGGCGCTGCTCGGCGCGCTGGTGTCGCTGGCCGGCGTGGTGCTGGTGATTTCTCAGGGCCATCTCGGCGCTTTGCTGGAGCATGGAGTGAATCTCGGCGACGCGATGATGATCGTCGCCACCCTGGCCTATGCGGTGTACAGCGTGCTGCTGAAGAAATGGAGCCTGAAGCTGCCGGCCATGCAACTGCTCTACCTGCAGGTGCTGGTGGCGATCCTCGCCCTGCTGCCGCTGTACCTGCTGTCGCCGCGCACCGGCCTGAACGCCGCCAACCTGCCGCTGGTGCTGTACGCCGCGCTGTTCGCCTCGATCGTCGCCGCGCTGGCCTGGATGCACGGTGTCGCCCGTCTCGGGCCGAGCCGGATGGCCCTGTTCTTCAACCTGCTGCCGATCATCACCGCCTGCATCGCCACCCTGGTGCTCGGCGAGCGCCTGACCGTCCATCACCTGGTCGGCGGCGCGCTGACCCTGGCCGGGGTCCTGCTGGCCGAGTTCTGGCAGCGCCGCCCGGCCCGTCTGCGCTCGGCAACCTGCTGATTTCCCGGCAACTTCCTCGCGATTACGGCGCACGGAGGCGCCGCCACTGGCTATCATAGGCAGCGCTCCCCGCGTGGGAGCCGAGCCGTGCCAGCCTGGAAGAGGAAGAATCGTGGTCGAAGTGTTTTCCGTGCAGGATGGGCTGGACGCCGAGCGCGCCCTGCTCGACGAGGTGTGTGGCGGTGCCCGCGAGCATGGCCTGTTGCTCTGGCAGCCGTGCGATCGGGCGCTGGTCATGCCGCGCCGGATGGAGCGCCTGGAAGGATTCGTGCCGGCCAGCGCAGCGGTCGCCGAACGCGGCTGGCCGGTGCTGCTGCGCGATACCGGCGGCGAGCCGGTGCCGCAATCGCCGGGCGTGCTGAACATCGCCCTGTCCTATGCGCTGGGGCCCGGCGACAACGAGCAGACCCGTATCGAAACCGCCTACCTGCGGCTGTGCCAGCCGATCTGCGACTGGCTCCGCGAGCGCGGCCTGGACGCCGGCGTGGGCGCCGTGGCCGGTTCCTTCTGCGACGGCCGCTACAATGTCACCCTGGATGGGCGCAAGCTCGCCGGGACCGCGCAACGCTGGCGGCGCAACGGCGCCGGCCGGCCGGTGGTGCTGGCGCACGCGGCGCTGCTGGTCGGCGCCGAGCGCGAGGAGATGGTCGAGGTGGTCAACACCTTCACCCGCCGTTGCGCCAGTGCCCCGGATTGCCAGGCGGACAGCCATCTCGGCCTGAGCGAGCGCTGGAGCGATTTCCGCATGGCCGACAGCCTCGAACTGGAACGACGCTTCGTCGCCGCCCGATCCTGACCTCTTTCGCCAGAGCCTTGCGCCAGGAATAGCCGTACCGATGCCAGAACCCTTGGGAACCACCGCCCTCACGCCCGGATTCATGATCGTCCACGGCAATCGCCTGGACGACCTGCGCGACCTCGCCGTTTCCTGGATGCGCCGCTATCCGCTGGCGCCGCTGGAAAGCGAGCGGGTCCTGGTGCACAGCAACGGCATCGCCCAATGGTTGAAGCTGGCATTGGCCGAAGATCCCCGCGAGGACGGCGGCGGCGGTGGCGGCATCGCCGCGGCGCTGGAGGTGCAGTTGCCGGCGCAGTTCCTCTGGCAGGCCTATCGCGCGGTGCTGGGCCGCGAAAGCATTCCCGAGGTTTCCGAACTGGACAAGGCGCCGCTGACCTGGCGCCTGATGCGTCTGCTTCCCGGATTGCTGGAGCGTCCCGAGTTCCGCACCCTGCAACGTTTCCTCGCCGACGATGCCGACCTGCGCAAGCGTCATCAACTGGCCGAGCGCCTGGCCGACCTGTTCGACCAGTACCAGGTCTATCGCGGCGACTGGCTCGACGACTGGAGCCAGGGCCGCGACCAGTTGCGCACGGCGAACGGGCAGGCGCGCCCGCTCGGTGCCGACGAGCGCTGGCAGGCCGAATTGTGGCGCGCGCTGCTCGCCGACGTCGGTGCCGATAGCCTGGCCCGCAGCCGCTCCGGCGTGCACCGGCGCTTCATCGAGGCGCTGCGCTCCGCCAGCGCGGCGCCGCGCGCGTTGCCGCGACGAGTGGTGGTGTTCGGGATTTCCTCGATGCCGGCGCAGACCCTCGAGGCGCTGGCCGCCCTGGCCAGGTTCAGCCAGGTGCTGCTCTGCGTGCACAACCCCTGTCGCCACCACTGGGCCGACATCGTCGCCGACAAGGACCTGTTGCGCCACGAGTACCGCCGCCAGCAGCGCCGCGCCGGCGTCCCCGCCGACCTCGACGAGGACCGCCAGCACCAGCATGCCCAGCCGTTGCTGGCGGCCTGGGGCAAGCAGGGCCGCGACTACATCAACCTGCTCGACAGCTACGACGACCCGGACAGCTATCGGAACCTGTTCGGCGAGGTCAACGGCGGGCGCATCGACCTGTTCAGCGAGGAGGCCCCGCACGGGCTGCTCGGCCAGTTGCAGGACGATATCCTCGAACTGCGCCCGTTGGCGGAAACCCGCGAGCACTGGCCGCCGGTGGCGCCGCGGAGCGACGCCTCGATCCGCTTCCATGTGGCCCACAGCGCGCAGCGCGAAGTGGAGATCCTCCACGACCAGTTGCTCGCCCGCTTCAACGCCGATCCGAGCCTGAAGCCGCGCGACGTGATCGTCATGGTCCCCGACATCAACGCCTACGCACCGCACATCGAGGCGGTGTTCGGCCAGGTGCCGCGCGACGACCAGCGCTTCATTCCCTATACCCTGGCCGACCAGGGACAGCGCGGTCGCGAGCCGCTGCTGATCGCCCTGGAGCACCTGCTGAAACTGCCCGACAGCCGTTTCGCCGTGAGCGAGATCCTCGACCTGCTGGACGTCCCGGCATTGCGCCGGCGTTTCGGCGTCGACGAGGCCGACCTGGCGACCCTGCACCGCTGGATCGAAGGCGCCGGCGTGCGCTGGGGGCTGGATGCCGCGCAGCGCGAGCGTCTCGGCCTGCCAGCGGGACTGGAGGGCAACAGTTGGCGCTTCGGTCTGCGGCGCATGCTGCTCGGCTACGCGGTCGGCGAAGGCGCGGCCCTGCAAGGCATCCAGCCCTACGATGAGGTCGGTGGTCTGGACGCCGCCCTGGCAGGCCCGCTGGCTGTGCTGCTGGAGCGCCTCGAGGTGGCCTACGCCGAGCTGGCCGAACCGGCCACCCCGGCGCAGTGGGGCGAGCGCCTGCAAGCCCTGCTCACGGTGTTCTTCGAGGCCCACGACGAGCGCGACGAACTGCTCCTCACCCAGCTCCTGCAATTGCTCGAGCGCTGGCAGGAACACTGCGCTTGTGCGGCCTTCGCCGAGCCGCTACCGATCAGCGTGATACGCGAGGCCTGGCTCGGCGGCCTGGACCAGGGCGGCCTGAACCAGCGCTTCCTGGCTGGCGCGGTGAGTTTCTGCACGTTGATGCCGATGCGCGCGATCCCGTTCCGGCTGGTCTGCCTGCTTGGCATGAACGATGGCGACTACCCCCGCCAGCAGTCGCCGCTGGATTTCGACTTGATGCGCAACGACTACCGCCCCGGCGACCGCTCGCGGCGCGAGGACGACCGCTACCTGCTGCTCGAGGCGCTGCTCTCGGCGCGCGAGCAGCTCTACGTGAGCTGGGTGGGGCGGAGTATCCGCGACAATGGCGAGCGGCCGCCCTCGGTGCTGATCGGCCAGTTGCGCGATCACCTGGCGGCCGGCTGGCGTCTGGACCCGGACGGCGACGGCGAGGCGCTGCTGCGTGCCCTGACCCAGGAGCATCCGCTGCAGCCGTTCAGCCGTCGGTATTTTCACGATGCGCCGGAGCAGGGCGTCGATGGCCTGTTCACCTACGCCCGCGAGTGGCGCGAGGTCCATAGCGAGGACGACATCGCCGTTCCCGACGCCGAAGCGCCCCTGCCGCCGCTTGAACTGGAGGGCACACTGGGGCTGCGAGCGCTGGCGGAGTTCCTCGCCAACCCGGTGAATGCGTTCTTCCAGCAGCGGCTCAAGGTGCGTTTCGACGACGAGCAATTGACCGGCAACGACGAAGAGCCTTTCGAACTGGACGCGCTGGACAACTGGAAGCTGCAATTCGAGCTGACCGAACGCATGAAGCGCTGGGTCGAGCGGGACTGGGATGCCGAGGGCCTGCCGGCGCAGTTGCAGGCCCAGGTCGAGCGACTGCGGCGACAGGGTCGCCTGCCGCTGGCGGCGTTCGGCGAGTTCTCCGCGCGCCATTTGCTGCAACCGCTGCCCGACCTGCTCTGGCGCTACCGCCAGGAAATCGAGCGCTGGCCGGAGGCGGTCGAGCAGCAGCAGGAGTTGCGCCATCGCCATCCGTCCGGGCTGGAGCTGGAGGACTGGCTCGGCGGCTTGCGTCGCGACGCTTCCGGGCGCCTGGCGCGCCTGCAGTTGCTCAGCGGCAAGCTCCATGAAGGGCGCGGCTTCAAGTGGCACAGCCTGGTGCGCCACTGGTTGCAGCACCTCGCCCTGCAACGTCTAGGCCAGCCGGTGAGCAGCGTGCTGGTGAGCCAGACCGGCACCCTGGAGATTCCGCCGCTGCCGAGCGAGCGCGCCGGCGAGTACCTCGACCAGTTGATCGACGCCTGGCGCCAGGGCATGCGCCAGCCGTTGCCGGTGGCCTGCCGGACCGCTTTCGCCTGGCTCGCCAGTGGTGGCGCCGCAGAGCCCGAGAAAGCCATGCGCGAGGCGCGCAAGCGCTACGAGGGAGGGTTCGGCATGGGGGGCGAGGTGGACGCCTCGCCGGCGCTGGCTCGGGTCTATCCGGACTTCGACAGGCTGCTCGCCAGCGGTGAGTTCGCGCACTGGGCCGAGCAGCTCTACGCGCCGCTGCTGGCTGCCCTGGGACGTGGCGCGGAGGAGCAGGCATGAGCCAGCAGCAGATGCCCGTGGCCCTCGATCCGCTGGACTTCCCGTTGCACGGCAGCCGCCTGATCGAGGCCAGCGCCGGTACCGGCAAGACGTTCACCATCGCCCTGCTATACGTACGCCTGGTCCTCGACCATGGCGGCGAGAACGCTTTCGGCCGGCCGCTGAGCCCGCCGGAAATCCTCGTGGTGACCTTCACCGATGCGGCGACCCAGGAACTCCGCGAGCGTATCCGCAGCCGCCTGGGCGAAGCGGCGCGTTGTTTCGCCGAGCCGCAGGAGCGCCACGACGGCCTGCTGGTCGCGTTGCGCCAGCAGTATCCCGCCGAGCGCTGGCCGGGCTGCGCGCGCCTGCTGCGCCTGGCCGCGGAGTGGATGGACGAGGCCGCGGTATCGACCATCCACAGTTGGTGCTACCGGATGCTGCGCGAGCACGCCTTCGACAGCGGCAGCCTGTTCACCCAGAACCTGGAAACCGACCAGAGCGAATTGCTCGCCGAAGTGGTACGGGACTACTGGCGGCGTAACTTCTACGGCCTGACGGCTCCGGCGGCGCAAGCCGTGGCCAGTTGCTACAGCGGGCCGGAGACGCTGGGCAAGGCCTTGCAGCCGCTGCTGGCGCGGCAGGACGCCGACTTCCGCTACGCCGACCAGGCGCTGAGTGCGCCCGAGTCACTGGCAGCCTTGCTGGAGCAGGGCGGCGACTGGTATCGCCAGCTCGACCAACTGGACGCGCAGGCCCGCGCCGCCTGGCGCGCAGCGCGCGTCGAACTGGAAGCGCTGCTGCGCGACCTGCGTCCCTACCTGAACGGCAACAGCTATCGCGGCAAGGACAGCGACGAGACCTTCGACGCCTGGCTGCAAGCGTTGGCGGACTGGAGCGAGGGCGGCGAGCAGCCGGCCAACCTCGGCAAGTTCGGCCAGACCCGGATCAAGCTCACCGCCAAGCGCGTGGCGCCCGAGCATGCCGCGCTAAGGGCCATCGACGCCTGGGCCGCGCATCAGGAAGAGCGTCCCGATCTCGCTCCCCACCTGTTGTTGCACGCGTTGGGCGAAGTCGGGCACGAACTGGAGATCGAGAAGCAGCGGCGTGCCGAGATCGGCTTCGACGACCTGCTCAGCCGCCTCGACCGCGCCTTGCAGGGGCCTGGTGGCGAGCGCCTGGCGCAATTGATCCGCGAGCAGTTCCCGGTGGCGCTGATCGACGAGTTCCAGGATACCGACCCGGTGCAGTACCGGATCTTCGAGCGCATCTACCGGATCGCCGCCGATCCCGACGAGCCCCAGGCGCGGGAAACCGGCCTGTTCATGATCGGCGACCCCAAGCAGGCGATCTACGCCTTCCGCGGTGCCGACATCCATACCTACCTGCGCGCCCGCGAGGCCACTCGCGGGCGGCATTACACCCTTGGCAAGAACTTCCGCTCGACCGCCGCCATGGTGGCGGCCGCCAACCGCTGCTTCGCCTTCGCCGAAGAGCACCCGCGCGGCGCCTTCCGTTTCGCCCGCGAGGGGCTGGAAAACCCGGTGCCGTTCCATGCGGTGGACGCCCAGGGGCGCGCCGAACGTTTGTTGATCGACGGTGCCGAGGCGCCAGCGATGACGTTCTGGAACCTTGATGTCGAAGCCGGCGTGCTTGGCTCCGCGGCGTATCGCCAGGAAATGGCCGAGCGCAGCGCCAGCGCCATCCGCCGCTGGCTGAGCCTGGCCGACCTGGGCCGCGCCGGCTTCGCCGACGAGCAGGGCGGCTGGCGTGCGTTGCGCCCGGCGGATATCGCCATCCTCGTCCGCGGTCGCGCCGAGGCCGAGGCGATCCGTAGCGCGTTGGCGGCGCGGCGTCTGGCCAGCGTCTACCTGTCCGACCGCGACTCGGTGTTCGACAGCCAGGAGGCCATCGACCTGCTGCACTGGCTGCGCGCCTGCGCCGACCCCGGTGCCGATACGCTGCTGCGGGTCGCCCTGGCTACCCGCAGCCTGCACCTGGACTGGGCGACCCTGGAACGATTGAACCAGGACGAACTGTTCTGGGAACGGATGGTCCTGCGCTTCCGCGACTATCGCCGGTCCTGGCAGGCCCAGGGCGTATTGCCGATGCTGCGGCGCCTGCTCGCCGACTTCGAACTGCCGGCGCGCCTGCTGCGGCATGCCGATGGCGAGCGCAGCCTGACCAACCTGCTGCACCTGGCCGAGTGGCTGCAGCGCGCGGCGGTGGAGCTGGACGGTGAGCACGCGCTGATCCGCCATCTGGCCGAGCAGGTGCAGAGTCCGGGGAGCGAAGAGATCCTCCGCCTGGAAAGCGACGCCGACCTGATCAAGGTGGTGACCATCCACAAGTCCAAGGGGCTGGAATACCCCTTGGTGCTGCTGCCCTTCATCTGCAGCTGGAGGGAGCTGGACGGCAACAGCGGCGCGCCGGCGAGTTTCCACGAGGATGGCGCTGCAGGGCGGGTCATCGAGCTGGCGCGGCGCAAGGAGCAGGCTGCGCGGGCCTACGAGCAGGCCAACGACGAGCGCCTCGGCGAAGACATGCGCCTGCTCTACGTGGCCCTGACCCGCGCCCGCCATTCGGTGTGGCTGGGCATCGCGCCGCTGGTGGCGAGCAACAGCAAGTCGCCGGAGTTGCACAAGGGGGCCCTGGGCTACCTGCTTGCCGGCGGCGCGACCATCGGCAGCGATGGCCTCGGACAATGCCTCGCCGCGTTGCGCGGCGAGTGCCGGGAGATCGTCGTCGAGCCGGCCCCCGAGGCGGACGCCGAACGCTATGTCGCAGGGCGCGGCCAGGGCCTTGGGCAGGCCCGCGAAACTCGCCGCAGCAGCCGCGAGAAGTGGTGGGTCGCCAGCTATTCCGGCCTGCAATTGCAGGCCTCCGCCGGGCTGGACGATGACGAGGTGTTGGAGAGCGACGAATCGCAGGAGCCGATCAGCGCCGAGGAAGCCACCTTCCACGAAGAAGGCCGTTCCGCCGAACAGCCGCCGGTCGCGCACGCCAGCGAGATGCGCGACGACCTGCATCGCTTCCCGCGCGGACCGGCTCCCGGCACCTTCCTCCACGGGCTGCTCGAATGGGCCGGCCGCGAAGGCTTCGAGGTGGCGCGCGCCGATGCCCAGCGGCGCCGCGAACTGGTCGCGCGACGCTGCGATCTGCGTGGCTGGAAGGACTGGGCCGAACCGCTCGACCTGTGGCTGGAGCAGTATCTCGCCGAACCGCTGCGCTGGCCCGGTGGCGAAACCAGCCTGGCCGGGCTGGTCGCCTACCAGGTGGAAATGGAGTTCTGGTTCGCCACCCACCAGGTCCAGGCCGAGGCGATCGACGCCCTGGTCCGGCGCCATACCCTCGGCGGCGCGGCGCGTCCGGCGCTGGCGCCGACCCTGCTGAACGGCATGTTCAAGGGCTTCGTCGACCTGGTCTTCGAGCACCAGGGGCGTTTCTACGTGGCCGACTACAAGTCCAACTGGCTGGGCGCCGACGATGGCGCCTACAGCCCGGAAGCGATGACCGCCGCGGTGCTGGAGAACCGTTATGACCTGCAGTACGTGTTGTACCTGCTGGCCCTGCACCGGCAGTTGAAGGCGCGCCTGCCCGACTACGACTACGACCGCCACATGGGCGGCGCCGTGTACCTGTTCCTCCGCGGCGCCCGCGCGGCGACCCAGGGCCTGCACTTCGAGCGCCCGCCGCGGGAACTGATCGAACGCCTGGACGCGCTGTTCAGCGGCCAGCCGGGAGCCGAGCGATGAATCCGACCCTCAAGCAACTGGCCGGCGAAGTCCGCGATGGCCGCGACGACCAGGTAGCGCAACCGCTGGCGGCACGCCACGACCTGCTGCGCCAGCTCGACCTGTGGGTGGCGCGCGGCTGGCTACGGGCGCTGGACCGGGCGTTCGTCGCCTTCCTCGTCGAGTTGCAGCCGCAGGCCGATCCCCGGGTGCTGCTGGCGGCGGCGCTGACCAGCCACCAACTGGGCCACGGTCACGTCTGCCTGGACCTGGAGGCGACCCTCGGCGCGCCCGACGCGGCACTGTCGCTGCCGCCGGAAGGCGACGAAGGCCGCGATGTGCTGTTGCCGTCGCAACTGCTGCACGGCGTGCGCCTCGACGCCTGGCGCGAGGCCCTGGCGGCGTCACCGCTGGTGGAGGTGGTCGACGAGCGCCCAGGCGATCCCGAGCCGAGCGAGACGGCGACCTCGCCGCTGGTGCTTTGCGCCCAGCGTCTCTACCTGCGTCGTTATTGGCGGCACGAGTTGGAGATCGCCCTGGCCCTGCGCGAGCGCCTGGGTCGGCAGGCGCCCCTGGCCGCAGACCTGGCGCCGCGCCTGGCCGCGCTGTTCGCGCAGGCGCCTACGGAAGACGGCCAGCGCGTCACCGACTGGCAGAAGCTGGCCTGCGCCCTGGCGGCCCGCGGCTATTTCAGCCTGATCACCGGCGGTCCCGGTACCGGCAAGACCACCACCGTGGTGCGCCTGCTCGGTCTGCTCCAGGCACCGGCGGTAGCCGCCGGCCAGCCGCTGCGCATCCGCCTCGCGGCGCCCACCGGCAAGGCCGCGGCGCGTCTCTCCGAATCCATCGGCCAGCAGGTCCGGGCCCTGCCGCTGGCGGAAGACGTGTTGCAGGCGATCCCCGCCGAGGTCACTACCCTGCACCGTCTGCTTGGCAGCCGTCCGGATACCCGGCACTTCCGCCACCACCGGGACAACCCTTTGGCGCTGGACGTGCTGGTGGTGGACGAGGCCTCGATGATCGACCTGGAAATGATGGCCAGCCTGCTCGATGCGCTACCGCCGCAGGCGCGCCTGATCCTGCTCGGCGACAAGGACCAGTTGGCCTCGGTAGAGGCCGGCGCGGTGCTCGGCGATCTCTGCCGGGATGCCGAGGAGGGCTGGTACAGCGCCGAGACCCGCGCCTGGTTGCAGCGGGTCAGCGGCGAAACCTGGCAGGGCTTGCGCGAAGGTTCGGCGCAGGCGCATCCGCTGGCGCAACAGACCGTCATGCTGCGGCATTCCCGGCGCTTCGGCGCGAGCAGCGGGATCGGGCGCCTGGCGCGGTTGGTCAACCGGCAACAGGCCGGCGACGCGCGCGCGCTGCTGGACAGTCCGCCCGCCGACCTCTTCGACCTGCGCCTGCGCGGGGAGCGCGATGCAGCCTTCGCCCGGCTGTTCGTCGACGGTCATCCGCAGGCGCCGGGCGCGCCGTACGGCTACCGGCACTACCTGCAACGCCTGGCCGAGGGCCGCCCGGCCGCCGGACTGGCGCTGGAGGATGGCGCCTGGGAGCGCTGGGCGCAGTCGGTACTGACGGCTTTCGACGCCTTCCGCCTGCTCTGCGCGCTGCGCCGCGGCCCATGGGGCGTGGAAGGACTGAACCAGCGGGTAGCGGCAGAACTGCTGCGCCTTGGCCTGATCGAGGCCGATCACGGCTGGTACGAGGGGCGGCCGGTACTGGTGACGCGCAACGACTACAGCCTGGGGCTGATGAACGGCGATATCGGCATCGCCCTGCGCCTGCCCGAGCGCAACGACGACGGCAGCCTGCGCTTCGCGCTGCGGGTGGCCTTCCCGCGCAACGACGGTAGCGGCGGCGTGCGCTTCGTCCTGCCGAGCCGCCTGGTCGAGGTGGACACCGTGTTCGCCATGACCGTGCACAAGTCGCAGGGTTCGGAGTTCGCCCATACCGCGCTGGTCCTGCCGGACGCGCTGAACCCGGTGCTGACCAAGGAGCTGGTGTACACCGGTATCACCCGCGCCCGCGACTGGTTCAGCCTGGTGGAAAGCCTGCCCGGGGTGTTCGAGGAAGCAGTGCGGCGCAAGGTGCGCCGGCTCAGCGGGCTGATGCTGCATCTGCGGCCGGAAAGGGAAGAGCAGCCGCCGCATGCTCCGGGTGAACAGACCGAGCTGCCGTTCTGACGTACCGCCTGGGCGGTCGGCTCAGCCGACCACCTTCAGGCTGCTCATGCCGTTGCCCTCGCGCTGGACCCGCACCTGGACCGGGATCCGTTCGTGCATTTCCTGGACGTGGGAAATCACCGCCACCTTGCGCCCCTGGGCCTGCAGGTTGTCCAGGGCATCCATCGCCAGTTGCAGGGATTCCGGGTCGAGGCTGCCGAAGCCTTCGTCGATGAACAGCGACTCGATGCGCAGCTTGCTCGATGCCATAGAGGCCAGGCCGAGCGCCAGGGCCAGGGAAATCAGGAAGGTCTCGCCGCCGGAGAGCGAATACACCGAGCGCAGTTCGTCGCCCATCTCGGTGTCCACCACCAGCAGGCCCAGTTCGCTGCCGCCGCGCTGCAGGCGGTAGCGCCGCGCCAACTGGCGCAACTGCACGTTGCTGTGCTGCACCAGCAGGTCGAGGTTGTAGCCCTGGGCGATGCGGCGGAACTTGTCGCCGCTGGACGAACCGATCAGTTCGTTCAGGCGGCCCCATCTGCGGAACTCGGCGCGGGCTCGCTCCAGTTCGGCAAGCAGCGCCTGGCTCTGCTCGCGGCGCTGGTTGTCGGCCTGCAACTGGCTGTAGGTATCCAGGTAGGCCTGTTCGCTGGCGGCCAGGCGTTCGCGCTGTTGCCGCAGGTTGTCTTCCAGCGCCTCGCGGTCGGTTTCCGGCCGCTGCCGGCGATGCTGGAGCAGTTGCGCCTGGCGCTCTGCTTCCAGTGTCTGCTGGCGGGTGATCTCCTCTTGCAGTCGCTGCAATTGCTCCCGCCATTGCGTCGCCTGTTCCTCGGAAAGGCCGAGCAGGGCGTCGAGGCGGCTGTCGTCGAGGTTGTCCTGGCGTTCGCGCCAGGCCTGCCAGTCGGCCTGAAGGCGCTGGAACTCATCCTGTTGGCGCTGCCGTTGCTGCTGCAGGTGTTCCAGGGCTTCGGCGAGTCGCAGTTGTTCCTCGCGCAGCGAATCCAGGGGCGCCTGGAGCGTCTCGACGGCGCTCTGCGCCGCTTGCGCGGCGTGCTCCAGCGATAGCTGCCAGTCCTGGGCGCAGGCGTGCTGGCCCAGGTGAGCGCCGAGGCGTCCGTTCAGTTCGGCGAGTTCCGCCTGGGCCCTTTCCTCTGCCTGACGGGCTTCGTTGCGTTGCTCGTCGCTTTGCTTCAGTTGCCAGCTCGATTCATCGCAGCGCTGCTTGAGCTCCTGCAGACGCTGTTCGATCTGCTGAAGCCGCGCCTGTTGCTGCCGGCGTTGCTCGATGGACTCGCCGAGTGCCTGGAAAGTCCGCAGCGGATCTGCCTGCCAGCGCTGCCAGTGCTCGTCGGAGAGCAATGGACGCAATTGCTGGCTGTCCTCCTCGACCTGCTGCTGCAAATGTTCGTAGCGCTGCCGTTGTTCCGTCAGCGCCTGCTGGCGCTGTTGCAGGATCGTCTCGGCGGCCCGCAGTTCCTGCTGCAATTGCTGGGTCTGGCGCTGGCGGGCGATCAGCCGGTCGAAGTCTCGTTGGCACTGCTGGCGCTGCCCTGCCAGGTCGTCCAGGCGTTGTGCCAGCCACTCCAACTGCGCGGACGGCTGCAGGAGTCGCAGTTCTTCCGGCAGCGTCCATTGGTCCAGTTGCCGATCGAGCGCGGCCAGTTGGCCAGTCAGTTCCTGCTGCTCCTGGCGACTCTGGTTGAGTCTTTCCCGCTGGCTGGAATAGCCCTCGCGCAGACCGACCAGGGTCTGTCGCAGCCGCTCGAGGGACTGCTCGGCGCGGACCTGCTCCTGGTCGTCGTGTTCACCGAGGGCGGCGAGCAGTTGCTCGGAATGGTGATAGGGATGCTCCTGGCTGCCGCAGACCGGGCAGGCCTCGCCGTCCACCAGGCCGGCGCGCAGTTGCTCGACGCTGGCGCTGCGGGCCAGACGTTGGCGCTGGAGCAACTCGCGGGTGACCTGCAGGGCCTGCTCCGCCGCCTTCACCTCCTCGGCGCATTGGCTGCCTTGTCGTTTCAGGTCGAGCAATGCCTGCTCCTGCTCGACCATACGCTGGTCGAGTTCGCCCAGGCGTCGAGCCAGACCGGCGCGTTGGTCGAGGACCTGTTGCCATTCCTTGTGGAGCGCTTGTTGTCGTTCCAGGCTATCGGTCTGCCGGCGCAATTCGACCAGGCGTGCCGCCAGGTCGTCCGGCTCGCTGCCATGGAGGGCGGTCCATTGCGCCTGCAAGCGTTCGAGCGGTTCCCCGGCGTGGGCCAGGGATTTTTCCAGCTCGGGGAGCTGCGCCTGGCTTTCGAGCGCGCGCTGGCGACGTTGCACGAAGGTGGCGAGCTGGCCCTGGTGGGTCGCCCAGGCGTCGCCGAGCGCGGCGAGAGCCTGGCTGTCGCGCAATGCCGCCTGCAGTTGCGCCTGTTCCGCGACATGGCGCTGCTGCTCCATATCCAGTTGCCGAGCGGCGTCGCTTTGCTGGGCGTGGCGCTGGTTCGATTGCCGATGGAGTTCCTGTCGCTCGGCCAGCGTTCGCTCCAGGCGCCTGGCCTCGCTCTCCAGCTGGAAAGCCTCGCGCAACGGCGCCTGGGCCTGACGCAGATGGTTGTCGGCCTGGGCCTGGCGCTCGCGCGCCTCCTGCAAGCGGGCCTGCAATCCTTGCAAGCGCTCGGCACCCGCGGCTTGCTGCTCGGTGCGCTGCCGCTGCTGCTGCTCGGAGTGCCGGAGTTCCTGCTCGAGTTGCTTCAGGCGTTCGATCAGACCGCGAACCGGAGCCAGGCGCTCCAGCCATTGCAGGGTTTCCCGCTCCGTCGCCAGGGCGTCCCAGGCCTGCCTGGCCTCGGCCAGTTGACCTTGTGCGTGCTCGCAGGATTGCAGCAGCCGCTGCTCCTCGGTGAACCATTGTTGCTGGCCTTCCAGACGTTGCAGTGCCTGTTGCTCCTGGAGACGCGCCTGGGCGTGGGATTCCAGCGCCGCCTCGAGCCCGGCCCGGGCCTGCTCGGCCAGGGGCAGGCTGCCTTCCAGGCGTTGCTCGAGTTGCTTGCGCTGCTCGTCGGCCTGGCTGGCGCGCTGATAGGCGGCTTTGCTCAATTGGCTGTACAGGCCGGTGTCGGTGAGTTTCTCCAGCAATGCGCCGCGGTCGTTGTCGCTGGCCTTGAGGAAGGCGCTGAATTCGCTCTGGGCCAGCAGCACGGCGCGAGTGAACTGGGCGAAATTGAGGCCGAGCTTCTGCTCCAGCTGTTCGCGGAACTCGCTTTTCTTGTTCGCTGCCAGCATTTGCTGGGTCTCCAGGTCCTGGAGGCTCTGCTGGCTCTTTTGCAAGGCGCCGTCCGCCTTGTCCCGGGAGCGCCGGGTTTCCCAGCGGGCGCGATAGCGGTGGCCGTCGATGCCGACGAAATCCACTTCGGCGTAGCCGCTGGCGCAACCGCGGCGCAGCAGGTTGCGTTCGTCGTTGCTGGACAGCTCGTTCCGGCCATCGGGAACCTTGCTGCTGGCCGAAGTGCTTTCCAGCCGCGGCGTGCTGCCGAACAGGGCCAGGCACAGGGCGTCCAGCACGGTGCTCTTGCCGGCGCCGGTCGGACCGGTGATGGCGAACAGGCCGGCGCTGGACAGCGGTTCGCGGGTGAAGTCGATTTCCTGCTCGCCAGCGAGGGAGGCGAGGTTCTTCAGGCGGATGGCGAGAATCTTCATGGAACGGCTTATTTCCCCGGGGGCTCTTCGGTGGCCAGTTCGACGCTTTGCAGCAGGCAGGCGAAGTCATCCAGCGCCTGCGCATCCGGGCCGGAGCCATAGGCGCTTTCCCAGGCGCGGCTGAACAGTTCCTGGGGGTTGAGTTGGTCGAGCCCGAGCAGCGGCGCCTGCTCTTCGTCGCGGCGCTGGTACTCGCTGGCGATGCGCACCAGACGGCAAGCCTTGCCCAGCAGGGCGCTCTCGACCTGCTGGCGCAGGTCTGGTTGCGGCTGATCCAGCATGACGCGGACCTCCAGCCAGGGCCGCTGTTCGTTCAGCAGGTCGGCCTCGGCCAGTTCGCCGATTCGATCGAGCGCCTCGCCAAGAGGCGCGGGGCCGATGCGCAACAGTTCCACCGCGCGTGGCACCGGAAGACTCTGTACATCCTTCAGGCGCTCACCTTCCAGGGTGACGAGGAGGACCTGGTGGCGATAGTTCACTTCGGCGAAGGACAGCGGCAGCGGCGAGCCGCTATAGCGAATGCGCTCCTGTCCGGCGACTTTCTGTGGCTTATGCAGATGACCGAGGGCTACGTAGGCGATCTGCTCCGGAAACAGGCTGGCGGGCAGCGCTTCGACGTTGCCGATGATCAGGTTTCGCTCGGAGTCTTCGGAAACCGAGCCGCCGGCCATGTGTGCGTGGCTGACGGCGACCAGTGCCTGTCCCGGCGTGCGACGGGCGTGCGCGGCGGCAACCAGGCGTTCGTGCACCTGGCGGATACCGGCCAGGTAATCGTCGCCGAGCCCGCCTCCGGTGACTTCGGCGGGACGCAGGAAGGGCAGGGCCAGGCACCAGGCGGCGACCTGGCCATCCGCGTCGTGCAGGGGCAGCAGCAGGCGATCGCTATCGAGGCTTTCGTCTATCCAGCCGATCCGGCCGATGGCATGGGCGTTCAGTCGTTTCATCAGCGGAGCGGGCAGTTCGATGCGCGCGCCGGAGTCGTGGTTGCCTGCGATCATCACGATCTCCAGCCGCGGCAGCCGTCGATGGGCGCTGACGATGAAGTCGTAGAGGCGCTCCTGGGCTTTGAGCGGTGGATTGATCGTGTCGAAGATATCGCCCGCGATCAGCAGGACATCGGCGCGCTGCTCTTCCAGCTGGCGCAGCAGCCAGTCGAGGAAGCGCGCATGCTCATGATCGCGGTCCTGGCCGTGCAGGGTCTGGCCCAGGTGCCAGTCGGAGGTATGTATGAGGCGCATGGAACACTCGTCGAAAGCGGCGGAGCCGTGGCTCGCATTCCTTATATGAGGCAACAGAAGGAGAGGGCGGGGCAAGCCAGCCTATAAAGGAGGAATGGGGCGTCCTCTGGGCTTCCTGACCTTTGGGTTAAAAAGTTTCAAATAAGTGTTGACGCCAGTTTC
>NZ_KV819940.1:0-138178 GCF_001815235.1 Pseudomonas sp. HMSC065H01 | reverse complement strand
TGAGTCCGAACGGCAAGCTGGATCGCAAGGCGTTGCCGAAGATCGAGGCGGAAGACGGACTCGGCGAATACGTGGCACCGGCCAGCGAACCGGAGCGGCAACTGGCGGCGATCTGGGCGGATGTCCTGGGACGCGAGCGGGTTGGCGTGACCGACAACTTCTTCGCCCTCGGCGGCGACTCGATCGTCTCGATCCAGGTGGTCAGTCGAGCGCGCCAGGCCGGATTGCAACTGAGCCCGCGCGACCTGTTCCAGCTGCAGAACATTCGCAAGCTGGCCGAGCGCTGCAGCGCGGCGGCGCCCGTCGCAGAGCCGGCGAGCGTGCCCGACAGCGCCGTCCTGCACAATCTGCTGCCGCAGCAAGTGCAGGCGCTGCCGTTGCCCCACGAACGGCTGGAACACCTCTACAGCCTCTCGCCGATGCAGCAGGGCATGCTGTTCCTCGGGCTGAACAGCCCGGACGCCGAGTTGTACATCAACCAATTGAGCATCGCGGTCGACGGACTCGATCCGCAGCGCCTGCAACGCGCCTGGTCGGCGGTGGCGCAGCGTCATGAAGTGTTGCGCAGCGGCTTCCTCTGGCTGGACCAGGAAGAGCCCCTGCAATTTGTCCTGGCCGATCCCGGGCTGCCGTTCGAGGTCCTCGACTGGCGTGGGCGGGCGATAAGCGACGAAGCGCTGGAACAGGTCGCGCAACAGGAGCGGCGCAAGGGCTTCGACCTGGGCCAGCCGCCGCTGCAACGGATACGCCTGCTGCGCCTGGGCGAGGATCGCTACCAGTTGATCTGGACCTACCACCACATTCTCATCGATGGCTGGAGCACTTCGCAGCTGTTCGGCGAGATACTCGAACTCTATTCCGGCGGCAGCCTGCCGCCCGCCGTCCCTTACCGGCACTACATCGCCTGGCTGCGGGCGCGCGATGGCAAGGCCAGCGAGGCCTTCTGGCGCCGCCAACTGGCACGCATGGACGAGCCGACCTATCTGGCCGACGCCTTCAACGCTGCCCGCGAAGGATATGGGCACCAGGCGTTGTACACGCGCCTGGACAGCGATGCCACCGAGCACCTGAAACGTTTCGCCCAATCCCAGCGAGTGACGCTCAATACCCTGGTACAGGGCGCCTGGCTGCTCCTGCTGAGTCGCTACAGCGGCCAGCGCTGCGTGTCCTTCGGCGCCACCGTTGCCGGTCGGCCGGCCAGCCTGGAGGCGTCGGAACGGATCCTCGGGCTGTTCATCAATACCTTGCCGGTGGTCTGCGAAGTGGCGCCGGAACAGTGCGTCGGCGATTGGCTGAGAGCCTTGCAGGACTACAACCTGGAGATGCGCGAGCAGGAGTACACCCCGCTCAGCGACATCCAGCGCTGGGCCGGGCGCAGCGGTCAATCGCTGTTCGACAGCATCATCGTGTTCGAGAACCATCCGGTTGACCGGACGCTGCGTGACTGGCGCGACGATTCGCTGCGCTTCGGCGAGATGCGCAGCGCAGGCCTGACCAACTTCCCCATGGACCTGATGGTGACCAGCGACGATTCCGGCCTGGCGATCGAATACATGTTCCTGCGCGAGCACTTCGCCGTGGCTTCGGTCGAGCGCCTGCGCACGGATATGGAAGGGCTGCTCGCAGCCTTGAGCGGCGACGCCGAGTGCCGCCTGGGCAACATCGGCTTGCCGAGTGCCCGGGTGCCGTTGGCGGATGGCGCGTGTCCGGATCGGTATCCGCTGGTACACCAGCGCATCGGCGAGTGGAGCCGGCGCACGCCGGACGCCACCGCGCTGGTGTTCGACGAGCGCAGCCACTCGTTCGCCGAGCTGGACGCGCGGGCCAACCGCCTGGCGCATGCGCTGGTCGAGCGCGGCGTGGCGGCCGATGTGCGGGTCGGTGTGGCGCTGCCGCGCGGCACCGAACTGGTCGTTGCGCTGCTCGCCGTGCTCAAGGCCGGTGGCGCCTATGTGCCGCTGGACCTGGCGTATCCGCGTGAGCGACTGGCTTACCTGATGCAGGACTCCGGCATCGCCCTGCTGCTGAGCGAAAGCCAGGCGCTGGTGCAATTGCCGGTGCCCGCCGGCGTGCCCGCCCTGGCCCTGGACCGCCTGGATCTGCTGGAGCATCCGGCGCAGGCGCCGCAGGTCGAGGTCCATCCCGCCAACCTCGCCTACGTCATCTATACCTCCGGCTCCACCGGCCTGCCCAAGGGCGTCGCGGTGAGCCATGGTCCTCTGGCGATGCACATCGACGCGGTCGGCGAGCGCTACGAGATGACCCCGGCCGATCGCGAGCTGCACTTCATGTCGTTCGCTTTCGACGGCGCCCATGAGCGCTGGCTGACCGCCCTGGGCCACGGCGGCAGCCTGCTGCTGCGCGACGATGCGCTGTGGACGCCGGAGCAGACCTACGCGGCGATGCAACGCCACGGCGTGACGGTTGCCGCGTTCCCGCCGGTCTATCTGCAACAGCTGGCCGAGCATGCCGAGCGTGACGGCAACCCGCCGCCGGTACGTATCTACTGCTTCGGCGGCGACGCGGTGCCGGTGGCCGGTTTCGAACTGGCCAAGCGCGCGCTGAAACCGCGCTACATCATCAACGGCTATGGCCCGACGGAAACCGTGGTCACGCCGCTGATCTGGAAGGCTGCCATGGACACCGAATGCGGCGCTGCCTATGCGCCCATCGGCAGCTTCGTCGGCGAGCGCTGCGGCTATGTCCTGGACGCTGACCTGAACCCGTTGCCGGCGGGCGTGGCCGGGGAGCTGTACCTCGGTGGCGTCGGCCTGGCGCGAGGCTATTTGCAGCGGCCGGGGTTGAGCGCCGAGCGCTTCGTCGCCAACCCGTTCAGCCGTGCCGGCGAGCGTCTCTATCGCACCGGCGACCTGGTTCGTCAGCGCGAGGATGGCACCTTCGACTACCTCGGGCGCATCGACAACCAGGTCAAGGTGCGGGGCTTCCGCATCGAACTGGGCGAGATCGAGGCGCGCCTGCAGGATGCCGGCGAGGTCCGCGAAGCGGTGGTGGTTGCCCGCGACGCGGCGAGTGGCAAGCAACTGCTCGGCTATGTGGTCGCGGAAGATGGCGCGGACGCCTCGGGCCTGCTCGAGCGCTTGCGCGAGCGCCTCAAGCGCGATCTGCCGGAGTACATGGTGCCGGCGCACCTGGCCCTGCTGCCGGCGATGCCGCTGACGCCGAACGGCAAGATCGACCGCAAGGCGCTGCCGGACATCGACGTCACCGCCAGCGAGGCCTACGTGGCGCCGCGCAATGAGCTGGAGCTGGCCCTGGCTGGTATCTGGCAGGAAGTGCTCGGTATCGCAAGGATCGGTGTGCACGACAACTTCTTCGAACTGGGTGGCGACTCTATCCTCAGCATGCAGGTGGTGGCCAAGGCCCGTGCCCTGAAGAAGCTGGGCTTCAGCCTGAAGCTGCGCGACCTGATCCAGAAGCCGAGCATCGCCGCCTTGTCCGGGTACGACGACAGCGCTGCGCCGCCGTCGCCGATCCTGGCGCTGAACGCGGCGGTGGACGGATGCCCGCCGCTGTTCTGCGTGCATGCCGGCTTCGGCACGGTGTTCGACTATGAACCGCTGGCCCGGCGCCTGAATGGCCGCCGTAGCGTACTGGCGATCCAGGCCCGCTCGCTGCTGGATCCGAACTGGCGGGACGTTTCCCTGCAACGGATGGCCGAGGATTACGTCGCGCTGATCCGCCAGCGCCAGGCCGAGGGTCCCTATCACCTGCTCGGCTGGTCGCTGGGAGGGACCCTGGGCATGCTGATGGCCGCCGAGCTCGAGCGGCAGGGACAGCAGGTGGCCTTCCTCGGTCTGCTGGACAGCTATGTGCCGGGAACCGAGGCGCCCGCCGCCGATGACTGGCGCGAGGATCTGCTGGACTTCCTCAGCGTCAGCGCCGGCCTGGAAACCCGTCCGCCACTGGCCGCCGGGTTGGAGCAGCGCGACAACGTCAGCGCCGCCATCGCCGAGTGCCTTGGCGTCGGCCAGACCGGGAAGGGAGGGCTGGGCTGCGACGAACTGGCCCAGGTATTCCTGGTCGCCCGGCAGCTCAAGCAACTCTCCGGGCAACTGGATAGTTGCTCGCCGATCCAGGTCCGGCCGCTGTGCTGGTGGACGCGCGGGCGTGGTGAAGAGGTGCGGGCGCTGTCGCGGCAATTGGGTGGTCAGCCTCTGGCCGGTCGGGTCGCCGCGTGCGGGCATTTCCAGATACCCCATGCGCAGGAGGTGCTCGACTCCCTGGTGGAGGCGCTTGAAGAAATCCACGGCAGCCTCGTCTATTCATGACGAAGCTTTGGCCGGCCCCGCCGGGGCCGGCCCGTTGGAGACTATGAAATGGCCTTGAACCCCGATATCGCGGCATACCTGGAACTGGTCGGCAACGGCCGCAGCAGTGGCAAGAGCCTGCCCATGCACCAGTTGACGGTGCAACAGGCACGCGAGCAGTTCGACCAGTCGTCGGCGTTGATGGACCCAGGCCTCGACGAGCCGCTGCCGCGCGTCGAGACGCTGTTCGTCCCGGCGCGGGACGGTACGCCGTTGCCGGCGCGCCTCTACAGTCCCCAGGGGCTGTCCGCGTCGCCGCCGTTGCCGGGCGTGCTCTACCTGCATGGCGGCGGCTACGTCGTCGGCAGCCTGGACTCCCACGACGCGCTGTGCGCCAGCCTGGCCGAGCGCGCCGGTTGCGTGGTGCTTTCTCTGGCCTACCGGTTGGCCCCGGAGTGGCGTTTTCCGACCGCCGCCGAGGACGCCGAGGATGCCTGGTGCTGGTTGGCTGCCGAAGCCGCGCGGCTAGGCATCGATCCGCAACGCCTGGCGGTTGCCGGCGACAGCGTCGGCGGCAGTCTGTGCGCGGTGTTGTCGCATCGCTTGGCGCTGCGGGGAGACGCCTCGCAACCGCGTCTGCAGGTACTGATCTACCCGGTCACCGATGCCAGCCGCACGCGCCAATCGATCGAGCGTTACGCCGTTGGCCACCTGTTGGAGAAGGACAGCCTGGAGTGGTTCTACCAGCACTACCAGCGTAGCCCCGAGGACCGTCAGGACCCGCGTTTCTCGCCGCTGCTCGGCGTGGTGCCGGCTGACCTGGCGCCGACGTTGCTGCTGGTCGCGGAGTGCGACCCGTTGCATGACGAGGGCATCGCCTATGCCGAGCACCTGCGCCAGGGCGGCGCCCGGGTGGAGTTGTGCGTCTATCCGGGGATGACCCATGACTTCCTGCGCATGGGTGCGATCGTCGACGAGGCGGACGAAGCCAAGGACATGATCGCCGACGCGCTGGTGGCGGCCCTGGCACCCTGAGACTTCGGCATTCGCCATGAAAAAAACCCGCCAGGTTCTCCTGGCGGGTTTTTTTCATGAAGGCTGGGGCGAGGGGAGGCCAGCGGCCTCCCGGGACGCCTTACCAGTTGTAGGTCAGGTCGGTGGTGATGGTACGGCCCTGGCCGTAGTAGCAGTCGAGATCAGAGGAGCAACGGCTGACATACTTCTTGTCCTCGAGGTTCTCCAGGTTGACCTGCACCTTCAGGCCTTTCACCTGCAGCGGGGATTTCTCGAAGTCGTAGGACAGCTTGCCGTCGTACAGCGTGTAGGACGGGATGGTGAAGTGGCCGTCGGCGGTTTCGGTGCCGTCGCTGCCGCGGGTGTAGCGCGCGCCGATCCCCGCGCCGAGGCCGGCGAACGCGGTATCCGCGCCGAGGGTGTAGTCCAGCCAGACCGCGGCGGTCATCGGCGGCGTGCCGGCCGGATGGCGGCCTTTGCGCCCGTCGTTGTCCTTGGTGTATTTGATGTCGTTGCGCGAGAACGAGGCGATGACATCGAGATTGTTGGTCAGGCTGGCCTTGCCTTCCAGCTCGAAGCCCTTGGAGCGCATGGCGCCGGACTGCTTGCTGAAGTTGGGGTTCAGCAGATCGGTGGTGAGC
Organism: Pseudomonas sp. HMSC065H01; assembly: GCF_001815235.1. Lineage (NCBI taxonomy): Bacteria > Pseudomonadati > Pseudomonadota > Gammaproteobacteria > Pseudomonadales > Pseudomonadaceae > Pseudomonas > Pseudomonas sp. HMSC065H01. Next base: position 132,255 of record NZ_KV819940.1, on the reverse strand, counting down.
ACGTTCTTCTTGTCGATCTGGTAGACCGACATTTGGATGAAACTGTTCTGCCCCGGCGGCTGGTACTTGATTCCGGCCTCGTACTGCTTGCCGGTGGTCGGCTTGAAGGCCTTGTTGCCTTCGTCCATGTTCAACCCGCCGACCGGCTGGAACGACTCGGAGTAGCTGACATAGGGCACGATGCCGTTGCTGAACTCGTAGCCGAAGCCGGCGCGGCCGCTGAACTTCTCGTCCTTCGCGTCGACCTTGCCGCCGGTTTCCTTGGTGTCGGTCTTGGCCCAGTCATAGCGTCCGCCGAAGGTCAGGAACCACTGGTTCCATTTCATCTGGTCCTGCAAGTAGATTCCGGTTTGGTCGGTGGTGCGGTTCCAGCGATAGGGATTGGTGAAGGTGAACTTGCTGCCGTACACCGGCTTGTACAGATCGATGATCGTGGTGGGTTCCTGGTTCGAGTAGAGACCGAAGAACTTGGATTTGAAGTGGTAGTAGTCAATACCGATCAGCGCGGTGTGATCGATCGCGCCGGTCTTGAATTTGGCCTGGGCCATGTTGTCCATGCCGAAGGCCTTGTTGGTCTGCGACCAGTCCACGCCATAGCGCGTGGCATAGCGTCGGTCATCGGCACCGGTGTTCGGGTTGGGTACGAATCTGTAACCGTGCAGTGGCGCCACGTATTGGTCGTCGAGATAGGCGTAGCGGGTGTTCTGCTTGAAGGTCCAGACATCGTTGAGTTCGTGGCTGAACTCATAGCCGAACACGAACTGGTCGCGGTCGTAGGAGTTCAGCCCCGGCTCGCCGATGAAGGTGCTGCGCTTGATCCGCCCGTTGGGCGTACTGAACACCGTGCCGTAGGCCGGCAGGCCTTGGGCCTCGGGCACGTCGTTGTCCTTCTGGTACTGGCCGTAGAAGGTCAGGCTGGTCTGCTCGTTGGGGTTCCAGGTAAAGCTCGGCGCCAGCATGAAGCGTTTCTGCTCGGCATAGTCGATCTCCGAGTTGATGTCCCGGCCCACACCGGTCAGCCGGTACAGGTAGGTGCCCTGTTCATCGAGCGCGCCGCCGACGTCGAAGGCGCCGTAGCGGCGGTCCTGGCTGCCGCCGCCGAGCACCACTTCGCGGATCGGGGTGGCGGTGGGACGCTTGGACACCATGTTGACGATGCCGCCCGGTTCGTTCTGGCCGTAGAGCACCGATGCCGGCCCCTTCAGCACCTCGATGCGTTCCAGGGTATAGGGGTCGATCTGCAGGGCACCGCCGGTACTGCCGCCGCCGTAGGGCATGTGCAGGCCGTCGAGGTACATCGGCGCCGGGCTGAAGCCGCGCGAGGTCGGCTCGTCGAAGATCTTCACCCGGTCGGCGAAGCCGCCGCCGGTGATCCCCGGAGTGTAGCGCAGGGCCTCGGTGACGGTCTGCGAACCGCGCGCCTTGATCTCATCCTGGGTGACCACGTTGATGGTCTGGGGGATTTCCTTGAGCGGGGTGTCGGTCTTGGTGCCGGTACCGCTGCGCTTGGCCACGTAGCCGTTGACGTGGCCCCAGGCCGACTCCTGGCTGGTGACGGTAATGTCGCCGAGGTCCACCGAGTCCGCCGAGCGCTGGGCGCTGATGGTAACGCTGGAGCCTTGCAGGCTGTAGCTGGCGCCGGTACCGCGGAGAAGTTCGGCGAGAGCCGCCTCGACGCTCAGTTGGCCGCGGACCGGGTTGCTGCGCAGGCCTTGCACTTCATCGGCGCTGTAAAGCACCTGCAACTGGCTCTGCTGGCCGAACTGGCGCAGGGCGCTGGGCAGGGACTGGGCGCCGATGTCGAACTGGATCTTCTGCGCTTCGGCCTGGCTGGCGATCGGCGCCAACAGGGCCATGGCCAGGGCGGCGGTGCTCAGGCGCGGATGCAGCGTCAGGGTGTTGCGCATCACTAGAGCCTTGGTGAAACGGGGGAGTGTGCGGAGTGCTGGCATGCTCTCTAGTACTCTTATGGATGTCATGATTGGGAATAATTGTTATTTGGTTTCCCATTGAGACGTTTGGTCGGCGCGAAACCGGAAAACAAAAATCGTTTTTCCGTGTTCGCAGGCAGAGCACTTCAGGCCGGTTGCAGCTCCTCGACCACTCGACCGCCGGCCAGACGCAGCAGTTGGTCGGCGCTGTCGAAGTAGCGGTCGTCATGGGAGATCACGATGATGGTCTTGCCCATTCGCTTCAGCTCGGGAAGCAGCTCGGTATAGAAGATCCGGCGGAAGGTGGGATCCTGGTCGGCGGCCCATTCGTCGAAGACCAGCACCGGGCGCTTCTCGATCCAGGCATTGACCAGCGCCAGGCGCTTGCGCTGGCCGGTGGAGAGGTCGGTGGTGGTGAAGCTGCCGTCGCTGACGCTGACCTTGTGGGCGATTTCCAGGCGCTTCAGGTAGCGCCCGGCTTCTTCCGGCAACTGTTGCTCGCCGTCGACGAGGTCGTCGAACAGGTAGTAGTCGGCGAACACGGTGGTGAACAGCTGACGATAGTCGTCGCGCGCCTGTGCCGTCACTTCCTCTCCGTTGAGCAGCAGCGAGCCCTCGTGGGGCGTGTACAGCCCGAGCAACAGCTTGATCAGGGTGGTCTTGCCGCAGCCGTTCTCGCCGACGATGAAGAGGATCTCTCCCGGGCGGATCGTCAGGTTGACCGGGCCGAAGCGGAAGGGCGTCGAGCCCGGCACGCCCGGATAGCTGTAGCCGACATCGCGCAACTCGATGCTGCGCACCTCTTGAGCCGGTCTGGAGGCGTCGTTCTCGAGCAGCAGGTAGGGTTCGGGATTGGAGAACTGCTCGTTGAGTTCGGCGATCCGGCGCAGGGCGATACGGTTGCGACTGATCAGCGGCAACAGGCTGAGTACGCTTTCCAGCGGCCCCTTCATGAACAGCAGGGTCATGACGAAGCCGCTGAGCACGCTGCGGTCGGAGGTCGGCCACCAGGTCTGGACCGCCAGGGCGGTGCCGATGACCACGAAGAACAGCAGCGAACCGAAGGTGCTGGCAGTGAGGAATATATTCACCGAACGCACCTGCAGGCGGCAGATGCGCTCCACGGTCTCGTCCAGCAGACGCCCGTGCAGGCGCTGCCGGCGCGGGCGGTTGATGCGCAGCTCCTTGGCTCCCTCGGCCATGCCGCGGTAGTGCTTCTGCAGCAGGTCTTCCTCTTCGCGCGCCGCTTCGAAACCGGCCATTCCATAGCCGCGGGCGATGTACTGGGCGATGGTGCCGAGCACCACGGCGCTGGCGGCGACCAGGAACATCGGCAGCGACAGGGTGGCCAGGTAGCCCAGGCAGCCAAGGGTCACGGTCAGGGAGATCACCAGTTGCGGCAGGCCGAAGGCAAGATCGCTGACCGTATCGATGTCGTGGGTGAGCACCGGGATCAGGCGGTGCGTGCGATAGCGTTCGAGTTGTTCGATCGGGGCGGACAACACCCGGCCACCGAGGGTCTTGCGCAGCCGGGCGATGACCTTCTGGCCGACGTAGTTGGTACCGATGTTGGACAGGATCGAACTGAGCAGGGCCAGCGCGCAGATCGCGCTGAAAGCCAGCATCATGCCGCTGGTCATGCCGCCCTCGGCGTTCAGTACGCGGTTGATCGAGGTGAGCAGCGCGGTGATGGCCAGGCCGCCGACGATACCCAGTCCGATCGACAGGCTGAGCGCTGGCCAGAAGGGTTTGAGAATGCTCAGGAGTTCGCGAGTGGCGCTACGGGGTGTTGCGGACATGGGGTTTCCTCGGCGCGGCCGACTGGACGCAAGGGCAGAGAGGCGAATGGCGGAGTGGCGCACGCTCGCGCCTGCCCTGAAGACGAGGCCGGGGAGGGGAAATTTAGCCTGTGGCGCTGCTTCGCCGAGGCGTCCGGCAAAAGCGCAGGGGACGATAAATTCGGCGGCCGGCCGTTCGTTGCGTTTAAGTGAGAGCGACGCTCGAGCGGGTTCCCCGGGAAGCCCTTGTCGAGTCCAACACTGTGCCGGAGCACGCGCTCAAGTCCGACCCATTCCCTGAGAAAGACGAGATGACGAAAAGGAAATTAGCCTATATCTGGTCCCTGAGAAACGCCGCCGCCGACAAGGCCGGACAACAGGTGGCCTACAAGGGCGAGCTGCGCTACATGAAGTCCCCGCTGGAGTTTCTCGCCGAATCGCTGAACCGGACGGCGCTGGGGGACGCCTACGAATTGGTCGGGGTGATCTACGACGACGACCCGGAGCTGCCCCGCGACCAGCAGAAGATCGAGGACTACGGATTCGCCTACCGGCCTGGACAGCAGTGGTTCTACCCGGCGGAACTGGAGGTGCAGGGGCGGCGCATGAACGATCTGCTGCTGAACGTGCCTTCCACCTACCGTCGCCACCCGCGCGGGAGCGCGGAGCATGTGGCCGGCAAGCGCGACTTCGAACGACGCCTGTACGAGACGCTGGTCGAGCTGCGCGCCGAGGTCGTCGTCCTCGACGGCCTGCTGGTCATCCTCGATGAGCTGGTGCGGCCCGGGGCGCCATTCGCCCGACGGATCATGAATATCCATCCCGGGGTCACGCGCGCCGACTCGCCCTACCAACGGCGCGGCGCCTGGGCGACCCTGGATGCATTGCATGGTGCGCGGGGTGAGAAGATCGTCGACTGGGCGACGATGGAAAGCGTACCGGTCGAACCCTTGTACCTGACCGGCGCCTCGTTCCACTACGTGGACAACGGCATCGATTCCGGCGAGGTCTTCCACGACGTGCTGAAAACGAAGATATCTCCCGACGACACCATCCTCGAGCTGCGTTGGAACAACTTCAACGACAGTCTGTTCCCGGCCTTGCACGAAGGCCTGGCTCTGCTGGCCGAGAAGGACTGAAAACGCCTGGTCGCGGATGCGCAAAGGCCGGAGCGACCCGCGTCGCTCCGGCCTTTCTTCGTCCGCCTCAGAGTTCGCGGGCCACGCGGAAACCTATCCAGTCGCCACGGGCGTCGGGGTAGGCATTGTTGCGGTTGCCCGAGCGCGAGAAGATCGGCGGCTCGCCCCAGTCGTTGCCGCGGATCTGCACCAGCTCGCACTTGTCCTCCATCCACGCGCTGCCGTCGCTCGGCGCGCCGTTGTAGTGGTCGTGCCAGCAGTCGGCGACCCACTCGTAGACGTTGCCGTGCATGTCGTAGACGCCGAAGGCGTTGGGCGGGAAGCTGCCCACCGGCGAGGTGAAGTTGTAGCCATCGCTGGCGCCGTAGGTGTTGGCGTGCTTGGCGATGCTGTATTCCTTGCCTTCGTCGAACGGGAAGGGGAAGGGACCGGCGCTGCCGGCGCGGGCGCCGTATTCGCGCTCGGCCTCGCTGAGCATGCGGTAGTGCTTGCCGGTCTTCTTCGACAGCCAGGCGGCGTAGTTCTTCACGTCGTTGTAGTCGACGCACACCGCCGGCTGGCGAGGGCCTTGCTGGTAGCGCGGCTTGCCGGCGATGCATTCGCGGCCGGGGCGGGTATCGCCGTCGGCCAGCTTGACGCCGGTGGCTTTCAGGTAGGCGTCCAGTTCGCCGGCGGTGACCTGGTAGCGGCTGATGGCGAACGGCTTGGCGAAGGTCACGTCGTGCAGCGGGCCCTCGTCGGGCTGGCGGCCGACCTCGTCGTCCGGGGTGCCCATGGTGAAGCTGCCGGCGGGCAGTACGACCATCTCCGGGCAGTCCTTGCAATCCTTGAACACCGTGCCGGGTTTCTTCGCTTCGTCGGCGAAGGCGGGGGCGGTGGCGACGATCAGTGCGGCCAGGGCCAGGGGCGATAATGCGTGCATGGCGGTTCTCGTTGAGTGGCGAAAGGGGTCAGGCGAGTTGCGGGGCGAGGATTTCCAGCACCCGGTCGATCTCCGCCTCGTCGTTCAGCAGGCTCGGCGCCAGGCGCACCACCGGGCCGACATCGCGATCCACGGCGTCGCTGATTACCCGGTGCGCCATCAGGTGTTTGGCGACCGCCTCGCAATCGCGGCCTTCGACGCGGAAGAAGGTGAAGCCCGAAGACAGCTCGGGGCTGGTCGGCGTGACCAGGCGGACCTTGGGATGCTCGCCCAGGCGCTGCTTGAGGTAGGCGTTGAGCTGGTGGATACGCGCCTGGACCTCGGCCTTGCCCAACTGCAGGTGCAGCTCGAAGGCCGTGCCCAGGGCCAGGCGATGTTCGAAGGCGTGGTAGCCGCCAGGGGTCATCAGGGTGCCGAAGTTGTCGGCGCGGGAGAAGGTCGGGATGCTCGGCACCAGGTGCTCCTGGAGCTGTTCCGAGCGGGCGATGATGACCCCGGTGCCACGCGGGCCGAACAGCCACTTGTGGGTGCCGGCGATGAAGTAGTCGCAGTCGAAGTCGGCGAAGCTGACGTCTTCCACGCCGAAACCATGCACGCCGTCGACCACGTAGATGATCCGGTCCTGTTCGTCGCGCTTCTGGTTGAGTTCGCGCACCAGCTTGCCGATCTCGCGGATCGGCAGCTTCACGCCGCTGCCCGACTGCACCCAGGTCATGCCCAGCACCCGGGTCTGCGGGCGGATCTGAGCGGCGATGCTGGACAGGATCTCGTCGGCGGAAACCCGGTGCGGGTCCTTGAACAGCGGGAACTCGCGGACCTGGGTACCCATGCGCTTGTGCCGGTATTCCAGGGTGGTGTAGGTGGAGTAGTGCTCGTGGGAGGAGGTCAGGATCTCCTTGCCCGGCTGCACCAGCAGGCCGCCGTAGATCGCCGCCAGGCCGTCGGTGGTGCTGCCGGTGAGCGCCACCTGGCCAGGTTGCACGGCGAAGTAGCGACCTGCCCAGGCGCGAGCCTCGTCCTCGTATTTCCAGATTTCCTCGCGATGCCAGTCCACCGCTTCGCCCGGGTTGCGGTCGAAGCGGACCCGCAGGCGCTCGATGGCCTCCCGCACCGGCCGAGGGTGGGAGGTGAGGAGGAAGTTGGCGAAGTGCAGATACTGCGGGTCGAGATCGAATTGCTGGCGCAGCGCTTTCCACTTATTGCCGGCGTCGCTCGGTGCGCCTTCGGCGCGGAGCGACTGGGCAGCGGAAAGCAGCGGCAGGCCGGCGGCGAGAATGCCGGCCTGCTTGAGAAAGGTACGACGGTCGTTCATCGGGAGGTCCGTTGCGGCGTGGTCAGGGGGTGGCTGTCGGCTTGGCGCGTTTTTGCACTTCGCCCCAGGCGCGCAGGAAGTTGCCTCCCCAGAGCTTGGCGATGTCGGCATCGGAATAACCGCGGGTGATCAGTTCGGCAGTGACGTTGCGGATTTCGCTGACATCCTTCCAGCCGTCCACGCCGCCACCGTCGTTGAAGTCCGAGCTGATGCCCACGTGGTCGATGCCGACCTTCTTCACCGTGTAGTCGATGGCGTCCACCAGTTCCTTGAGGCCGGCCTTGGGCTCCTCCTCCAGGATGCCGTAGAGGGCGCTGGCGTATTCACCGAAGCGTTGTTCCGGCCAGATGGTGATGATCGGATCGCCCGGCATCAGCGCATAGTCCAGGCCTTCCAGGGGCGGCAGGTCGAAGCGCGCGCGCAGGGCGTTGAGCTTGTCCAGGGTCGGTTTGCTCAGCGGACGCAGGTAGGCGGGGAAGCCGACCACCTGGATCACGCCTCCGCTGTCCTTGATCAGTTGCATCTCGTGGTCGCTGAGGTTGCGCTTGATGTCCACCAGGGCACGCGGCGCGGAGTGCGAGGCGACGATGGGCGCGCGGCTGAGGGCGGCAACCTGTTCCAGGGCCTTGGTCGACATCTGCGAGACGTCGATGATCACACCGAGATCGTTGAGCCGTTCGACCGCCTGCTTGCCTAGCGGGGAGAGGCCGCCTAGGGCGTCGGGCGAGTCATTGAAGAAGGGCAGCGGGCGCGAGGAGTCGGCCCAGTCGTTGTTGCCGACGTAGCTGAAGCCGAACATGCGCACGCCGCGGGCGGCCCATTTGTCCAGTTGGGACAGGTCGTCGCCCAGCGGGTAGGCGTTGAGCATGCTCATGACGATGGCGAACTTGCCTTCCATGGCCAGGCGGCGGTAGTCCTCGGGGGAGTAGGCGATGCCGACCTGGTTGGGAAAGTCGCGGACCATGCCGGTGAGAATCTTGTAACGAATTTCCTGCTGGTGGCGGGCTTCGTCGACGAAACCGGGGGTCGGCTTGTGCGGCGCGTTCGGGCCGTTCCACATCTCCGGCCAGCCGAAGATCGCCAGGGCAGCGCCGGACAGGCGCCCGCGGCCGGCCTTGACCAGATCCAACTGGCCCGGTCCGTCCTTGTCCACCTCGTTGCCGGTGGTGCCGAAGTCCAGCGGCACAGTGATCCGACTGTCGAAGGAGAGGATGCGCTCGTGCAACTCCTCTGCGTGTTGCATGACCTTGCGCGGGTAGCCGGCGCTGCCCAGCCACTGGGTCCAGGCCAGCCAGCCGCCGGCGGCCAGCAGGACGATGAGCAGTGGCAGGCCGAGGTAAAGCGCCGTTCTTTTGCGAGTTCTAGTCATTGCCGTCCCAGTCAGGTTCGAAATCGGTGGACGCCGGTCGTTCCGCATTGCAGAGCGGGGCACCTGTCAGGGTGGGACGAGGGCAGGGACGGAAAATTTAGCGGGCCGACGAATTCGCCGGGTGCCGCCAGCGACGCCGGCTCCGGTAAATTTGCCGATTGACGGAACGTTCTAGCTGGATAAAGCGAGCTTCATGGCTGAACAGGTAGGACGATGACGGTTTCTCGACGCGGATTCATGGCGGGTTTGGCGCTCACCGGAGCGGCTGCCCTGCCGGTGGCTTACTACACACATCGTCATCTGGCCCGCCTGCGCGAAGACGAGGAGCACCCGGCCACGCCCGGCGAAGCGACGCTGGACCTGGCCGCCACCGAGGCCATGCGCCTGGGCGACCGCCTGCGCGGTATCTGGGACCTGCGCCTGCTCGGCGCCGACGCCGGCCTGCCGGGGTTACCGCTGGAGGGGTTGGAGCTGGTGCTCGACGTGGCGCCCAGGGGGCTGGGCCTGATCGGATACCTGGATACTCCGGAGCGCCTGAGAGGGCCGCAGGAACCGCGCTTCCGCCTGCTTGGCGACCTGGTCGGTGCGCGCTCCGCGCGCATCCGCTGGCGCCTGGTGGACGGCAACACCGCCTCGATGACCCCGAGCTACGATTGCTCGGCGGTCTTCGACGAGGTCTGGGACAATCTGGCCAATGCCGGCGACGGCACCCTCAGCGGTCGCATCGAGCGCCTCGTGCGCTCGCCACTGCAAGCGCAGGAGGATTTCCGCTTCGTGGCGGTCAAGCGCCCGTTTCCGCTGGCTCGCGAGCGCATCGGCCTCAACGAACGCTTGCTCGCCTGGCTGATCTCGCCGCAGCATCGCCTCTTCCACCAGCTCTGGCATGCCTCGCGGGACAAGTGGCATCGACTTTCCGAGAAGCAGCGCAACGCCCTGCGCGGCGTCGGCTGGCAGCCCGGCCCACTGGACCGCGAGCGTGACGCCCGTGGTCGTCACAAGGACCGCAATGCTTCCGGTATCGACTTCTTCTTCATGCACCGGCACATGCTGCATACCGCGCGCTCGATGCAGGACCTGCCGTCCTGGCGGCGCCTGCCGCTGCCGGGCGTACCGCTGGCCCACGACCGGGTCGGCTTCCTGCGCTACTTCGACAACCCTGACGGCTGTTCCGTCCCGCCGGCCTGGGTCGCGGTGGACGACGACGAATACACCGAGTGGCTGCGTGGGCTGAAAAGCGCCGAGGGCTATCACGCCAATTTCCTGGTCTGGGAGTCGCAATACCAGGACCCGGAATACCTGGCGAAACTGACGCTCGGTCAGTTCGGCTCGGAGATGGAGCTGGGCATGCACGACTGGCTGCATATGCGCTGGGCTTCGGTGACTCGCGATCCTTCCAACGGCGCGCCGGTGATGAGCGACCGGGTACCATCGGATTTTTCCCCGCGCTGGTTCCGCCCGGAGAACGACTTCCTCGGCGACCCGTTTTCCTCCCATGTGAATCCGGTGTTCTGGTCGTTCCACGGCTGGATCGACGACCGCATCGAGGACTGGTATCGCGCCCACGAGCGTTTCCATCCTGGCGAAGTGCAGCGCCGCGAAGTGGAGGGCATCCAATGGTTCGCGCCTGGTCGATGGGTCGAGGTCGGCGATCCCTGGCTGGGCCCGGCGACCCATGGATGCGGGCTTTCGGATGTCCAGGCGAGCAGCAACTCGGTGGAGCTGGACGTGGAAACCATGAAGCTGGCTTTGCGCATCATCTTCAGCGAAGAAGACCAGTTGAGCGGCTGGCTCAAGCGTGCGCCGCGGCGGCCCTGGTACGCGCGCAACCTGAAGCTGGCGCGCGACCAGCTCAGGCGCTGAACGGCGAAAGAGCGAGTAAGGATGGAGGAGGCCCGCGCAACGCGGGCCTCAGTCTTTCCGCGCGAGACCCTGGCGGTCGCTCTGCCAGCCGCCGCCGAGGGCCTTGTACAGGCCGACCGAGGCCTGCAGGCGGGCCAGTCGCAGTTGCACGGCGGCATCCTGCGCCGCGTACAGCGTGCGTTGCGTTTCGAGGACCGTCAGCAGGGTTTCCGCGCCGGCCTGGTAGCGGCTGTCGGAGAGATCGAAGGCGCGCTGCGCCTGCTCCAGCTCCTGCTGCTGCCAGTGCAGCTGGCGGTCGAGGCCGTCGATGCTGTTCAGCGAGCGTTCGGTGTCGGCAAAGGCGGTGAGGATCGCCTTGCGGTAGGTTTCCAGCAGTTCTTCCTGGCGCGCCAGGCTGCGGTCGCGCTCGGCGCGCAGGCGGCCGTGGTTGAAGATCGGGGCGAGCAGGTTGGCGCCCAGGTTGTAATAGGGGTTGCGGAAAGTGTCGGCGGCGCGGTTGGCGCCGGACGACAGCGAGGCGCTCAGGGTCAGCTTGGGGAACAGCGCCGCGCGCGCCACCTGCACGTCGGCCTGGGCCGCGGCCAGTTGCGCTTCGGCGTTGGCGATATCGGGACGGCGGCTGAGCAGTTCGCTCGGCAGGCCCGCTCCGGTCTCCGGCCAGCGCAGGCTGTCGAAAGGCCGCTCGGCCACCTGTAGCGCCTGCACCGGCTCGCCGATCAGGGTGGCCAGGGTAATCAGCGCCTCATGGGCCTGCTGCTCGAGCAGCGGCAGCTGCTTGCGCTGGCTGGCGACCAGGCTGCTCTGCTGGGCGACCTCCAGGGCGGTGGCCGAGCCCGCGGCATGGCGGGTCTCCACCAGGCGCAGGACGTGCTCGGCGTTGTCCAGGTTGAGCCTGGCGATGCGCTGCTGTTCGCGCAGCGCCAATACCTGCAGGTAGCTGTTGGCGACGCCGGAGAGCAGGGTCAGCTCTACCGTTGCGCGGTCGTACTCGCTGGCCTTGAGGCTTTCCAGGGCACTGCGGTAGGCAGCCCGGCGACCGCCCCAGAAGTCCACTTCGTAGCTGGCGCTGAGGCCGGCGGAGAAGGAGTCGACGGCATCGTTGTCGGAGGTCGCGTCGGTACCGCTGTAGCCCGAGTCGCGCAGGAGTTTCTGCCGGCTGGCGCCGAGCGTCGCATTCAGCTCCGGCAGCAACGGCGCGCCGGCGATCACCGCCGAGGCCTGGGCCTGGCGTACGCGGGCCACCGCCGCGCCGAGGTCCTGGCTGTTCAGCAGGGCGCGTTGCAGCAGGCTGTCCAGTTCCGGCGCGCCGAAGGCCTTCCACCACTGGCGGATGTCGCTGGCATCGCTGCGCCCGGCCGCCAGGTAGCGCCACTGGCTGGGCGCGGCCAGGCCGCTGTCGAGGGGCGCCGGCGTGCTGCCGCAGGCGCCGAGCAGCAGGCAGGCGGAAATCAGGGAGAGATTCTTCATGGACATATCCGTCATTGGCTGGCCAGGGCGGCCACCGGGTCCAGCTGGGCGGCCTTGCGCGCCGGCATGAAGCCGAACACCAGGCCGGTGACCAGCGCGCAACTGAAGGCGCCGACGATGGCCGACAGGGAAAAGGCCACCGCGACCTGGCCGAGCAGCAGCACGCCGCCGATGCACAGGGCCAGGGCGATCCCGGCCAGGCCGCCGACCACCGAGAGCATCGCCGCCTCGGTGAGGAACTGGCGGAGGATATCGCCCTGGCGGGCGCCAGTGGCCATGCGAATGCCGATCTCGCGGGTGCGTTCGCGCACGGTCATGAGCATGATGTTCATCACGCCGATCCCGCCTACCAGCAGGGAGATCGCGGCGATCGAGCCGAGCATCAGCGACAGGGTGTTCTGGGTCTTCGCCTCGGCCTGGATCATCGCCGCGTTGTTGGTCAGCTCGTAGTCGCGCTGGCCGCGGTGCAGGCGCAGCATCAACTGGTCGATGGCGCGTTCGGCCTGGTGCACGCGCTGGGCGTCGGCGGCGGCGATGATCACGTACTCGGGGTTGCGCGTGCCGAACAGGCGGATGCTGGCAGCGGAGTAGGGGATGGCGATGCGGTTGTCGGCATCCTTGTCGCCGGAGCTGGAGCCTTTCTCGGCGAGCACGCCGATGACCTGGAACGGCACGTTCTCGATGAGGATGTAGCGGCCGATCGGGTTGGCGCTGCCGAACAGCTTCTTGCGCACCTTGTAGCCGATCACCGCGACCGTGGTGGCGGCGTCTTCGTCGCGCTCGGTGAAGTAGCTGCCCTCGGCCACCGGCCAGTTGAGGATTTCCGGGAAGTCGGTGTTGTTGCCGCCGACGTAGGCGTGGTAGTCGATGTTGCCGTAGCGCACCACCAGCTCGCCGCCGTTCACCGGCATGACCTTCTTCACCTGGGGCAGGGTGGCGATGGCGGCGACGTCGTCGCTGCTGACGATGCCCATCGGCGCGCGCGGGTTCGGCGAGTAGCCGCTGAGATAGATGATGTTCGAGCCGAACGCGCCCATCTGCGCCATCACCTGGCGCTTGCTGCCCTCGCCGACGGCGAGCATGACCACCACCGAGGCGACGCCGATGATGATCCCGAGCAGGGTCAGCGCGGTGCGGAACCGATTGATCCACATCACCCGCCAGGCGGCGCGCACCGCCTCCAGCAGTTCGGCGCGCCAGGCCCCCGAGGGTTCGCTGCTGCCCTCGGCGAGGCGCTGGCTGAGATCGTCGGCCTGCAGGTGGCGCTCGACGCCGGCGCTCGGGTGCGCCGGGCGCTCGTCGTTGGCGCTGTCGCTGACGATCTCGCCGTCACGCACCTCGATGATGCGCTTGGCGCGGGCGGCGACGTCGCGGTCGTGGGTGATCAGGATCACCACGTGGCCCTGGCTGGCCAGCTCGTCGAGCAGTGCCATGACTTCCGCGCCGCTGTGGCTGTCGAGGGCGCCGGTGGGTTCGTCGGCGAGGATGATATGGCCGCCGTTCATCAGCGCGCGGGCGATCGACACCCGCTGCTGCTGGCCGCCGGACAACTGGTGCGGACGGTTGGCGGTGCGCTCGGCCAGGCCCAGGCGTTCGAGCAGGGCCCGCGCTCGGGTGTGCCGCTCGCTCGCCGGGATGCCGGCGTAGATCGCCGGCATCTCGACGTTTTCCTGGGCCGAGGCGGAGGGGATCAGGTGATAGCCCTGGAACACGAAGCCGAATGCCTCGCGGCGCAGCCAGGCCTGCTCGTCGCTGTCCAGTTCGGCGACGTCGTGGCCGGCGAAGTGGTAGCTGCCGGAGCTGGGCCGGTCGAGGCAGCCGAGGATGTTCATCAGGGTCGACTTGCCGGAGCCGGAGGCGCCGACGATGGCGACGAACTCGCCGGCGTGGATCGACAGCGATACGCCCTTGAGTACCTCGACTTCCGGGGTGCCATTGCCGCCGTAGCGCTTGCGGATGTCGCGCAGTTCGATCAGGGGGACGGGGTGCGTGGCGTTTTCCATCAGCTGTCGCTGCCGTCGGGAGCGGCCATCAGCAGGCGGTCGCCTTCCTCCAGGCCGGCAAGCACCTGTACCCGCAGGCGGTCGCTGATGCCGGTCCTGATCTGGCGGCTCTGCGGCTTGCCGTTGCTGCCGACCACCCAGGCGACCTGGCCGCCCTTGCCGTCGTCGTGGATGGCGGCGACCGGCGCGGTGAGGATGTTTTCTGCGGTGGCGGCGACGAAGAACACCTGGGCGGTCATTTCCGCCATCAGTTGGTGGTCGCCGTTGTCCACGTCGACCAGCACGGTATACAGCACCACCCGGCCGCTGCCGCTCTGCCCGCCGCTGCCGCTGGTGGGGCTGCCGCCGCCCTGGTTGCTCTGGTCCAGCGGCTTGGGTGGCACCGGGAGGATCTGCCGGACCTTGCCGGTCCAGCGCCGGCCTTCGCCGCTGAGGGTCGTGAAGTAGGCCGGCATGCCGGGCTTGACCCGGCCGATGTCGGCTTCCGAAACCTGGGCCCAGACGGTCATCGGCGACAATTTGGCGATCCGCAGGATCAACGGGGTCTGCTGCTGGGCATTGAGGGTCTGGCCTTCGCGCGCATCGACCGCCACTACCGTGCCGGACATCGGCGCGTAGATGCGGGTATAGCCGAGTTCGGCTTCGTCGCTGCGCAACGAGGCCTGGGCCTGGCGGATCTGCGCCTGGTACATCTCGATCCGCGCCTGGGTGGCGAGCATCTGCGCCTGGGCGCTCTGCACGTCCTCGGTACGCGTCGCGCCGCCGGCGGCCAGCCGCTGCTGGCGCTGGTACTGCTGGCGGGCGAGGGTGTACTGGGCACGTTGCTCGGCCAGCTGGGCCTTGAGCATCTCGATCGAATAGCGGCCGGCATCGACCTTGGCCTGCTGGGTGGAGGGGTCGATCTCGACCAGCAACTGGCCTTCCGTCACATCGTCCCCGGCCTCGACGTGCAACTTGCGGATCTGCCCGGAGGCCTGGGCGCCGACGTCGACGTAGCGCCGCGGTTGCAGGGTGCCGAGCGCCGAGACGCTGCTCTCGATGCTGCCGCGGCTGACGCTCACGGTATCGAAGCTGTTGCTGCGGAACGGATAGGCCTGCCAGGCGGCCAGGGCGATCAGGGGGCTGAGGCAGACTGCGACGAGCAGTGCGCGACGAGTACTACGGGTTCGTCTCATTCGGGAATCCGGCCGGTGCGTGGAGAGACCGCCGCCGCTGGATCGGCAGGCTGGGCACTGCCAGATATACGAGGCCAGGGCGGCTAAATTTAACCTGGGTTCAGAGCTGGGCGTAACGGCTGCTGATGCGGATGCTGCCGTCGTCGCGGTGCTCGAGATCCACCGGCAGGACCTTCGGCAGGGCCTCCACCAGGTTGCGTATCTCACGGGTGCTGTAGATGCCGCCGATGCGCAGTTCGGCGCTGGTCTTGTCGGTGAGGACCAGCGGATGCTCCAGGTAGCGGTTGATCAGCGGTAGGGCCTGAGCCAGCGGCAGGTCGTCGAGAATCAGGCGGCCTTCGCGCCAGGCCAGTGCCTGACGGGTATCGACCGCCTCGACCAGCGGTTGCAGCAGCCCGGGGTAGTAGCTGGCCTGCATGCCCGGGGTCAGGCTGCTGTCGTTGCCCGAGCCTTCGCTGCGGACCTTCACCGAGCCTTCGGTCACGGTGACGACGACGTTGTCCTGGTACTTCCAGACGTTGAAGCGGGTCCCGGTGACGGTGATCGAACCCTTGCCGGCCCTGACCACGAAGGGGTGGGCCGTATCGTGGGTGACATGGAAATAGGCCTCGCCGTTGTCCAGTACGACGCGGCGGATGTCCCTGAAGTTGGCGAAGCTGAGGTGGGTCTTGAGATCCAGTTCTACCTCGCTGCCGTCGGGGAGGGTGACGTGGCGGATATTGTCCTGCGCCGTGTAGCGTTGATAGCTGGAGGGAATCCAGCCCTGCAACCAGCCCAGGTAGGCCGAGGCGGGGAGCAGGAACAGAGCGAGCGCGGCAGCTCGCGCCTGGTTTCTCCAGTGGCGCCTGCGGGTAGTACGCGGGCGCGGCCAGGCCGGGGCGGCCGCCGGGGTGTCGGAGCGGCGGGGCAGCAATTCGCTGAGTTGCCAGATTTCTTCCATTGCTGCGTATTCGTCGGCGTGCCTCGGATCGCTCGCCAGCCAGCGACGGAACTCGGCACGCTCTTCCTCGCTACAGTCCTCGGCATGCAGGCGCATGCACCAGTGTGCGGCGTCCTGGACCAAGGTGTCGCTGTCGGCGGGGAGGGGTGTCTTCATCGAGGGTTCCGTTTGCGCCCTGTCGTCTCTGTTCGATGGCAAGGCTTTAAAGCTGGATGAGAATTATTATAAATTTAATGATTTCAGGCTGCCAACATCGCCTGTGGGGTTTCCCATTCTGTCAAGGATAGCGCTCACGCGGTAGCGAGCAGGAGTTGTCTTGGAAAACCATTATCGGGAGCTGTTGCGCTTTCTCAGCGCCAGGCTCGGAGACCGACAGGCGGCGGCCGACGTTGCTCACGACGCGTATTTGCGCGTGCTGGAACGCTCCAGTCAAGCGCGAATCGAGCATCCGCGGGCGTTCCTGTACCGGACGGCGCTCAATCTCGCGGTCGACGAGCATCGCCGCAGCCGGGTGCGCAAGGCCGAGCCCTTGCACGTCCTCGACGAGGAGGAGGGTATGTCCGAGCCTTCCCCCCAGGTACTCGAGGACCAGCGCCAGCGCCTCGACCTCTTGACCCTGGCGCTGAACGAACTGCCGCCGCTGTGCCGCGAGTCCTTCCTCCTGCGCAAGCTGGAAGGTCTTTCCCACAACGAGATAGCGGCGCACCTGAATATCTCCCGCAGTCTCGTGGAAAAGCACATCGTCAATGCGATGAGGCACTGCCGCCTGCGCATGCAAGCCTGGGAGTCCAGTTGATCCAGCGCGGTTAAATTTCGTTTCCCGGTCCTCGTTCCTAGTCAACAGACGCCCTTACGGGCCGCTCTTGACCTATCGCTCCCCGGTTTCGGGAGCCTATCCAGAGGACACTGGAAATGACCCAGGCTACAGCAACCGCCGTCGTTCACGACCTTATCGGTATCGGCTTCGGCCCCTCGAACATCGCCCTGGCGATCGCCCTTGAGGAACGCGCGAGGACCCAGGGGGAACTGCAAGTCCTGTTCCTCGACAAACAGGCCGACTATCGCTGGCACGGCAATACCCTGGTCAGCCAGAGCGAGTTGCAGATTTCCTTCCTCAAGGACCTGGTATCCCTGCGCAATCCAACCAGTCCCTATTCCTTCGTCAACTACCTGCACAAACATGGGCGCCTGGTGGACTTCATCAACCTGGGCACCTTCTACCCCTGCCGCATGGAGTTCAACGACTATCTGCGCTGGGTCGCCGGCCACTTCGCCGAGCAGAGCCGTTACGGCGAGGAAGTGCTGTCGGTCGAGCCGATGCTGGTCGAGCGCAAGGTCGAGGCGCTGCGGGTGACTTCGCGCAACGCCGAAGGCGAGGAGCTTGTGCGTACCACTCGCTCGGTGGTGGTCAGCGCCGGCGGTACGCCGCGAATTCCCCTGGCGTTCCGCCACCTGAAGGACGATGGCAGGGTCTTCCACCATTCGCAGTATCTGGAGCGCATGCTCAAGCAGCCCTGTGTCAACGGCCAGCCGATGAAAGTCGCGATCATCGGCGGCGGACAGAGTGCCGCCGAAGCCTTCATCGATCTCAACGACAGCTATCCATCGGTACAGGTCGACCTGATCCTGCGCGGTTCGGCGCTGAAGCCGGCGGACGACAGTCCGTTCGTCAACGAAGTATTCGCGCCCGAGTTCACCGACCTGATCTACAACCAGGAAGGCGCGGAGCGTGAGCGCCTGGTGCGCGAGTACCACAACACCAACTATTCAGTGGTGGATATCGACCTGATCGAGCGTATTTACGGCATCTTCTATCGCCAGAAGGTTTCCGGAGTCCCGCGCCACGCCTTCCGTAGCCTGCGCTCGGTTGAGAAGGCCACGGCAGGCGCCGAGGGTATCGAGCTGGCGCTGCGTAATACCGCCAATGGCGAACTGAGCGTGCAGCGCTACGACCTGGTAATCCTCGCCACCGGTTATGAGCGGCAGTTGCATCGTCAACTGCTGGAGCCGATGGCCGACTACCTCGGGGACTTCGAGGTCGACCGCAACTATCGTCTGATCACCGACCAGCGTTGCCAGGCGTCGATCTACATGCAGGGCTTCTGCCAGGCCAGCCATGGCCTCAGCGACACCCTGCTGTCGGTGCTGCCGGTACGTGCCGAGGAAATCTCCGGCTCCCTGTACCAGCACCTGAAGCCCGGTACTGCGGCCCGCGCCCTGCACGAGCACGCCCTGGCCAGCTGACCGGCGCCACGCCGCCACGCCCTGTGTTGCCCGTTTCCCCGCCAGGGGATGCCCGGCACGCAGGGCGTTTTCGTTGCATGTCCCGGCCGTTCCGGCCACCACTTTGCAGAGAAACGACATCGATGGGGATGCGTACCGTACTGACCGGCCTGGCCGGCATGCTGTTGGGTTCGATGATGCCGGTCCAGGCCGATATGCCGCGGCCGACCGGGCTGGCCGCGGACATCCGCTGGACCGCCTATGGCGTGCCGCACATCCGGGCCAAGGATGAGCGCGGCCTGGGCTATGGCATCGGCTACGCCTACGCGCGCGACAACGCCTGCCTGCTGGCCGAGGAGATCGTCACCGCGCGCGGCGAGCGGGCGCGCTATTTCGGCAGCGAGGGCAAGTCGTCGGCCGAGCTGGACAACCTGCCGTCCGACATCTTCTACGCCTGGCTCAACCAACCCGAGGCGCTGCAAGCCTTCTGGCAGGCGCAGACGCCCGCGGTACGCCAGTTGCTCGAAGGCTACGCCGCCGGTTTCAACCGCTTCCTCCGCGAGGCCGACGGCAAGACCACCAGTTGCCTTGGCCAGCCCTGGCTGCGGGCCATCGCGACCGATGACCTGCTGCGCCTGACCCGGCGCCTGCTGGTCGAAGGCGGGGTCGGCCAGTTCGCCGACGCGCTGGTGGCCGCCGCGCCGCCCGGCACGGAGAAGGTCGCCCTGAGCGGCGAGCAGGCGTTCCAGGTCGCCGAGCAGCGGCGCCAGCGCTTCCGCCTGGAGCGCGGCAGCAACGCCATTGCCGTTGGCAGCGAACGTTCGGCGGACGGCAAGGGCATGCTCCTGGCCAACCCGCACTTCCCCTGGAACGGCGCGATGCGTTTCTACCAGATGCACCTGACCATTCCCGGCCGGCTCGACGTGATGGGGGCCTCGCTGCCCGGTCTGCCGGTGGTCAACATCGGCTTCAGCCGCCACCTGGCCTGGACCCACACGGTGGATACCTCCAGCCACTTCACCCTGTATCGCCTGGCGCTGGACCCGAAGGACCCGCGGCGCTACCTGGTCGACGGTCGTTCGCTGCCGCTGGAGGAGAAGTCCGTCGCGATCGAGGTGCGCGGCGCCGACGGCAAGCTGTCGCGCGTCGAGCACAAGGTCTACCAGTCGATCTACGGCCCGCTGGTGGTCTGGCCCGGCAAGCTGGACTGGAACCGCAGCGAGGCCTATGCGCTGCGTGACGCCAACCTGGAGAACACCCGGGTACTGCAACAGTGGTACTCGATCAACCAGGCCAGCGACGTCGCCGACCTGCGCCGGCGCGTCGAGGCGCTACAGGGGATCCCCTGGGTCAACACCCTGGCTGCGGACGAGCAGGGCAACGCCCTGTACATGAACCAGTCGGTGGTGCCCTACCTGAAGCCGGAACTGATTCCCGCCTGCGCCATTCCGCAACTGGTCGCCGAAGGCCTGCCGGCCCTCCAGGGGCAGGACAGCCGCTGTGCCTGGAGCCGCGACCCGGCCGCGGCCCAGGCTGGCATCACCCCGGCGGCGCAACTGCCGGTGCTGTTGCGCAGGGACTTCGTGCAGAACTCCAACGACAGCGCCTGGCTGACCAACCCGGCGAGCCCGTTGCAGGGCTTTTCGCCCCTGGTCAGCCAGGAGAAACCCATCGGTCCGCGGGCGCGCTACGCCCTGAGCCGGCTACAGGGCAAGCAGCCGCTGGAGGCGAAGACGCTCGAGGAAATGGTCACCGCCAACCATGTCTTCAGCGCCGACCAGGTGCTGCCGGACCTGCTCCGCCTGTGCCGCGACAACCAGGGCGAGAAGTCCCTTGCCCGCGCCTGCGCGGCCCTGGCGCAGTGGGACCGTGGCGCCAACCTCGACAGCGGCAGCGGTTTCGTCTACTTCCAGCGCTTCATGCAACGCTTCGCCGAACTCGACGGCGCGTGGAAGGAACCGTTCGATGCGCAACGTCCCCTGGATACGCCGCAAGGCATCGCCCTCGACCGGCCGCAGGTGGCGACCCAGGTGCGCCAGGCGCTGGCGGACGCGGCGGCGGAGGTGGAGAAGAGCGGGATTCCCGACGGCGCGCGCTGGGGCGACCTGCAAGTGAGCACCCGTGGCCAGGAACGCATCGCGATTCCCGGCGGCGATGGCCATTTCGGGGTCTACAACGCGATCCAGAGCGTCCGCAAGGGCGACCACCTGGAGGTGGTCGGCGGCACCAGCTACATCCAGCTGGTGACCTTCCCCGAGGAAGGGCCCAAGGCTCGCGGGTTGCTGGCTTTCTCCCAGTCCAGCGATCCGCGCTCGCCGCACTACCGCGACCAGACCGAGCTGTTTTCCCGCCAGCAATGGCAGACCTTGCCGTTCAGCGACAGGCAGATCGACGCCGACCCGCAACTGCAACGGCTAAGCATTCGCGAATGATAAGCAATGCCTATCAGATCTGATGGGAAAAAAACTGACGGTTTTTCCGCGCTCGTTCGTCTTTAACCATAGAGGCGGCCCACAGCCGCCCGGTTCCAGGGAACACGTGCAGGCAGCGAGCAGGGATGCTCGGCTTCGGCGGGGACCCGCTACCCACTCGTCCACGAAAGGAGCGTCACGATGACCCATTCGCCCGTCAAACAGATGTTGAAGGAGGCCGGCCTGAAGATGAGCCTGGCCCGGCTGAAAGTGATCGATGCGCTCTGGGAAGCCTCGGGGGAGCAGGGCCGGGTGCCGATCCGCACCCTGCACCGGCGTCTCTCCGAAACCGGTACGCCGCTGTCCCTGGTGAGCATCCGCCAGGTCCTCGGGCGCCTGGTGGAAAGCGGCCTGGTGACCCTCGACGAACAGGATGTCTACAGCCCCGGCAAGGCTTCCTGGGGCGGTGCCGCCGGTTCCGCGGCGCCCGAGCGCCGCGCCGCGGCCAACGAGCAGCGGCTCTGACGCGGTATCCCTGATCTCGGGCAGCGGGTAAAGTCTGCCCCATGCTCAATCCCGACGATTTCCGTTTTCCTTCCATCGAAGCGTTGCAGGCGTTCGAAGCGGCTGCCCGGCTGGGTACCTTCGAGCGCGCCGCCGAACTCCTGTCGATCACCGGCAGCGCCGCCAGCAAGCGGGTTTCCGGTCTCGAGGGGATGCTCGGGGTGAGCCTGTTGCAGCGCGACGGCCGCTCGCTGGCGCTGACCTCCCACGGCCGCGAGTACCTCGAACAGATCGCGCCGATCCTCGCCCAGCTCGCGGCGGTTCCGCTGCATCGTCGCCAGGTCCAGCGCCAGCAGCGGCTGACCCTGCGCACGCCGCCGACCTTCGCCCGGCAGATCCTGATTCCGCGCCTGGCGTCCTTCGCCGAGGCCTGTCCGGAAATCGAGCTGGAGATTCTCCTGTCGAGTCCTTCGGACGGCCAGGACCTGCCGCTGGCCGATGTCGAGGTGCGCGGCGACAGCCATGGCGTGGCGGCCGGCGAGCGGCTGCTGGAGGAGCGCGTGCTACCGATGGCCGCGCCGGGGCTGCTGCTCGGCCTGCCGCGGCCCTGGACGCCAGCCATGCTCGCCGGCCTGCCGTTGCTGCGCTCGCCGCTGGAGCCCTGGCAGCCGTGGTTCCGCGTGGCCGGGCTGGACTGGCCGGAGCCCTGCGCCGGGCCGCGCCTGCTCGATTTGGGCATGACCCTGGAAGCCGCCGCCAACGGCCAGGGCGTGGCCCTCGCGCGACCCTCGCTGGCGCGCGCCTGGCTTGCCGAGGGGCGGCTGGTGGTGCTGTTCCCGCTGCGTTCGGCGCCCACCCACCATTACCACCTGCGCAGCCACCAGGCCTCGCCGGCCAGCCAGCGTTTCGCTGCCTGGCTGGCGGCGATCTGCCGCGAGGCGGTGGTCCAGGGCAGGGAATTCCTTCCGGCGGCGGACGACTGAAACGGCGGAATTTCCTTCCGCCGATGCCGACAATTATTCCGCCTGCGGCGGTACGTCGCGCTCTACCATCCAGCCACCCCCGAAGGAGTGGACTGCATGAGCGTCATCACCGATATCGAAGACCTGCGCCGCCTGGCGCGCAAGCGCGTGCCGCGGATGTTCTACGACTACGCCGACTCCGGTTCCTGGAGCGAAGGCACCTACCGCGCCAACCAGGACGACTTCGCCGCGATCAAGCTGCGCCAGCGGGTCGCGCGGAATATCGAGAACCGCTCGCTGCGCACCCGCATGCTCGGCCAGGAGATGGCCATGCCGGTGGCCATCGCGCCCACCGGGCTGGCCGGCATGCAGCATGCCGACGGCGAGATCCTCGCCGCCCGCGCCGCCGCCGAGTTCGGCGTGCGCTACACCCTGTCGACCATGAGCATCTGTTCCCTGGAGGACATCGCCACGGAAGTCGGCCAGCCGTTCTGGTTCCAGCTCTACGTGATGCGCGACCGCGATTTCATCGAACGCCTGATCGACCGTGCCAAGGCCGCCGGCTGCGACGCGCTGGTGCTGACCCTCGACCTGCAGATCATCGGCCAGCGCCACAAGGACCTGAAGAACGGTCTCTCGGCGCCGCCGCGGCCGACCCTGGCCAACCTGCTGAACATCGCCACCAAGCCGCGCTGGGCGCTGGGCATGCTCGGCACCCGGCGTCGCGGTTTCGGCAACATCGTCGGGCACGTCAAGGGCGTCGACGACATGGGCTCACTGTCCGAGTGGACCGCCCGCCAGTTCGACCCGCGGCTGAACTGGGGCGACGTCGAATGGATCAAGCGGCGCTGGGGCGGCAAGCTGGTGCTCAAGGGCATTCTCGATGCCGAGGATGCGCGGTTGGCCGCCGACTCCGGCGCCGATGCGCTGGTCGTCAGCAACCATGGCGGACGCCAACTGGACGGCGCGCCCTCGACCATCAGCGCGCTGCCGGCGATCGTCGAGGCGGTGGGCGAGCGCATCGAGGTCTGGCTCGACAGCGGCATCCGTTCCGGGCAGGACGTGCTCAAGGCCATCGCCCTCGGTGCGCGCGGGACCATGATCGGCCGTCCCTATCTCTACGGGCTGGGCGCGCTGGGGCAGGCCGGAGTGACGCGGGCGCTGGAGATCATAGCCCGCGAGCTGGACCTGACCATGGCCTTCTGCGGCCATACCGACATCCGCGAGGTCGGCCGGGACATCCTGTTGCCGGGAAGCTATCCGCGATAGCCGCGAACAGCGAATGGAAGGGAAGGGAAGGGAAGAGCGCAAGCCGCGCGGCTCGACGGCCGCGCGGCAAACAGGATCAGGCGGCGGAACTCCAGCGCAGGACGATGCTGCCGTCGCGCTGCGGGTCGAGCAGCCACTGGTTGGAACGGTCGAAGCTTTCCAGCAGGTGGGCCCAGTCGCCCTCGTCTTCGCCGGGCAATCGGGAAATGCAGGCCTGGCAGGCCTGTTGCGCGGCCGGGGCGTGGATGATGCGCTGGATGCGGGTGTTCAGCAGGTCATAGGCCGTGGGCAGGGCGGGGATCGATGCAGTGTGGTTCATGGGTGCCTCCGCTTGCTTTCTCGGTTATGGGTGGGTGGACAAAGGAACCCTCGGTTCCGGCGAGATACCTTTGTAGCGGAACTCGTGTGAAGAAAGTATTGCAACGTTGTCGCAGGGGCACGCCGCAGGGATGTACGGCTCTTGGCAACGGCTCTGGCGGTAGGCGACACTGCGTCGCGAGGAAAATCGTTGCGCATTGTTTCAATGCGCGGAAAGGCGTTTTTCCAGGGATGGGCTTTGACCGGCACCCAGTGCAAGGCAAGGTGACCGGTACTTCTCGACGGATACGACTGCATGGCGTTAGAACCTTCCGATGTTTTGCTCGAATCGGTGTTTTGTCAGCTGGATGCCGACACCCCGCGTTCCCTCCATGATCTCAAGGGCGACCCCAGGGCCAACCTGCTGGCGATCCGCCTGCTGTTCCGCCAGGGCCGCATCACCGGCGTGCTGCTGGACGACCCCAGCGGTGCCGAGGACCAGCATGGGCCGTTGATCTACCACGCCGAGCGCCTGCGCGTGCGGCGCGGCTAACGCCGTTTCCCCTGGCCGAGCCGCTCGCTTTCCGGCGAGCGGCGAGGAGCGGGCCACCGGGAATGCTGCCTCGCCCGGGCGATTCCCGCCCGGCTTGGGTATCGTTGAATTCCATTCAACGATACGTTCAGTTCTGCCAGGTTATGCGCCGCAGTCCTCTCGCCAATAATCTCCCTTCAGTCCGATGAGAGACTCGCCGCGCCCATGGGGGGCGGCGCAGTCGCCGTGCGACTCCATAACCAGAAACCAGAAAAGGCGTGCACCGATGATTACCCTGAACCTCAATGGCAAGGATCATCAGCTCGATGTCACCGAGGATATGCCCTTGCTCTGGGCTATCCGCGACGTCGTCGGCTATACCGGGACCAAGTTCGGCTGCGGCATGGGCCTGTGCGGCTCCTGCACCATCCATATCGACGGCCAGGCCACCCGTTCCTGCATCACGCCGGTGAGCCTGGCGCAGGGCAGGAAGGTCACCACCATCGACCACCTGCACACCGACAAGGTCGGCGAAGTCGTCCAGCAGGCCTGGCTGGACATCGGCGTGGCGCAGTGCGGCTACTGCCAGGGCGGGCAGATCATGTCGGCCACGGCGTTGCTGAAGAGCAACCCCGCGCCCAGCGACGAGCAGATCGAGGCGGCCATGGCCGGCAACATCTGCCGCTGCGGCACCTACAACCGGATCAAGACGGCGATCCACAACGCCTCCGCCAAGTTGCAGGAGGCCAAGGCATGAAGCGCTCGTACCCCGACGATCTGGTCATCGGCAATCTCAGCCGCCGCGGTTTCCTCAAGGGCGTCGGCGCCACCGGCGTGCTGCTGGTGGCTGCCAACTGGGGCTGGCGCGACGCCCTGGCCGCCGAGAAGAAGGCCTTCGGCGCCGACGCCATGCCCCACGGCTGGGTGGACAACCCGAAGATCTACGTGAGCATCGACCGGGACGGCACGGTCGGCATCGTCTGCAACCGCTCGGAAATGGGCCAGGGCGTGCGCACCAGCCTGGCGATGGTGGTGGCCGACGAGCTGGAGGCCGACTGGAGCCGGGTCAAGGTGATCCAGGCGCCCGGCGACGAAGCGCGCTACGGCAACCAGGACACCGATGGCTCGCGCAGCATGCGCCATTGGTTCGAACCCATGCGCCGCTGCGGTGCGGCGGCGCGACAGATGCTCGAACAGGCCGCGGCCAACCAGTGGAAGGTCCCGCTGGGCGAGTGCCGCGCCGAACAGAACAAGGTGCTGCATGCGCCCAGCGGCCGTTCGCTGTCCTTCGGCGAACTGGCCGAGGCCGCCGCGGGTCTCGAAGTGCCGGCGCGCGACAAGCTGCTGCTGAAGAAGCCCGAGCAGTTCCGCTACATCGGCAAGGACGTGGCGCGCGCCATCGACGGCGCCGATATCGTCAATGGCCGCGCCGGCTTCGGCTTCGACGCGCGCTTCGACGACATGCTCTACGCCGTGGTCGCCCGGCCGCCGGTCTACGGCGGCAAGCTCAAGCGCTACGACGCCGCCGCGGCGCTGAAGGTGCCGGGGGTGGTCAAGGTGATCGAGATCGAGGGCCGGCCGATCCCGTCCGAGTTCCAGCCGCTGGGCGGGGTCGCCGTGGTGGCGCAGAACACCTGGGCGGCGATCAAGGGGCGCGAGGCGCTGGTGGTCGAGTGGGACGCCGGGGTCAACGGCGGCTACGACTCGGTGGCCTACCGCAAGCAACTGGAAGAGGCCGCGCGCAAGCCGGGCAAGGTGGTGCGCGACAGCGGCGATGCCGCGGCGCTGTTCGCCAGGGGCGGGGATATCGTCGAGGCCGAGTACTACCTGCCGCACCTGGCCCAGGCGCCGATGGAACCGCCGGTCTCCACCGCCTGGTACAAGGACGGCGCCTGCGAGGTCTGGGCCCCGACCCAGGCGCCGCAAGTGACCCGCGAGCGCATCGCCGAGCGCCTGAAACTGCCGTTCGACAAGGTCACGGTCAACGTGACCCTGCTCGGCGGCGGTTTCGGCCGCAAGTCCAAGCCCGACTTCGTGCTGGAAGCGGCGATCCTGGCCAAGGCGTTCCCCGGTCGCCACCTGCGCGTGCAGTGGACCCGCGAGGACGACCTGCATTTCTCCTATTTCCACACGGTCTCGGTGGAGCGCCTGCAGGCCGTGCTCGGCGCCGACGGGCTGCCGCAGGCCTGGCTGCATCGCTCGGTGGCGCCGAGCATCACCGCACTGTTCGGCCCGGACAGCAAGCACCAGGGCGCCTTCGAACTGGGCATGGGCCTGACCAACCTGCCGTTCGCCATCCCCAACGTGCGCCTGGAGAACCCCGAGGCCCCGGCGCACACCCGGGTCGGCTGGTTCCGCTCGGTCTCCAACATCCCCCACGCCTTCGCCATCCAGAGCTTCGTCGGCGAACTGGCGGCGAAGGCCGGCCAGGACCCGAAGGACTACCTGCTCAAGCTGCTCGGCCCGGCGCGGCGGATCGACACCGCCGAACTCGGCGACAGCTGGAACTACGGCGAGTCGCCGGAGCGCTACCCACTCGATGTCGGCCGCCTGCGCGGGGTGATCGAGGAGGCGGCGCGCCAGTCCGGCTGGGGCGGCGAGCTGCCCAGGGGCAGGGCGCGGGGAATCGCCGCGCACTACAGCTTCGTCACCTACGTGGCGGTGGTGATCGAGGTGGAGGTGAAGGACGACGGCGCGCTGCTGGTGCACAAGGCCACCATCGCCGCCGACTGCGGTCCGCAGATCAACCCCGAGCGCATCCGCTCGCAGCTCGAAGGCGCCTGCGTGATGGGCCTGGGCCTGGCGGCGCTGGGCGAGATCAGCTTCAAGGATGGCAAGGTCCAGCAGGACAACTTCCACCAGTACGAGCTGGCGCGCATGCCGCTGGCGCCCAAGGCGGTGTCGGTGCATCTGCTCAAGCCGGATGGCGACCTGCCGTTGGGCGGGGTCGGCGAGCCCGGCGTGCCGCCGATAGCGCCGGCGCTGTGCAACGCGATCTTCGCCGCCACCGGCAAGCGCATCCGCGAGTTGCCGATCCGCAATCAGTTGCAGGGGTGGCGGAAGGCCTAGGTCCTTCGTCCTGGTCGTCGCCTGCGTGAGTTCGCGCGAGCGCAGGCGATGGATCAGGTTCTACGCGGAAGTCGTTGTCGAAGAAGAGTTTTCCGTGCCGTCGTCCTTCCCTGGCAGAGGCCTGTCGGCGGATAACGCGGGTGGCCTCGTTCGCCCTGCGCAGCGAAGGCGGCAAGCGGACGCCAGGGCGGACAACGGGTAGCGTTATGCGCCGCCTTGTCGTTTCAACTTAAAGTGAATTCTAGTATTTTATTTATCTTATTAATCAATAGGATAAATCGTTTATTAAAAGTATTTTATAAGAAGTGGGGGTCTTCCCAGCCGCTCCAGGCCGCCTGCTTGCCGTCGAAACCTGATTGGCAATTCTCCAGGATCGACGACCCCGCGTCGTCCGTGCGCGAGGCCGTCATGGCGGTTCAGTAGATCGGCAGGTCCGGTTCGGGCAAGGCGACGATGTCGTTCGCCGTCAGCCCCAGCAGGCTCATCAGCGCCGGGTCGCGCAACGGCGACTCGCCGCGTACCGGGCCGAAGATTTGCGCCATGTGCCTGCGCAGGCTGGCCACCCGTTGGCGATCGGCCATCCAGCGGGTGAAATCGTGCACGTCGACGTTCTTCAGCGACTCCAGTGGCGGCAGCCCAGGCGCTTCGCCGACGTCGGCGCGGGCGCGCCAGCCGCCGTAGCTGGACTGGAACTCGGCCGAGCCCAGGTAGGACAGTAGCAGCTTGGCCGTGGCCGGATGACGGGCGGCCTTGAAGATCGCCGCGCGCTGGTTCCAGACGATGAACGGCTCGTCGGTCGGGATGAAGTAGCCGGCCGGCGTATCGCTGTCGGTCGCATAGCCGGTCAGGTTGCCCAGCGAACCGATGGAGTCGGTGCCCACCGAGGCCGCCGGCGCCGCCGTGCCGCGCAGGAAGTTCGGCTTCTGCGCCGCCAGGGCGCGCAGGAAACCGCTGCCGTAGCGCCGTTCCAGCTTGTCGTAGACGTACAGCACCGCATCGTCGTCATGGGGATAGGTCAGCACCAGCTTGCCCTTGAAGGCCGGCTTCAGGTAATCGGCGAAGCGCGTCGGATAGCGCTCCGCTGGCAGCCGGACGGAAGCGTAGGTCGGCACGAAGGCGTTGTTGTAGGCCGTGACATAGGCGCCGTCGGGATCGGCGTAGCCTTTCTTCTGCCGGGCGAAGCCGACCGGCTTGTAGCGCAGCAGCACGTCGCGGGCCTTCCATCTGTCGAAATCGAAGGTGGTTTGCAGCATCGCCACGTCCGGCGTCAGGGTGCCGGCGGCGAGTTCCTGGTCGATGCGCAGGTCGTGGAACTTGGAGAGGTCCACCGTGACGTCCAGGGTCACGCCGGGAAAGCGGCTCTCGAAGGCCGTCTTCAACCAGTCCATCTGGTTCGGCGCGTCGCCGCCGGCCCAGAGCACCACCTTGCCGCCTTCGCCCCGTGCGCGGGCGTAGAGCGAAGCGAGCCTGTCGGTCTCGCCGGGAATGACCAGGGTCGCCCCCGCGGTTTCCGGCCCTAGAGCTGGCTTTCGTGGCAATTTTCCCGCCGTTTCGCTGGCGAACGAAGAAGATGCGAAGACCAGAACCCATGCCGCCATCAGCGGCTTCACCCTGTCGATCATGTGCCGTTCCTCTGCTGAAAACGAGCGTCGCCGCTCCCGGTGAGGCCGGCGCGCAGGCGCGCCCCTCATGGATGGGACTGGTCCGCC
The DNA here is from genome assembly GCF_001815235.1 of Pseudomonas sp. HMSC065H01. Lineage (NCBI taxonomy): Bacteria > Pseudomonadati > Pseudomonadota > Gammaproteobacteria > Pseudomonadales > Pseudomonadaceae > Pseudomonas > Pseudomonas sp. HMSC065H01. The sequence continues at coordinate 103,383 of NZ_KV819940.1, read as the reverse complement.
GCGACGGGCTTCAGCGCCGCGAGGAGACTTCGCGGAAAATCGCGGCAGACTTCTCGTTTCGGCATTCTCGGATGCTTGCGCGGGAACTCCGGGTACGGCCGCGTGGAACCTGCCTAGAAACCGGCCTTCACCGCCAGCGCCGCGGCGGCCGTCCGCGTGTTCACTTCCAGGGCACGCAGCAGCGAGGAAACGTGCACGCGCACGGTGAACGGAGAGATCGACAGCGCGCGGCCGATTTCCTTGTTCGACAGGCCATCGGCGATCAGCCGCAGTACCGCTTGCTGCCGTGGGGTCAGGGCGTCCAGGAGGGCGCGTTGCCGACTGCCGGCGCTCGACCCGCCGCGCAGGCGCACCACCGGTTCGCCGCTGCCGAGCGTCTGCAACGCCGTGCCGATCTCCCCGGCCTCCAGGGATTTGCCGAGGTAGCCGTCGGCGCCGGCGGCCAGCACCTCGTCCACCAGACGCGGGTCGTCGAGCATCGAGACGATGACGATTGCGCTGTGCCGATAGGCGCGACGCAAGCGCTCGATGGACTGGGAGGCGGCGAAGCCGGGAAGCAGCAGGTCGAGGACGAAGAGGGCGGGAGGTTCCGGCGAGACGCTCGAGGCCAGGCGCAGCACCTCGTCGAAGCTGCCCGCTTCGCTTACGGCGGCTTGCGGGAGGTAGCGGCGGACGACCCGTCTCAGGCCATCGCGGAACAGGGGATAGTCATCGGCGACGATGACCCGTGCGGGGAGGCTTCTTGTGCTAGGCATTGTCGTCCCGTCCATGGGGGCGGCCAGGGTACTGCAACCCCTGCATCGACCGGCCGCGGGCCGGCCGGCGAGGGCGCTGCGGGCACCGTTCGATCCGCCGAAAATCCTTTTTCGTCGATCCCTGTCGCGGGGCTCCGCCCCGCATCACAGCGGAATTCTAGCGCCGCTGGCGACACGCATGTCGGGCATTCGTCAGAAAAACAGCAAGCCAGCCCCACGGCGAGCGCGATGGGCTGGTCTATCCTGCTACAACGCCATCGCGCTCGGGAGGACGGCATGGGCTGCCCGCAGGTCTGCGCCGGCGCCACCCTGCAATGCAGCTTCGGGGCGGCGCCGACGGTGCTCAACGTGTTGCCGCAGAACCGCACCCTGACCAGCGGGATGCCGGCGGCGAACATCATGGACCACATCCCGCTGCTGAACATTCCCACCTTCGGTCTCTGCCAGAGTCCGGCCAACCCCGTGGTGGCCGCCGCCACCGCCGCCGCCCTCGGCGTACTGACGCCGATGCCGTGCATTCCCGCCACCGCCAGCCCGTGGATCCCCGGCGGCCCGCCGACCCTGCTGCTGGGCGGGATGCCCGCGCTGGACGCCAATGGCACGCTGATCTGCACCTGGGGCGGGGTGATCAAGATCAGCGTGCCGGGACAGGTGCAGATGCTGATTCCCTGAGCGCCGCCTGGCCGATGCGCGCCTAGGGCTCCGCCAGCCTGGTCCACCACCAGCGCCAGCGCGCCATGGGCTTGCCCTCGCTGTCCAGCGGCCGGCCGTCGTCGGCGAACGGCTGGGCGCCGTCCAGTAGCTGGCCGTTCAGGTAGCGTCCGTCGAAGGCCAGTTGGCCATTGCCATGGAAGCGTTGGTAGACCCCGTCGCGTACGCCGTCGCGGTAATGCTCGCGCTCGGCCACCTGGCCGTTGGCGAAATAGTTGAACGCTTCGCCGTGGAGCAGCCCGTTGCGGTAGTGCGCCTTGCGCTGCAACCAGCCTTCCGCGGCATGGAAACTGGCCGGCCCGTGCAGCTTGCCGTCGACGAAGGCGAGTTGCGCGGAGACCTTGCCGTTGGGATGGAACAGGGTGCTGGCGCCGTGCAACTGGCCCTGCCGGTAGCCGAGGCTGGCCTGCGGCCTGTCGTGCTCGTCGATGCGCAACGGGCCTTCCAGGCTGCCGTCGAGCAGGTTGCCGGCGAGATGGCTGTCGCCACGAACCAGGTCGAGCTTGCCGGATGCCGCCATGCGCTTCTCCTCAGTTGACCTTTACCAGGCCGCCCTTGATGGTCAGCATGCCGCCGCCGTCCACCGTCTGTTCGGCGCCGGCCTTGTTGGTCAGGCTGACGCCGGCATCGTTGGTCAGGCTGGTGCCGGCCTTGTTGGTGAGGGAGGTGCCGGCCTGGTTGGTCAGCGACGTCCCGGCCTTGCTGGTCAGCGAGGTGCCAGCCTGGGCGGCGAGGTCGGCGTCGCTCTTCAGGGTCAGGCTGCCGCCGCTCTGCAGGGCGAGGGTGCCGCTGACCTTGATGGTCAGGTTGCCGTCCACCGTCAGCTCGAAGTTGCCGCTGACCTTGTGGCTGTAGTTGCCGCCGGTGCTGTGGGTCTGGTCGGCGCCCACCGTCACCGTGCGCGTGTCCTTCACATCCAGACTGTCGCTGCCGGTCTGGATGGTCACCGTGCGCTTGCCTTTCTCCAGGGTGACGGTCTCGTCGCCTTCCTTCACCGTGCGGGTGCGGGCGTTCTGCACCGTCAGGGTCTCGTCGTGGCCGATGCTGGCGGTGCTGTCGTTGAGCACGTTGACGTTGAGGTCCTTCTGCGCCTGGAGGAAGACTTCCTCGGCGTCCTTCTTGTCCTCGAAGCGCAGCTCGTTGAAACCGCCGCCGCCCTTCGACGAGTTGGTCTTGATCCCGGACTGCGTCTGGTTGTCCGGCAGCGCGTAGGGCAGGGCGTTGTCGCCGTTGTAGACGCAGCCGGTGACCAGCGGGCGGTCCGGGTCGCCGTCGATGAAGGTGACGATCACTTCCTGGCCGATGCGCGGCACGAACTGCATGCCGAAGCCCTTGCCGCTCCAGGGCAGCACCACGCGCACCCAGCAGGAGGAGGTCTCGTCGTTCTTGCCGTCGCGGTCCCAGGGGAACTGGATCTTGATCCGGCCGTACTGGTCGGTCCAGATCTCCTCGCCGGCCTTGCCCACCACCAGGGCGGTCTGGGTGTGCATGCGCGGCTTGGGCGTGACCCGCGCGGGGCGGTAGGCGGTGGCCTTGGGGATCGCCTCGAAGCGGTTGCGGTAGTGCGCGTGACTGGCGTCATGGGTGACCGAGGTCAGCACCCAGTCGATATTCAGCGAATCGTCGTCATGCCCGCTGAGGGTGAACCAGTGGCCGGGCACCAGCCAGCGGCAGTCGCTCTCGCCGATCAGGCGCGTCTCCTGGCTGCGCAGGCCGTCGATGCGTTGCTTGGTCAGGCTGTCGCCCTGGGCCTTGGCGGTGTAGCCGCCGGGGTGCTGGTAGACGCCGGCGGCGCCGGAAACCGCCTCGGCCTGGGAGTACAGCGAGGTGCCCGGGGTGGTGAACTCGTAGTCGGTGGCGCTGTAGGTCCCGGATACCGCCTGGAGGCTGTACTGCGCCGAACGCACGCCCTGCAACTCGCGCACGCCGATTCCTTGGCCCAGGTAGGCCACTTCCGGGCCGTTGGGAATCGGCGGGAAGGCGTCGTTGCTGTCGGCCAGCACCAGGATGTGCTTGCCGGCGGCATGGGTGAAGAACCAGAAGATGCCGTCTTCCTCCAGCAGCCGCGAAACGAAGGCGAGGTCGCTCTCGCCATACTGCACGCAGTATTCGCGGGGCTGGTAGCTGCCGCTGAGCTGCAACTGGTAGTCGCTGAAGCCGTGCTGGTCGAAGACCTGGGTGACGATGTCGCTGGTGGCCAGGTTCTGGAACACCCGGTTGTTGCTGGCCAGCGTCAGCCACCAGAGCCAGGGGCGCAACAGCACCTGGTAGCGCTCGGCGCTGGCATCGCCGGGGAGTTGGCGGATCTCCGCGACCAGGCCGTCGAGCGGACGCTGGTCGGCGTCGTTGTGCAGGGTGGCGGTGAGATGGGTGGCCACCGCATTGCTCAACGTCAGCGCGGTGGCGCTGTAGCCGCCGAGCGTCAGGCTGCCCAGCTCGTTCAACGCCTCGCCCCCGGAAAGCGTCTGGGGGTAAAGATCACCCAGGGTGGAGGCGCTGAGGGAGAGGGTGGTATTGGTGTCGGTGGGACGGGGCATTAGTGTGCCTTGTCATGCCAGCCCGAAGGAATGATGAATAACCTCAAGACGACCTTCATCCCGATTTTTCCATCCACGTATAGATCACCGGAAAATGATCGCTCCTCATCGGTTGGCCAAGTATTGTCGAGGAACTCCAGCTTTTCCCAAAAGGCCATCGAATGAGTGGATGTGGATTGGTTGTCCATGTGCTGTACGTTCCAGACCAGAATTTCAGCGCCATAATGGTGACTTGGTCAGAGTTCATAAAGGGGGATGGAGGAGGCTTATTTTGTGGTTATGAAGTGTCAAAAAATAGATATCCCATTACTCGTTTCCTTTTTATTTGAGATGGCGCTAAATTATTCTTAAGGTACTCTCTGTCTTGCTTCCGAAGCTCGAAATCTTGGCGTTAGCACTACATTGCCTTGCGCATCAAAGAGTACCCCGTCTTTATGGTAATTGCCGTCGGCAAATTCTTTCGGTACCGACACCGATGAATTATAGTAATATACATCTATATTGGGGTAGCCCATGCTGTCTCGCATTTTGCTTTTGAATGAAGTAGCAAATTCCGAAAACTCACCCCCTGAGTTACATACGTAGAGCTTGACTCTTCTATGGTTTGCATTTAATCCTGCTACTTTCAGTCTTACTGACAGTTCCCCTGCCGTTAACGCCGGTATGAGCCCGTTCGCAGGAGGGGTGCTCAGGCTGAATATGTAGTCTGAGATGCCTTCGTAACCATGAGCAATCACGTACAGCGTATCGTCATTGTTTATGATATTTAATGGCTTCATGTGCTTAGTGTTGTAAAATAATAGCTTCGGTGGTTCTCTGCCGCGAGGATCCTTTGCCACTTGGGATGCCCAAAGCGTACCCATGGATAGTAGTTCGTTATTGCTTTCTTCGCTTGTGAATGGCACGAATAAATAGTTCATATAGACTCCTCAAATAGGGTCCTACTCCAACACCCACTCCGCCAACTTCCCCGTCACCTGCGCCATCAGCACGTTCTCGATATCCCGCGCGCCCGCCGCGCTGCACTTGGCGAGCACGGCCTTGACGATGGCCGGGTCGAAGTCGAACTGTTTGCCGGTAGCGGCCTTGTAGCGTTCCCGCAGTTTTTCCAGCTTGGCCACGACGATGCCTTCCAGGGTGGCTTCCTCCAGCGGCCGGTAAGGCACCACGGTCATGCGCGCGAGGAACGCCGGGCGGAAGGTTTGCAGCAGGACTTTGCGCAGGCGCTCGTCGAAGGCCGGGGTGGCGACCTGTTCGGCCGGGCTGTCCAGCAGCAGTTCGGCGCCGACGTTGCTGGTGGCGAGGATCACGGTGTTCCTGAAGTCCACCACCAGGCCGGTGCCGTCTTCCATCACGCCCTTGTCGAACACGTTGTAGAAGGCTTCCAGCACGTCCGGATGGGCTTTCTCGATCTCGTCCAGCAGCACCACCGAATAGGGCTTGCGGCGCACCGCTTCGGTGAGCACGCCGCCGCTGCCGTAGCCGACGTAGCCGGGCGGGGCGCCCTTGAGCTGGCTGACGGTGTGGGCCTCCTGGTACTCGGAGAGGTTGATGCTGATCAGGTTGCGTTCGCCGCCGTAAAGGGCGTCGGCCAGGGCGTAGGCGGTCTCGGTCTTGCCCACGCCGGTGGGGCCGGGCAGGAGGAATACGCCGACCGGCTTGGCCGGGTCGCTGAGTCCGGCGCGATAGGCCTGGATGCGCTGGGCGATGGCGCCCAGGGCGGCCTCCTGGCCCATCACCCGCTGGCCCATTCGTTGCGCCAGGGAACGGATGGCGTGGGCTTCGTCGGCGAGCATCTTGCCCACCGGGATGCCGGTCCAGCCGGCGATCACCGCGGCCACGGTACGCGAGTCCACCTGCTCGGGAACCAGCGGGTCGTCCTGGCGGATGGCTTCGAGGCCGGCCGCCAGGCGCGCCAGTTCGGCGGCCAGGTGGTCGATGCGACCGTCCAGTTCCTCGTCGGGCTTGGCCGCGTCGGCGCTTTCGCTGAGGGCCAGCAGTTCGCGGCGGATGTCGAGCAGTTCGCGCACCGCTTCGCGTTCCTCGTCCCAGCGGGTCTCCAGCTCGCGGATGGTCCGGCGGTTATCGCCCGACTCGCTTTCCAGGGCGGTGATACGCGCGCTGTGGTCGAGGCCGGTGGCCTGTTCCCGGCGCAGCCGCTGCAATTCCTCTTCCAGCGCCTGCTCGCGATGGCGCAGGCTTTCCAGCGGCGGCGGCACGTCGTGCTGGCCGAGGGCGACCCGCGCGCAGGCGGTGTCGAGCACGCTGATCGCCTTGTCCGGCAACTGGCGGCCGGAGATGTAGCGATGCGACAGCTTCACCGCATCGACGATGGCCGCGTCCATGATCTGCACGCCGTGATGCAGTTCCAGCTTGCCGGCGACGCCGCGCAGCATCTCCACGGCGGTGGCCTCGTCCGGCTCCTCGACCTGGACCAGCTGGAAGCGCCGGGTCAGCGCCGGGTCCTTCTCGAAGTATTTCTTGTATTCCAGCCAGGTGGTGGCCGCCAGGGTGCGCAACTCGCCGCGCGCCAGGGCCGGCTTGAGCAGGTTGGCGGCGTCGCTGCCGCCTTCCGCGCCGCCGGCGCCGATCAGCGTGTGCGCCTCGTCGATGAACAGGATGATCGGCTGCGCGCTGTTGCGCACGGCGTCGATCACGCCCTTGAGGCGCTGCTCGAACTCGCCCTTCATGCTGGCGCCGGCCTGCAACAGGCCGAGGTCGAGCACCCGCAGGATCACCTCCTGCAACGACGGCGGCACCTCGCCGGCGGCGATGCGCAGGGCCAGGCCCTCGACCACAGCGGTCTTGCCGACGCCCGGCGCGCCGACCAGGATCGGGTTGTTCTGCCGCCGGCGCAGGAGGATGTCGACGCACTGGCGGATCTCCCCGTCGCGCCCGACTATGGGGTCGATGCGCCCGGCGCGGGCTTCGGCGGTGAGGTCCTGGGTGTACTGGTCGAGCAGCGGGTCCTGGGCGCTTTCCGGCTTGTCGCCGCCTGCCGCCGGGCGGTTCGGCGCGGCCGGCTGTTCGCGGGAGGCCTGGATCCACTCCAGCAGGTTGGCCTGCAAGGCCTCGTGGGGAATCCGCAGCAGCGACGACGCGCTGTTCAGCAGCAGGGCGCGGCGCTCCTCGCGGTCGAGCAGGGCGAGCAGCAGCAGGCCGGAACGAATCTGCGCCTGGCCGAGCACGCTGGCGTGGACCACGGCGTCTTCGAGCAGGCCGATGGTGTGCGCGGACAGCGCCGGAGTGCGGGTATTGCCGGCCTTGAACAGCTCCAGCGACAGGTTGATCTCGGCGACCAGGGCGTCGCGCTCCAGGCCGAAGCGCGGCAGCAGGCAGGCGAAGTCGCCGCCGTCGATGTCCAGCAGTTCCAGCAGCAGGTGCTCGATCTCTACGTAATGATGGGTGCGTTGCAGGCAGCGTTGCGCGGCGCGCTCCAGGGCGCGGCGACAGTCCGGGTTGAGGCGGCCGATCAGGGCGGCGAGTTCCATTTCAGGCTACCTCCGGCTGCCGCAGGTCGAGATCGATGCGCTGCCGCTGGCCGTCTTCGACGCGCCGCAGGCCGGTGTTCCAGCTCAGCCTGGGCGGTGCACCGCGCTCCAGGCGCAGCGGCGCGCCGCCGCTCACCAGCAGGCTCAGGCGACAATCCAGGTCGGGGCCGAAGTACAGCGCGGCGAGGCTGGCCAACTGGCCATGGGCGTCGCCGTCGGGGAAGAAGCGGGCGGCTTCGCGGGCATCCAGCGGACCGAGACTGAGGGCGATGCCGGCGTGCTCGTCCCAGGTGCGCGTGCCGGCTATGGCGTCGCGACCCAGACGCAGGTTGCGTCCGCCGCGTTGCAGCCGGCTGCGGCTGGCCGCGGGGATTTCCTTCCAGGCGCCCTGGTAGGCGTCCAGCCGTGCCTCCACGCCGAAATGCTGGCGCACCAGGCCGGCGAAGCCGGCCAGGGAGCGACGCCCGCCGGCGAACAGCGCGGTGCGTGCCAGTACCGCGCTGTCCGGCAGCGCCAGGCGCTCTTGCAGGGCTTTCGGCAACAGGCCGCTGAGGGCGCGTAGCTGCGCCTGCACCGGGGTCGCCGCCGGCACCGCGAAACCGAGCGCCACGCGATGCTTGCGCAGCACCCGGTAGAGCAGGCTGAGCAGGCGGTGCTGGAACAGGTCGAGGAACTCGGCGGGGGCATGGTCCTTCTGCCGGGCGCGTTGTTGCAGCCATTCCTGGTAGGCATAGGGCAACGGGCCGTCGGGTCCGCCGAGGCCGAACACCGGGGTGGACAGCACCGGTTGCTGCGGGTCGTCGAGCAGGCTTTCCACCTCGCTCGAGGCGAACAGCGGCAACAGCGGCCCGCGCAGGCGCAGGGCCTCCGCCCGCGGCGCGTTGCCGGTGCCCAGCGGCAACGCCTGGGGACGCTCGCGTTCGAGCAGCAGCAGCGCCTGCAACAGTTCGAAGCGCTGCGGCGTGCGGCGCAGCCGCTGACTCAGAGGGAGAGCGGCGAGCCGGCCTGGGGTTGCCATGTCTTCACCTCCTTGTCGGCTTCCACCAGGACCGTGCGCACGAAGCGGTTGGCGGTGGCATACAGCGAGAAGAACTGCGCCAGCACGGCGGAGAACAGCACGCCGCTGGCGCCGACGAAGTGTTGCGGATCGAGTCGCAGGCGGATTTCCAGGCCATTGCGCCAGCCGCGCCAGGCATCCTCGCCGACGTGCGCCACCACCCGCTGGCAGTCGAGTTGCCGCAGGCCTTCTATCTGCCGGAGGGCGCTGGCATCGTCGCGCAGGTTGTGCAGGGCGAGGATCTCCCGCAGGGCTTCGAGGGCGCGCGGACCTTCCACCAGCGAGAGGTGGTTGAGGGTCAGCTGCGAGACCAGTCTCCAGCGCGACTGGCCGTCCAGGCGCGGCTGGCTCTGCGCGCTGGGCGCGTTGCGCAGGCGTGCGGCGGCGACCGGCCCGGGCCGTTCGAAGCCCAGCGCGGTGCCGGCACCCAGGCGCTCGGCCAGATAGCGATTGGTGCATAGCAGCTCGGCGGTCAGGCTGAAGGCCGGGGCCTCGCGTAACGGGTCGAAGCCGGTATCCACCAGGCTCAGCAGCAGGTCGCTGCCCAGCCGGTTCGGGGTCAGCCCGGCGATGCGCCGGGCGTGCCAGTAGAGCGTGCCGAGGTGGCTGTCGTGGCGGCAGCCATAGTAGGCCGGGACTGGCTGCACGGTGCTCCCGGCAACCGAGCGCACGGCGCGGATGCTATGGATTTCCACGCTGTTCTCGCGGTGACTGTCGGCGACCAGGCGGTACTCGCTGCGGGTGCCGTCCGGGCGCAGCGGCTCCGAGGTCCGCGGAAAGAGGTTGATCGCCGGCGCGCAGCCGAGCTGGAAGTCTTCCGCCTGCAAATGCAGGCGTGCCGTCGGTGCGCGATCGAAGACCAGGTACAGGTAGAGCGTCTGTCCGTCGGCGAGCGCGCCGGACAGCGGCAGGTCGAAGAAGTGGAACTTGTCGGGGAAGGCGAAGTACTCGGCGAGCAGGCGCAGGCCCGGATGTCCGCCGTCTTCCTCCGGCAGCAGCGCCTCGTCGGCGGCGAAGCCGACGATCTCCGGCAGTCCGCGGAGCGCCGCCGGCGGCGTGCCGGGCGCCCCCGCCATGACCTGCACGGCATGCGCGGCGAGCAGGTCGTAGAGGATCGCGCAGCCCATCGGCGAAGCCGCCAGGTGGATGCGCAGGCGCTCGATCGACAGTTCGTCCCAGCGGTACTCGCCCAGGCAGCGCAGGCTCAGGCGCAACGCCGAGCGGGCGGCGCCGACTCCGGTCAGGGCTTGCGCCTCCTCGCCGCCGAGCAGGGTCGCCTCGTCGATCGCCAGCGGCCACAGGGTCGCCTCGGCGCTGCTGCGGAAATGCACGCTGTCGCCGCCACGGGTGGTGACGAACAGCGCGGTGTCGCGCGGCAGCCGGTAGCCCTCGGCGAGGTTGCCCTGGGTCGGGTCCGGCTCGAACTGGACGATCGCGCAGGACGGCAGCGGGCGCAGCGCCAGGGGGTAGAGCTGTTCGAGGAGGGCGTCGCTGAACTCTGCGTAGTCGTCGTCGAGGCGCCGTTGCAGGCGCGCGGTGAGCAGCGAGAAACCTTCCAGCAGACGCTCGACGTGCGGGTCGGGGCATTCGCCGGGAGCCAGTTGCAGGCGCCGGGCGACCTTCGGATAGCGCTCGGCGAAGGCGCCGCCGGCGTGCCGTAGCCAGGTCAGCTCGCGCTGGTAGTAGTCGAGCAGGTCGGCATCAATCGAATCGCTCATGGCGCACCTCAAGGCCATCGCTGCCCTGTTCGATGACGAATAGCGCAGGCGTCAGGCGCGACCCGCTGCGCAGGCTGCCGCCGAGCTGGATACGCAGGCGCTGCGGATTGCCCGGGTCAGGTTCGACCTCGACCTCGGCCAGTTGCAGGCGCGGCTCGAAATGCTCGACCGCCGCCCGCACCTCGCGCGCCAGCTGGCGCCGGTCCTCGGCGCGCAGGCGTTGCACGGCGGTCCAGTCGGCGAGCCCGTAGGCGAGGATGCCGCTGCGCGCATTCGCCGGGCGCCGTGTGTTGAGCAGGCGCAGCAGCTCGCCGCGGACCGACTCGGCCAGCGCCCGGTCGTCGAACGCGGGACGTTCGTCGGCCTCGGCGCTGAGGCGCTCGAACAGCGGCGGCAGGGCTCCGGACATGTCGGCGCCCGGTCACTTGACCAGCTGGTTGGCGGCCAGGTCCCAGGTCGAGGCGGCCGTGCCTTCCTTGGTGCCGTCGTCCTTCTGCGCGGTCAGCTCCCACTTGATCTTGGTGAAGTTCAGCGACAGGGTCTCCACCGGCTTGCCGCCGGCGCCGCCGCTGACGCTGACGTTGGAGAGCACCACGTTGTTCAGGGTGTAGACGATGAAGGGCATGATCTGCCCGTTGCCCTCGGCGGCGTTGCGGCCGATGGTGATGGTCGCCTCGGCGATCGGCTTGCCGGCGCAGCAATACTCGTTGAGGGTCGGGGTCGAGGTGTCGATGAACTTGGTGAGGGTGAATTCGCCGACGTGGGGTTTGCCGGAGGTGCGCTCCGAGTTGCTGACGTCGTTGGTGACCTGCATCGCCACGTTGTGGCTGTAGGACATGATTTCGATCTTGTTTTCGTAGCCGACGAGCAGGCTGTCGCCTTTGATGTCGCTGCCGAAATCGAGAATGATCGCATCCATCGCATCTGACTCCTGGAGAGGGGCTGTCTGGAACGGGAAGGGCGCCCCGCCGGCGCTGCCGGCGGGGGCGGACTCACGCCGCTACCGGCGGCGGCAGGTTGGCGACCAGGCGGATCGACGCGCTGAGTTCCTCGAGCTGGAAGTGCGGCCGGAGGAACACCGTGGCGCGGTAGGCCCCCGGTTTGCCGGCCACCTCGCTGACATCTACCCGCGCCTCGCGCAGCGGGTACTGCGCCTTGATTTCCTGCGGTGCGTTGTCGTTGATCAGCACGTAGTCGGCGATCCAGTTGTTCAGGTAGGTCTGCACGTTGTCGCGGGTCATGAAGCTGCCGACCTTGTCGCGCATGATCACCTTCAGGTAGTGGGCGAAGCGCGATGCCGCCAGCACGTACGGCAGCATCGCCGACAGGCGCGCGTTGGCGTTGGCCTCGTTGGTGTTGTAGAGCCTGGCCTTGTTGGTGGTCTGGCCGCCGAAGAACACCGCCACGTCGCTGTTCTTCTTGTGGCACAGGGAAATGAAGCCGAGATCGTTGAGTTCCTTCTCGCGGCGGTCGGTGATCGCCACCTCGGTCGGGCACTTCAGCGACAGGTCGCCGGAGCTGGTGCGGAACGTGTGCGCCGGTAGGCCCTCGACCGCGCCGCCGCCTTCCGCGCCGCGGATCGCCGCGCACCAGCCGTACTTGGCGAAGGCCTCGGTGATGCGCTGCGCCAGGACCCAGGCGGCGTTGCCCCAGAGGTACTTGGAGTGGTCGGTGCCGTTGACGTCCTCGACATAGTTCATGCCTTCCACCGGTCGCGTCTCCGGGCCGTAGGGCAGGCGCAAGAGGAAGTTCGGCAGCACCAGCGACACGTAGCGCGAGTCCTCGCTCTCGCGGAAGGCGCGCCACTTGATCAGCTCCAGGCTCTCGAAGATCTTGGTCAGGTCGCGTGGCACGGCCAGTTCGGTGAAGCTGTTCATGTCGAACAGGCGTGGGCTGGCGGCGGCGATGAACGGCGCGTGGGCAGCCGCGGCGACGTTCGACAGCTTCTCCAGCAGGCCGATGTCCTGCGGATGGCGACCGAAGGTGAAGTCGCCGATCAGCAGGCTGAAGGGGTGTCCGCCGAAGGTGCCGTATTCCTCTTCGTAGATCTTCTTGAACAGTGCGCTCTGGTCGAACTCGACCGCCTTCTCCAGGTCGTTCTGCAGTTCGTTCTTGCCGACGTTCAGCAGGCGCAGCTTGAGCCGCGCGCTGGTCTCGGTGTTGCTCACCAGTTGGTGCAGGCCGCGCCAGGAGGCTTCCAGCTTCTGCAACTCGGGGTGGTGGATGATCTGGTTGAGCTGGTCGCTGATCAGCGCATCGATCTGGCTGATGCGGTCGTTGATCATCGCCACGGTGTCCTTGTCGACGGCCATGCCCTCGTCGAGGACCTGGGTGGCGAATTCCGCGAGCATGTCGCGGGCATAGTCCTGCTGGCTGTCGTCGTGGGCCATGCGGCCCTTGGCGATGATCTCGTCGAGCAGGGACAGGGTCTGGGTCGAACTCTCGCCGGATTGTTCGGCGGCGGATGACTTGGGCATGGCGGCTTCTCCGGGAAGAGGGTCAGGCCGGCTGGTCGGCCGGGGGTTCGCTGTCGCCGGCCGGGGCCGCTTCGGCTTCCGGGCGGGCCGCTTTGATTTCCTGCAGGCCTTCGGTGTTGGCCACCACGTCCTGCAGCAACTGGTCGAGGTCGTCGTTGCCGTCGAGCTTGGTCAGCAGGTCGCGCAGGCGCTGGCGCGCTTCGAACAGGCGACGCAACGGGACCACCTGCTTCACCAGGTTGACCGGGTCGAAGTCCTCGATGTGGTTGAAGCGCAGCTCGACGTTCAGCTTGCTGTCGTCGCCGCTGATGGTGTTGTCGACCTGCAGGGTGGCGCGGGGAGAGATGGAGGAGAGGATCTCGTTGAAGTTGTCGCGGTCGATGTCGACGAAACGCCGTTCGACCAGCTTCGCCGGCGGGGTATCCGGCTTGCCGGAGAGGTCGGCGAGGATGCCGACCACCAGGGGCAGCTCCTTCTTCTCGATGGCGTTGCCGATCTCGACGTCGTAGGTGATCTGCACGCGCGGCGGGCGCACCCGGTCCAGCTTGTGCTGCGTACTCTCGGCCATGGCGGCTGACTCCGATGCAATGGTGGGGGAGCAATGCATCGGGGGGATGCCCTGATCATCGCAGTCCCTTGCTGGATCACAGGCATGACAGGGAAAACGGCGCAGAACCTGTCCTTGGCGATCCCTCTGGTCCGTCACTGGCGACGAACTACAAAAGACGCTAGAACAGGTCTATGGATTTGCAAAATAAAATTTTCGTTGGACTCCCATGAAGCACGGATGTTTCACCATATGTCGGAAACTCTCCCTGGCGCTGGCGATCCTGGCGCTGGCCGGCTGCTCGTATTTCTTCGCGCCGCGGGTCGAGTTGCAGCGGCTGACCCTGGATGTCGCCGCGCGCGCCAACGACGACTCGCCGATCGCCGTGGATTTCGTCGCGGTGAAGGATGCGGAGCTGTTCAAGGAACTGGCCGGACTGCCGGCCAGCCAGTGGTTCGCCAATCGCGAGCAGTACCGCCGCGACTACCGGCAGCAGTTCGCGGTATGGAGCCTGGAGCTGGTCCCGGGGCAGTTCATCGAGTCGGAGTCCTTCCCCTTGCGCGGCGACCGCGCAACTGGACTTTTGGTCTTCGCCGGCTATAACACACCCGGCGCGCACCGCTTGCGCCTCGACCAGCAGCAGCGCGTCTGGCTGCGTCTGGATACCCGGGAAATGCGACTGGTCAACGATCCCGCCACGCGTTAGCGGAGGGGCAGGCGAGCGACCGTCGTGCACGACAACGTAGGACGTCGAAGGGGAGTCGTATGAGTGTTCTGCCTGACGCGGTGTGCTGGCACGAAGGGATGCAACTGCTTCCCCAGCATTTCCAGTTGCAGGGATTGCGTGCCGAGGCGCTGGCGGCGCGCATCGGACAGGCCTGCAACCCTTGGTTCTGGGGAGTGACCGCCCTGGAACTGGACCCCTCGGCGTTGTGCGCCGGCCAAGTGCGGGTCCTGCACCTCGAAGCGATCCTGCCCGACGGCCTGCCGGTGAGCGTGCAGGCTGGTGTCGACGCGCCGCTGGAGTTCGATCTGGAGACAGCGCTGGCGGCCGCCGAAGGGCCGCTGCTGAACGTCCACCTGGCGGTCAGTCCGCTGTGGCGGGCGGGTCAGTTGCTGCCGCTGAAGGGCCGTCTGCAATCGCGGGTCGGCGCGCCGCTGCCGGACCTGGCCAGCGGCGAGCACCCCGAGCCGATCACCGTCTGGCGAGCGTCGCTGCGGCTGGTCGGCGACGACGGCAAGGCCGACTCCGTGTGCCTGCCGTTGCTGCGCGTGGCGAAGGAGGGCGGCGCCTACGTCAGCCTGCCCTACGTCCCGCCGACGCCACTGATCCTGCCGGAGTCGCCCCTGGGCAGACGCGTGCAGTCACTCTGCGCGCGGGCCCGGGAGAAGGCGCTGTTCCTCGGCGGGCGCCTGCGCCTGGCGCAGCAGGCGGGCAACCAGGACGACGCGGTGGAAATCCGTCGCCAGCTTGCCGCGCTCTGGACCCGCCTGCCGGAGGTCGAAGGCCTGCTGGCAAGCCGTACGGCCTCGCCGCTGGCCCTGCACGGCAGCCTGCTGGGCCTGGCCGGTGCCTGGGCGGCGCTCGATCCGCTGGCCGGCGTGCCGGCCTTCGAAGCGCTCGACTTCCTCGACCTGCGGCGTGGCTACGAGCCGCTGCTGGACTGGTTGGAGCGCGCCATCGAGTCGATCCGCGCGGGCTACCGCTGCCTGCCGTTCGAGCAGGAGGAACAGGTATTTTCCGTGCGCCTGCCCGATCCGGCGCCGCGTCAGCGCCTGGTGGTCGGCCTGCGGATGCCCGCCGGCTCCGGCGAACAGGCGGCGGCTGACTGGCTGGAGCGCGCCATCGTCGCCTCCGACCCGCACCTGCCGTTGCTCGCCCGGCAACGCATGAGCGGACTGGCGCGGCAGCCGATGAATCGCCAGGAACAGGTGGCCTACAGCGTTGGCGACGACACCCGTTTGTTCGTCGTGCAGGGTGCCGGCGACTGGTTCGATGCCGGCCAGCCGCTGCGCATCGTC
Source organism: Pseudomonas sp. HMSC065H01 (assembly GCF_001815235.1). Classification (NCBI taxonomy): domain Bacteria; kingdom Pseudomonadati; phylum Pseudomonadota; class Gammaproteobacteria; order Pseudomonadales; family Pseudomonadaceae; genus Pseudomonas; species Pseudomonas sp. HMSC065H01. The sequence goes on along the minus strand of NZ_KV819940.1, from coordinate 88,068 downwards.
GCGCCGGTCAGCGGGGTCGCCAGCAGTCCCTGGCAGATCGTGCTGTTCGTCGCCGACGGCAGCGACAACACCTAGACAGGAAGGAGCCGCCAATGCCCGAAGGGAGTGCAGGGCCTTTTTCCCAGGCGTACCAGGAGCAGCCGCTCAGCACGGCATTCCGCCAGGCCTGGCAGGAATGGCTGGAGGCCTGGGGCGCCCTCGACCGGGACGCCCAGGATGTGCCACGGATGGTCGAGCGCGCCCTCGAACTGTCCACCCGCATCACCCGGCGTCTGTGGCGCAGCGCCTTCGCCAGCGTCGGCGACGCGGCGGGCGTGCAGGTCAAGGCGATGGTCTATGCCTTCGTCGCCCTGGTCGACGAGACCCTGGTCTTCAGCGCCTGGCCGGGGCAGGGCGCCTGGCAGGACAAACCGCTGGAGTCGCATCTCTACGGCAGTCGCCAGGCGGGCGAATACCTGCCGCTGGCGATCAAGCGCCTGCTCGACGAACGCGCCCCGGCCAGTCGCGACCTGGCCAACGTCTACCTGCAATGCCTGATCCTCGGCTTCCGCGGTCGCCTGCGCGGGCCGCGCGGCGAGGCGCTGCACGAGAAGTGGCGGCAGGCGTTGTTCGCCTTCGCCTGGCAGCGCGAGGCGGACGCCGCCGACCTCGGCCGTCGCCTTGAGCAGCCCGCCGCTGCGCCGCCACGGCGTCTGCCGGTGCGCGCAGCGCTGCCGGACGGCTTCCGCCTGGGCCTGGCGGTGCTCGGGCTGGTGCTGTTGATGAGCGGTATCGGACACCTGTTCTGGCGCGACATCCAGCACGAAATGGCGGCGGTGACCCACCTGGCCGATGCGGAGCAGGCGCCATGAGCGGCGCGACCCTGTTCATGCTGGTTCTCCTCCTGGTGCTGCTGGCGCTGCTGCTGGGGGCGCTGGGCTGGTGGTGGCGAACCCGCGGTGGTACGGAGATCCGCAGCTTCTACGCGGCGGTCCGGCAGATGGAGCGCGAGCAGGGCTGGCAGGGCCGCTACGAAGCGCCGTGGCTGCTGATGCTCGGCAACGAGACCGAGGGCGAGCAGTTGTGCGCCACCTGGCGCCTGCTGCCGGTGGCGCGCCCGGCCTGGTTCGGCCGCTGGTGGTCGGACGGCGAGAGGGCGATCCTGCTGGTGCCCGAGTCGGTTTTCCTGCCCGACGAGGGCCTGCGCCGGCAAAGCGGCGCCTGGCTGCGCCTGTTGCGTCTGTTCCTGCGCCTGCGCGGCAGGCGCGCGCTGGACGGAGTGGTCTGGAACATTCCGCTGGCGCGGCTGCAGGATGGCGAGCAGGCGGCCAACCTCGGCCTCGCCGCGCGCCGTCGCTACGTGGAACTGACCCAGCGCCTTGGCCTGAGCCTGCCGGTTTACGTGGTGATCACTGGCCTGGAAGACCTGCCGGGTTTCCAGGAACTTCTCGCGGCGCTGCCCGAGGAGGCGCGCGAGCGCGCCCTCGGCTGGTCCTCGCCGTTCGCCGCCGAAGCGGCCTGGCAGTCGCGCTGGTGCGAGCAGGCGCTGGAGGAAATCACCGCCACCCTGACCGAGTCGATCGTCGAACTCGGTACCTTGCGCGGCCAGGTGGACAATGAGCTGTATTGCCTGCCGCCACGCCTGGAAAGTCTCCGCGGTTCGTTGCAGGCGCTGCTCGAACCGGTCTTCCAGGGCAACGCCAGGGGCGAGGCGCCGCGCTTTCGCGGTCTCTACCTGAGCGGCAGCGAGGCGGCGGGCGCGGCAGCCGACGAAGTCCTGCCGGCGGTCGACGCGCCGCGTCGGCGCAGCAGCTTCGCCAGCCAACTGTGGGCACGGCGGATCCTTGCCGAGGAAGGCCTGGCCCAGGCGGTGCCGCGCATCCTCCAGCTGCGTCAGCGCTGGCAGCGCGGGATCGGCCTCGCCGCGTTGTGCCTGTGCCTGCTCTGGGGCGGCCTGATGACCTGGGTCTGGCGCGACGCGCTGCGCGACGCCGGTGAACTGTCGCAACTGCTGCATGGCGCCAGTGAGCGCTACCAGCCGCTCGACGACGACACTCGGCGCGCCGCCCAGGTCCGGCAGAACGTCCAGGCCTGGTGGCAACTGGTGTCACAGGCGCCGCGCTGGCGCTTCACTTCGCTGGCGTTTCCCAGTTCCTGGTTTTCCTCCCTGGATGCACGTATCGACAACGCGTATCGCCGCGTTTCCGAGCGCCTGCTGGTGCGACCGCTGCGCAGCCTGCTGGAAGGCGAGGCGAGCGACCTGCGGGCGATCCGCAGCGATGGCCAACCCGGCCTGAAGGAGGGCGACGACCCCAGCCAGTGGAAGGACTACCTGGCGGCGAAGGACCTGGTCGCCCGCGCCACTACGCTGGAGCGCCACAATCGCTTGTTCGCCCAGGCCATCGACAACCGCAGGACGCCGCTCGACGACCTTCTGCAACTGAGTAACGATGCCTTGGGCAGCAGCTACAACGCCGGCAGCCTGGCGCGCCTGGCCTATTACAACCGCACGCTGTTCGCCGAGCGTCCGGCCGATCTCGCCGCCCTCGACCTGGGCCGGGTCGCCGCCACGGCGGCGGATAACTTCCATGACCTGATGGCACGCTGGCTGAACGCCTACTTCCTCACCGACAGCCTGGAACGCACCGGCAATGCCCTGACCCAGGAACTCGCGCAGCTCGGCCAGGAACGAGACGCCACGGCGGCCCAGTTGCTGGGGATCGGCGAATTGATCAACCACCTGCAGCAACAGGTCAACCGCATCAACCTGATCTGGGGCAATGGCGTCGGCCAGGATCTCGTCCCTGGCTACCAGAACCTGCTCAAGAGCGCCCAGCAAAGCAGCTTGCTGGGAAACCGCGTGGAGGAACTGCAGAACCTCACCGTGCAGTTGCAGCAGCAGTTTCGCAGCGAATGGATCGCGCCTCCGGAGGCTGCCGGCGACGGCCTGCTGGTGAAACAGGGGGCGACGCTCAAGCTGGCCGATGACCTGCTCGGTCTGAAACGCGCCATCGATGACCTGAAGACCAAGGACTTCGTCTCCGTGGCCCTGGCGGACAAGACACTGGCGGATCACTCCTTGCTGAGCATCGACGATATCGGCGTGACTCAGGCGTTGAGCTTCTTCAACGACTTCACCGGCTACTACGAGAGCACCCTGCCATCGCTCAACCCGCGCTATCGCTATTCGGTCCTGCACGCCGCCGCCAGCGCGGCGACCGAGGCCATGTGGCAAAGCCTCGGGCCGCGCAGTCGTAGCCTGGCCAGTCGCAATGCCTCGCGTTTCGACGTGCAGGTCAAGCAGGTCCAGGTGTTGCAGGCGGCGCTGCTGGAGTTGCAGGACCTGCAGGCCGGCGCGCGCCTGCTGCTCAGCCTCAACGCGCTGGCCGTGGCCGATATCGGCCAGGCCCTGCGCGACATCGACGAGCAGGCGGTGCTGCGCGAGCCGGTCGATTTCAGCCGCTGGTCGGGCGCGCCGAATTTCGGCCTGCAGATGTTCCGCGCCCAGGACAGTGCCGAGCTGAAGCAAAGCCTGAACAGCCAGTTCAATGCCATGGCGACCGTCGCCGAACGCCACGCCCCGGCGCTGGAGTGGTTGCAGGCGCAGCAATCCAGCCTGGCCACCGCCGACTACAACGCGTTCGTGCGCTTCAGCGCGCTCAACGCCGAACTGCAGAAATTCAAGGCCGACAACCCGGCGAGCACCGCGGCGCAGTTGGCGAAGCTGGTGGGTAACGATTTCAACCAGATGGACATCGGCAGTTGCGCCGACATTCTCAACGGCGTGCTCCTGCCGTCCAGCCGCAGCGACCTGGCGACGCGCCTGGTGGACCTGCGCCAGGGCGCGCTCGGGCGCTGCCAGTCGTTGCAACAGCAGCAGGCGGCGCAGGCCTGGAAGGACCTCGCCGACTACTTCAACCAGTACCTCGCCGGACGCTTCCCGTTCGCCTACAGCCTGGAAGCGGCCGATGCCGAGCCGGGGCGGGTGCGGCACCTGCTGAAACTGATGGAGACGCGCTTGCCGCAGGTGCGCGAAGGGCTGGCCCAGGTTCGCTCGCCGGACCTGCCGGCCGCCGAGGACTTCGTCCGCCGCCTGGAGCAGGCGCAGCGCTGGCTCGGCCCGCTGTTCGAGCGCGACAAGTCGGGCCTGCTCGGCGTCGCCCTGGACATCGACTGGCGCAGCGACCGCAGCCTGGAACGCGGCGCCGACCAGGTGATCGCCTGGAGCCTGTACTCGGGCGACCAGGAAAGCCGTTTCCCCGGCGCGCAGGACAAGGGCCTGACCTGGAATGTCGGCGATCCGCTGAAAATCATGCTGCGCTGGGCGAAGAACGGCTCGCAGCGTCCGGCAGACGACCCGCGCCAGGCCAGCCTGGCGGTGGCCGACCTCGAGGCCGGCTGGAGCTACCAGGGCTCCTGGGCGCTGTTGCGCATGATGCGCGCGCACTTCTCCCGGCAGCGCCCGCCGAACGTCGACTACACGGAGTTTCCGCTGGTCCTGCAACTGCCGGTGTATGCGCCTTACAGCCCGGAAAACGAGGCGCGGATGTTCCTCCGCCTGTCGTTGATGAGCCTGGGCGGCAAGACCCCGCTGTCCATCCAGCCGCTGCCGGTGCGCGCGCCGCAATCGCCGTTCGCGACGCTGTTGCCGGCCACCGTCGCCAGCACCGGAGGTACCCCATGACCCTGCCTCTTTCCGGCAACGCCCTGTCCCTGGAAGTGCTGCTCGAACCGATCGACCCCGGACAGCCGTGCGGCCCCAGCCTGCGCTACGACCCGGACTACGACCGCCTGCGCGAGTTGCGCCGGGAGGACGACAGCAGCCTGCCGACCGGCGTCTGGCAAGCGGAGGCCAAGCGCGCCGACTGGGCCGCGGTGGAGCAGTTGGCCAGCGAACTGTTGCAGCGGCGCAGCAAGGACCTGATGCTCGCCGCCTGGCTCGGCGAGGCCTGGCTGCAACGCGGCGGGCTGGGCGGATTGCAGCGTGCGCTGGTGCTGCTGGCGGAACTCTGCGAGCGCTACCCCGAGGAGGTGCATCCGCAAGCCCAGGACGGCGACCAGTCGTGGCGGGTGCCGCCCATCGACTGGCTGTTGCGCCGCTATGCCGAGCTGCTGCACACGCGCCTGCCGCTGATGGGGCAGGGCGCGTTCGCCGAGATCACCCTCTATGCCTGGCAGAGGTTGCAGCGCCAGCAGGTCGCCAGCGGCGACAGCAAGAGCGCCAAGGCGGCGCTGGAAGCGGCGCAACTTCAGCAGAAGAAGCTAGACGAAGCGTTGCGCGCGGAGCCCCTGGTGCAATGGCAGCGCAAGCAGGCCAGCCTGCTCGCCTGCCAGCAGCAACTACTGCGCCTGGAACAGTGGTGCGACCGCTGCCTGGGCGAACTCGCCCCCAGTTGCCAGCCATTGCGCGAGGTCATCGCGCAATGGCTGGCCTTGCTCAAGGAGTTCATCGCCATGCACCCGCAAGCGCCGCTGTCCGAAGAACAGCCCCCGGTCGCGGAGGCGGATGCCAGCGAAGGCGACACGGACGGCGAGGAAAGCCTCCCGGCGAGCGCGCCGAGCGGGCCGGCTGGCGCGCCGACCAGTCGCGAGGACGCCTACCGGCAATTGCTGCTGATCGCTGACTACCTGGCGCGCACCGAGCCGCACAGCCCGGTTCCCTACCTGATCAAGCGCGCGGTGGAGTGGGGCAACAAGCCGCTGAGCGAGTTGCTGGCGGAGCTGATCAATGCGGACTCGGAGGCGCGCCGGGTCTGGTCGCTGCTTGGCGTACTGCCCTAAGGAGCGGGGTTATATTTTTTATTCGAATATATAAATACGAATTCAGAATTTTTTAATCTATGGGTTCCTGGGGCAAGATGGGCGCACATTCCCCGGCTCGGAACCCAGCATGTCCGTCATCACCCATCCCCACGCCCGCGAGCTGACCAAATCGGTGCGCGCCACCGTGCTGGTGTTCAACGATCCCCGATCCCGCGAGCTGCTGGAGCGCATCGAGCGCCTGGCACCCAGCGAGGCCAACGCGCTGGTCATCGGCGAGACCGGCACCGGCAAGGAGCTGGTGGCGCGCCATATCCACGCCCTCAGCGGACGCAACGGCGGCCCGTTCGTCGCGGTCAACTGCGGTGCTTTCGCCGAGAGCCTGGTGGAGAGCGAGCTGTTCGGTCACGAGAAGGGCGCCTTTACCGGTGCGTTGCAGAGCAAGGCCGGCTGGTTCGAGGCAGCCAACGGCGGCACCCTGTTCCTCGACGAGATCGGCGACCTGCCGCCGAGCATCCAGGTCAAGCTGCTGCGCGTGCTGCAGGAACGCGAGGTGGTGCGGCTCGGTTCGCGCCGGCCGATCCCCATCGACGTGCGGCTGGTGGCGGCGACCAACGTCGACCTGGCTGACGCGGTGGTCGCCGGACACTTCCGCGAGGACCTGTTCTACCGCCTGCACGTGGCGACCATCCAACTGCCGCCGTTGCGCGAGCGCCGCGGCGATATCCTGCCGCTGGCCGAGTACTTCATCGTCGAGCACTGCCGGCGCCTCGGCTACACCAGCGCGAGCCTGAGCCCGGAAGCCGAGCGCAAGCTGCTCGGGCATTCCTGGGCGGGCAATATCCGCGAGCTGGAGAACGCCATCCACCACGCGCTGCTGGTCTGCCGCAACCGTCTGATCCAGCCGGCCGACCTGCACCTCATCGACATGCGTGCGCGCCAGGAGCCGAACGGCTTGCGCCGCGCTCCCGAAAGCGCCGCCGGCTCGGCGTTGGAGGCGGCGCTGCAGGCGCTGTTCGAGGAAAACCGCGAGGATCTCTACGAGCACATCGAGGAAACCGTGTTCCGTGCCGCCTATCGCTTCTGCCACGGCAACCAGTTGCAGACCGGACGCCTGCTGGGGATCAGCCGCAACATCGTGCGCGCCCGCCTGGAGAAGATCGGCGAGCTGGAAACCTCGCCACGGCACAACGTGGTCTCGCTGGTGGGCAAGTGAGCGTGGCGCTTTACAGTCTTTCACAATTCCCCCACAAAACCGGCAAGAACCCGGACGGCGGCTGTTCTACAACGGAGCGGTGAATCTCGTTGGCCGGACCAGGGACGTCGCCATGCCTCGCTCCGCTCGCCTGTGTCGCTCGCTCCCGGTAGCCGCTTTCCCGGCCGCGCCGAGTCCGCCTGGTCCTCCAGTCACAGCAACCTTGGTTTCCCGACCCGGCGAAGAGGATCGCTGCATGCCGTACTGTTCGCCGGAACAACTCGCCGACCTAGGCCCGCTGCTGGATTGCCTGCGCCGCTGGCCGCGCATCCGCGAGCCGCGGCCGGGGGTGTTCTACCTGGGCGACCAGCCGTTCTGCCAGTTCCATTCGCGCAATGGCCAGCGCTGGGCCGACGTCAAGCGCCGCAAGGGGCGCCTGCCGCCGTTCGTTCTGCCGCCGGGCGACCAGCATTCGGCGCGGGCATTCCAGATATTCCTGCTCCAGGCCTACAAGCTGAACTGAACTGTTGCCCGGGCAACAGTCGGACAGCAGCGCTGTTGCGTGGCTGACAGGCCGAGGCCGGAAACCCGCCGCAACTGCCCGGGAAATGCACATTTCCCCGTTGGTACGGCCCTTGCTCCAGGGCACTGCACCTAGCGCAACAGTCCACAGGGAAATCCCATGACCAGCCCCTTCAAAGTCGTCGCCGTCTCCGGCGGCACCTATCGCCCGTCCCGCACCCTGGTACTCACCCAGGCCCTGATCGCCGAGCTTGGCCAGTCGCTGCCGATCGACAGCCGGGTCATCGAGCTGACCGACATCGCCGCGCCGCTGGGCGCTACCCTGGCGCGCAACCAGGCGCCGGCGGAACTGCAGGCGGTGCTCGACGAGATCGAAAGCGCCGACCTGCTGCTGGTCGCCTCGCCGGTCTACCGTGGCTCCTATCCGGGCCTGCTCAAGCACCTGTTCGACCTGATCGACCTCAACGCCTTGATCGACACCCCGGTGCTGCTCGCCGCCACTGGCGGCACCGAGCGCCACGCGCTGGTCCTCGACCACCAGTTGCGCCCGCTGTTCAGCTTCTTCCAGGCGATCACCCTGCCCATCGGGGTCTACGCCAGCGAGGCCGACTTCGACAACTACCGGATCGTCAGCGAGCCGCTGAAGGCGCGCATCCGCCTCGCCGCCGAGCGCGCCGCGCCGCTGTTCGGCGGACGCTCCGAACTGTTGAAGATCGCCTGAGGTGCGCCGATGAACGTGTTCTGGTTCCTCCCGACCCACGGCGATGGCCACTTCCTCGGCACCAGCCAGGGCGCGCGGCCGGTCTCGCTGCCTTACCTGAAGCAGGTGGCACAGGCGGCCGACAGCCTTGGCTATCACGGCGTGCTGATCCCCACCGGACGCTCCTGCGAGGACTCCTGGGTGGTGGCCTCGGCGCTGGCGCCGCTGACCGAGCGCCTGCGCTTCCTGGTGGCGATCCGTCCGGGAATCGTTTCGCCGACCGTCTCGGCGCGGATGGCGGCGACCCTCGACCGCCTGTCCGGCGGGCGCCTGCTGATCAACGTGGTCACCGGCGGCGATCCCGACGAGAACCGCGGCGACGGCATCCATCTCGGCCACGCCGAGCGCTACGAGGTCACCGACGAGTTCCTTCGGGTCTGGCGGCGCGTCCTGCAGGGCGAGGCGGTGGACTTCCACGGCAAGCACATCCACGTGGAGAACGCCAAGGCGCTCTATCCGCCGCTGCAACGGCCGTATCCGCCGCTGTACTTCGGCGGTTCCTCGGAGGCCGCCCACGAACTGGCCGGCGAACAGGTGGACGTCTACCTGACCTGGGGCGAGCCGTTGCCGGCGGTGGCGGCGAAAATCGCCGACGTGCGCCAGCGAGCGGCTCGCCATGGGCGTACGGTGAAGTTCGGCATCCGCCTGCATGTGATCGTCCGCGAAACCGCCGAAGAAGCCTGGCGCGCCGCGGACAGGCTGATCGAACACATCTCCGACGAAACCATCGCCGCCGCGCAGCAGTCCTTCGCCCGTTTCGACTCCGAAGGCCAGCGACGCATGGCCGCGCTGCACGGCGGCCGCCGCGATCGCCTGGAGATCCAGCCGAACCTCTGGGCCGGGGTCGGCCTGGTGCGCGGCGGCGCCGGCACCGCGCTGGTCGGCGATCCGCGGCAGGTGGCGGAGCGCATCGGGGAATACGCCGAGCTCGGCATCGACAGCTTCATCTTCTCCGGCTATCCGCACCTGGAAGAGGCTTACCGCTTCGCCGAACTGGTCTTCCCGCTGCTGCCCGAACCCTACGCCAGCCTGGCCGGCCGTGGGCTGACCAACCTGACCGGGCCGTTCGGCGAAATGATCGCCAACGACGTGCTGCCGGCTCGCGCCGGCGCTTGAGCAGCCGGGCCCCCGAGGAGAAACCCCCTGTGAATGCGAAGACCCGCCCCGAGGCGCAAACGCCGTTGCAGATCGCCCGGCGCCTAGCCGCCGATTTCGCCGAGAACGCCGCCGAGCGCGACGTCGCCGGCGGTACCCCGAAGGCCGAGCGCGACGCGTTGCGCCGCAGCGGCCTGTTGTCGCTGATCATCCCGCGCGAATACGGCGGCCTGGGGGCGAGCTGGAGCGAAACCCTGCAAACCGTGCGCGAACTGGCCCGGGTCGACAGCTCGATCGCCCACGTCTATGGCTTCCAGCACCTGATGCTGGCCACCGTGCGCCTGTTCTCGCGGCCCGAGCAATGGCAGCCGTGGTTCGAGCTGACCGCGCGCAACCGCTGGTTCTGGGGCAACGCGCTGAACCCGCTGGACAACCGTACCGTGGCCCGGCGCTTCGACGGCTGGCGCGAGTTCTCCGGGAAGAAGAGCTTCTGCTCCGGCGCCCGCGATTCGGAGATGCTCATCGCCTCGGCGCTGGACGGCGAGGGCGGGGCGCTGCTGATTGCCGCCATCCCCACCGCGCGCAGCGGTATCAGCCTGGGCCAGGATTGGGACAACATGGGCCAGCGGCAGACCGACAGCGGCAGCGCGATCTTCGAGCGGGTGCGGGTGGAGGAGAGCGAGTTGCTGCTCGATCCCGGGCCGCTGAGCACGCCGTTCGCCTGCCTGCGGCCGCTGATCGCCCAGTTGATCTTCACCGAGGTGTTCCTCGGCATCGCCGAAGGCGCCTTCGAGGAGGCTCGCCAGTACACCCTGCGCGAAGCGCGACCGTGGTTCCGCTCCGAGGTCACCGAGGCCAATGCCGACCCCTATGTGCTGGCGCGCTACGGCGAATTCTGGGTCGGCCTGGAAAGCACCCGGGCGCTGGTCGAGCGCGCCGCGCAGCGCCTCGACGCCGCCTGGTCCAAGGGCCCGGCGCTGGACGCCAGCGAGCGCGGCCAGTTGGCCCTGGCCATCGCCGCCGCCAAGGTCGCCGCGACGCGCAACGGCCTCGACCTGTGCAACCGCATGTTCGAAGTCACCGGCGCCCGCTCCACTCACGCCGCCCTGCGCCTGGACCGCTACTGGCGCAACCTGCGCACCCAGACCCTGCACGACCCGCTGGACTACAAGATCCGCGAGCTGGGCGACTGGGCGCTGAACCAGTCACCGCCGCAACCGACCTTCTACTCATGAACGCTTCTACCCATACTCCCGACCGGCTGCTGACGCTGCCACGTTCGCCGAACCTGGCGACCTCGATCCGCGCCACCGCCCAGGTCTTCGAGGACCCGAAGTCCCAGGCCCTGCTCGAACACCTGCGCCAGGTGGCGCCGAGCGAGGCCAGCGTGCTGGTGATCGGCGAGACCGGCACCGGCAAGGAACTGGTGGCGCGGCATATCCACAACCTCAGCGCGCGGCGCAACGGCCCGTTCGTGGCGGTCAACTGCGGGGCCTTCTCCGAGTCACTGGTGGAAGCCGAGCTGTTCGGCCACGAGAAGGGCGCCTTCACCGGCGCCCTGGCGGCCAAGGCCGGCTGGTTCGAGGAGGCCAACGGCGGCACCCTGTTCCTCGACGAGATCGGCGACCTGCCGATGCCGATCCAGGTCAAGTTGCTGCGCGTGTTGCAGGAGCGCGAGGTGGTGCGCCTGGGGTCGCGCAAGAGCATCCCCATCGACGTGCGCGTGCTGGCGGCGACCAACGTGCAACTGGAGCGGGCGATCAATGCCGGGCACTTCCGCGAGGACCTGTACTACCGGCTCAATGTCGTCAGTCTCGAACTGTCGCCGTTGCGCGAGCGACCCGGCGACATCCTGCCGCTGACCCGCCACTTCATCGCCGAATACAGCCGTCGCCTGGGCTACGGCCAGAGCCAGTTGAGCCCGGAGGCGGCGCAGAAGTTGCGTGCCTATTCCTGGCCGGGGAACATCCGCGAGCTGGAGAACGTCATCCACCATACCTTGCTGATCTGCCGCGACGGGCTGATCCGCGCGGATGACCTGCACCTGTCCAACCTGCGCCTGGAGCGTGGCGAGGAGCTGGCGCGCGGGGGCCCGGCGAGCGGCGCCGCCGAGCACTTGTTGCAGCAGGCTTTCCAGCGTCTGTTCGAAGAGCAGGGCGAGAACCTCCATGGGCGGGTCGAAGATGCCCTGCTGCGCGCGGCGTACCGTTTCTGCCACGGCAACCAGGTGCATACCGCCAACCTGCTGGGACTCAGCCGCAACGTCACGCGCACGCGGCTGATCGCCATCGGCGAACTGGTGGTGAACAAGCGCGGTGGCCAGCGGATCGATGGCGAGCGGGCGGTGCGGTTGTCGATCTGAGTTCAGGCGCTCGGGATCGCGGCGGGTAAGCGCAAGCGGTTATTCGGCCAACCTCCCGCGACTATCCGCCGTGCCGGCGCTGCGGCATTCGCCCAAACCCAGCCGGGCGCAGTAGACTCGGCGCTTTGCGGAGCGTCTGGCTCCGCGCTCTGCGCCAGGTGGAACTGCCCGATGCCCGATACCTCTCCCGATCTGCCGGCCATGTCGCCGCTCGCCGTCTATCGCCAGGCCGTGGAACAGCGCGGTTTCGCTCCCGACGAGGCGCAGCGGCGCGCCGCCGAGGCGCTGGAGCGTTGTTTCCAGGCCCTGCATGAAGCTCACCGCCACGGCGCGATCCAGGGCGTCTACCTGTGGGGACCGGTAGGACGCGGCAAGACCTGGCTGATGGATCACTTCTACCAGTGCCTGCGCGTGCCCGCGCGGCGCCAGCACTTCCACCACTTCATGCAATGGGTGCACCAGCGCCAGTTCGAACTGACCGGTACAGCCGACCCGTTGCGCGCCCTGGCCCGCGAGTTGGCGCGGGACGTGCGGGTGCTGTGCTTCGACGAGCTGTTCGTCAGCGATATCGGCGATGCCATCCTGCTCGGCAGCCTGCTGCGCATCATGTTCGAGGAGGGCGTGGTGCTGGTGGCCACTTCCAACCAGCCACCGGAGCAGTTGTACGCCGACGGTTTCAACCGCGAACGCTTCCTCCCGGCGATCGAGGCTATCCAGCGGCACATGGCGGTGGTCGCGGTGGATGGCGGCCAGGACCACCGCCTGCATCCCGGCCGGGCCGAGCAACGCTACTGGGTGGTGGAGGCGGGGCAGGCGAGCGGTTTCGCCGAACTCTTCGCGCGCCTGAGTGCCGGCGAAGCGGCATCCACGCAGCCCATCGAACTGGGGCACCGCCCGCTGGCGGTGCACCGGCACAGCGAATCGGTGCTCTGGTGCAGCTATGCGCAGCTCTGCGAGGCGCCGCTGTCGGCGCTGGACTTCATCGGCCTTTGCGACCGCTACCGGGCGATCCTGATGGACGACCTGCCGTGCCTGAGCGCCAGCCAGCGCGAAGGCCGCATAGCCCGTGGCACCGAGGACGGCGCGCAACTGGTGGAGGCGGGGGATCGCGAATTGCCGCAGTTGTCGGTGCACGACGACGGCGTGCGGCGCTTCATCGCCCTGGTGGACGAATGCTACGACCGCAAGGTGCCGCTCTACCTGGAGGCCAGGGTGCCGTTGGAGGCACTTTATACCGAGGGCTACCTGGCCTTCGCCTTCCGTCGCACCCTCAGCCGGCTGCGCGAGATGCAGCTGGCACGCTTCGGCAGCGACAGCGCCGGCTAGCGCCGCGCCGCCGAAGCGGGAACTGCGGATGGCCGCCCGCGCTCATCCGCCGGCCAGGCCGAGGCTCAGTAGCCGTGCCGGCGCAGCAGCGCGTCCATGTCTTGCGCCGCCGGGCGGCCCTGGAACTTCAGCAGTTCCGAGGTGCGGTTGGTGAAGAAACCGTCGACGCCGGCCGCGCTTAGGGCCTTGAAGTCTTCCGCCGAGTCCACCGAGTAGGCATGGATGAACAACCCGCGCGCGTGGGTCATGCGGTTCATCCAGGGTTTCACCAGGTCGGCGTAGCTCTGTTCGCCGCGTTCGCTGAGGGTCGCCGAGGGCCCGGTGCCCAGCGCGCCGTGGGCCTTGGCCCAGTCCAGCCAGGCGCCGAACTCGGCTTCGGACTTCACTTCCTGCCTGGCATAGAAGGCCGCCTTGTCGGTTTCCCCGGATTCCTTGAAGGTCACTGGCGAACGGGCTTCTAGGTAACCGTCGCCGAGCCACAGCAGGAGAATCTTCGGCACTTGCGGCATGCTTTCTTGCAGCAGTTCCAGGCTGCTCTTCTCGAAGGTCTGCAGGATCACCCGGCCATTGCCGTGGGCCACGTCGACATGCCCGGCGGCGGCGCGCTCGCGGGGTTGCAGCCAGCCGCGGCGTTCCAGCAGCTTGCGCAGGTCGTCTTCGATGCCGGGGAATTGCGCCGGTACCTTGGTCTCCAGGTACAGGCCCGGCTTGTTGGCGCCGCCCTCGGCGATGTCGAGCATCTCGTCGAGGGTGAGGATGCGCAGGCCGACGAAGCCGGGCCGGGCGCGCTCGGGGAAGGCGCGATTGAACCAGGAGCCGGCGTCCAGGCGCTTGAGTTCGGCGAGAGTGAAGCTGCTCACCGGGTCCTTGGCGCGCTCCGGGAAGACCTCGGCGACGTCGGTGGTGCGCTCCAGGGTGTCGTCGTGGAGGGCGACCAGCACGCCGTCGCGGCTGCGCTGCACGTCGGCTTCCAGATAGTCGGCGCCGAGGTCGCGGGCCAGCAGGTAGGCCGCGGCGGTTTCCTCGGGGGCGTCGTACGAGGCGCCGCGGTGGGCGATGACCGCCGGCCAGGGCACGCCGGCGGCGGCGCTGAGGGCCTTGCCGGACGGCTCCGCGGCCTGGGCGGCGAGCCCCGCCGTCAGGCCGAGGAGGCCCAGGGTCTTGAATGTTCCTTGCCAGAATCTTTGCCGCATGAGGCGCCTTTCCTTCTTTCTTTTTCACGGGATTGCCGACCAGTCTGGCGTCGCCGGATGACCGGAGGACGACAGATACAGGTCTGTCCGGCGCGGGGAAAGATGCGCTGTCGCGGCGACGCTCGTTCCTGTCGCCCTCGGCAAAGCGCCAGCCCTCCCGGGCCGGGAGGGCGGATTCTACAGGCGTTTGTTCAGCAGGCGGGCCAGGCGGTCGCCGCCGAACTGGATCAACGTGACCAGCAGCACAAGGACGATGATCACGGTGAGCATCACCTGGGTGTCGAAGCGCTGGTAGCCGTAGCGGTAGGCCAGGTCGCCCAGGCCGCCGGCACCGATCGCACCGGCCATGGCCGAGGAATTGATCATGGTCACCAGGGTGATGGTGAAGCCGCCGACGATGCCCGGTCGCGCCTCCGGCAACAGTACGTTGCAGATGATGTGGCGGCGTTCGCAGCCCATCGCCTGGGCCGCCTCCACCAGGCCGTGGTCGACTTCGCGCAGGCTGACCTCGGCGATCCGCGCGAAGAACGGCGTGGCGGCGATGGTCAGCGGCACCACCGCGGCCCAGACTCCATAGCTGGTGCCGACGATCATCCGGGTAAAGGGAATCAGCGCCACCATCAGGATCAGGAAGGGTACCGAGCGCAGCACGTTGACCAGACCGCCCAGGATGCGATTGAGCAGGCGCGCCTCGAAGATCCCGCCCGGCCCGGTGGTGACCAGCACCAGGGCCAGCGGGATACCCACCAGCAGGACGATGGCGGAGGACGCGCCGATCATCAGCAGCGTATCGAGGAAACCTTGCCAGAGCCGTTCAAGCATGGGCGACATGGCCGAGCACCTCCACCTTGTCCGCCACCAGCGCGGCCTTGGCCAGCACGCCGGGAAGCTCGCCGGGCGGCGCGCCGACCTGCAGCAGCAGGCGCCCCAGGGCGCGGCCCTGGATACGCTCTATGCCGCCGTGGAGCAGGTCGACGCGCTGGCCGATGGCCCTGGCGATGGCCAGCAGGTCCGGCACCCGTCGGCTGGCGCCGGTGTACTGGAGATCGAGCAGCACCGGGTCGCCGGCGCCGGGAGCCTGGCGCAGGCGCGCCTGGAGGTCGGCCGGGAGGGCGGCGCGCAGGCTGCCGAGCAGGCTTCGGGTGACGGCATGGCGCGGATCGCCGAAGACTTCCCAGACTTCGCCCTGTTCGACGATGCGGCCGCATTCGAGGACCACCACGCGGTCGCAGATCTCGCGGATGACCGCCATCTCGTGGGTGATCAGGACGATGGTCAGGCCCAGCCGGCGGTTGATGTCGCGCAGCAGCGCGAGGATCGCCTGGGTGCTCTCCGGGTCCAGCGCCGAGGTGGCTTCGTCGCAGAGCAGTATCTGCGGCTGGTGCACCAGCGCGCGGGCGATGCCGACGCGCTGTTTCTGCCCGCCGGAGAGCTGCGCCGGATAGGCGTCGCGTTTTTCCTCCAGGCCGACCAGTTGCAGCAGCCCGGCGACCCGCTCCTCGATCCGTGCCCGGGGCACCCCGGCCACCCGCAGCGGCAGGGCGATGTTCTGCCACACGGTCTTGGCCGACATCAGGTTGAAGTGCTGGAAGATCATGCCGATGCGTCGGCGCAGGGCGACCAGGCGCTGGCCGTCGTAGCCGCCGATGTCTTCGTCGTCGATCAGCACCTGCCCCTCGCTGGGACGCTCCAGGCGATTGAGGGTGCGGATCAGCGAGGACTTTCCGGCGCCGCTGCGGCCGATGATGCCGAACACTTCGCCGCGGCGGATTTCCAGGTCGATCTCCCGCAGGGCCTGGACTCCACCGGGGTAGCGCTTGCCCAGGCCTTGGAGACGGATGTGCGGCGTGGAGGCGCGCGTGTCGGGCGCCGTCGGGAACGGTTCGAGGGGCAGCAGGCTCGGGGGAACGGTCATGGCCGTCACTCCCAGCCCGGCTGGTACAGCGTGCCATGGGCCTTGTCCAGCGCGGCGCGGACCACCGGTGAATGCTGGTAGATGTCGACGAAGCGCGCCAGGCGGCCGTCGCGGTCCTGGTAGTTGCCGCGGGTGACGAACTGGATCACGTATTCCCGGTTGTCGATCCCGTCGAACAGCAGTGCCCGGGTCGGGTCGATGGTCCCGGCCAGGCGCAGGTAGTGCGGGTAGCCCTGGGCCAGGTCGAAATCGTCGAGGGCGCGCGCCAGTTGCACCGCCTCCAGCTCGGTGATGCGGATGTCCTTCGGGTTGTCGACGATATCGTCGAGGGTCGCCTTGTAGCCGACGCCGTCCCTGAGCTTCAGCAGGCCGGCCTTCTGTAGCAGTTGCAGGCCGCGGCCGCCATTGATCGGGTCGTTGGCGATGGCCACGCTGGCGCCTTCCGGCAACTCTGCGAGGCTGGCGTAGCGCTTCGAATAGAGCCCGACGTTGTTGATGATCCCCGGCGCGAACGGCTTCAGCCGGAAGCCGCCTTCGCGGTTGGCGTTTTCCAGGAAGGGCACGTGCTGGAAGTAGTTGGCGTCGATGTCGCCCTGGGCGAGGGTGATGTTGGGGGCGTTCCAGTCGCTGAACTCGACCAGTTCGACCTTCAGTCCCTGCTTGCCGGCTTCGCTCACGGCGACTTCCAGCGGCGGGGCGAAGGCGGCGGTGGTGCCGATCTTCAGCGGGGCGTCGGCGGCCTGGACCGGGCCGCTGCCGAGGAGGACGGCCAGGCTCAGGGTTTTCAGGGTGTTCAGCATGGTGGGCTCCTGAACGAAAGGGAAAGTGGGGTCAGGCCTGGCGCTGGCGCGCGGCCGGGGGCTGGCGGAAGGCGGCGCCGGCGTGTTCCGCCTGCAGGCGCGCGCGGCCGCCGCCGAAGAGCTTCTCCCGCAGGGTGCCGGGTGCGTAGGCGGTCTTGTAGCTACCGCGTGCCTGCAACTCGGGCACCACCAGGTCGATGAAGTCGGCGTAGCTCTCCGGCTCCACGGTGCGGGTCAGGTTGAAGCCGTCCAGGCCGGTATCGGCGATCCAGCCTTCGAGGTCGTCGGCGACCTGGCGCGGGTCGCCTACCAGGGTCACGTAGCGGCCGCCCAGGGCCAACTGGTCGAGGAGCTTGCGCACGGTGGAGTCGGTGCGCGCCACGGTGAGGTTCTTCACCACCGACTCGATGGCGTTGTTCTTCTCGTAGCGGATCGGCTCGTCGAGTCCGTAGCGCGACAGGTCGATGCCGCTGGAGCTGGCGAAGTGCGCCAGGCCGGCCTCGGGGCTGGCGTAGCGGCGGTACTCGGCATGCTTGTCGCGGGCCTCGGCCGCGGTGGCTGCGACGATCACGTTGATGCCCATGAAGATCCTGATGTCCTCGGCGCGACGGCCGGCGCCGACCACCGCCGCGCGGATGCGCTGCACCAGTTGGCGGGTGGCCTCGCGGGTCTGTCCGGAGACGAACACGCATTCGGCGTGGCGCGCGGCGAAGGCCAGGCCACGCTCCGAGGAGCCGGCCTGGAACAGCACCGGGGTGCGCTGTGGCGAGGGCTCGGCGAGGTGGTAGCCCTCGACCTGGTAGAACTCGCCATGGTGGCGGATCTTGTGGATCTTCTCCGGCCGCGCGTAGACCCGTCGCTGGCGGTCGGCGAGCACCGCGTCGTCTTCCCAGCTGCCCTCCCAGAGCTTGTAGAGGACCTCCAGGTACTCGTCGGCGCGGTCGTAGCGGCGGTCGTGCTCGATCTGCGCGGACTGGCCCATGGCCTGGGCCGCGCTTTCCAGGTAGCCGGTGACGATGTTCCAGCCGATCCGCCCGTCGCTCAAATGGTCGAGGGTCGAGAGCCGCCGGGCGAACGGGTAGGGCGCCTCGTAGGTGAGGTTGGCGGTGACGCCGAAACCCAGGTGCTCGGTGACCCCGGCCATGGCCGAGACCAGCATCAGCGGGTCGTTCACCGGCAACTGGACGGCTTCGCGGGCGGTCACCTCGATGCCGCCCTGGTAGACGTCGTAGACGCCGAGGATATCGGCGATGAACAGGCCGTCGAACAGGCCGCGCTCCAGCAGCCGGGCCAACTCGGTCCAGTGGCGCAGTTTGCGGTAGTCGCTGGAGCGGTCGCGCGGGTGGGTCCAGAGGCCGTGGTTGATATGGCCGACGCAATTCATGCTGAAGGCGTTTAGGAGAATCTGCTTCTTGCTCATGGCGGTTCCTTCGGCGTTCAGAGCGTGCCGCGGCGTGGCGGCAGGCGGCCGTTGAGGTAGTAGTCGCCGACCGCGTGGTACTTCCAGCGCACCGGGTCGTGCAGGGTGTGTACGCGGGCGTTGCGCCAGTGGCGGTCGAGACCGAGTTCGGCGAGACAGGCGCGGCTGCCGCCAAGCTCGATCAGCTTGCTGCCGGCCAGCAGGGCGACCTCGGTGGTCAGCACGCGGGCTTCGGCGACGGCGATCGAGGCGGCCGCCACGCTTTCCGCGTCCGGCTCGGCGGTGGCCCGGTCGAGCACCCGCCCGGCACGCTCCAGCAGCGCTTCGGCGGCGTGCAGGCGGATCGCCAGGCGGCCGATCTCATGGATGGTCAGTGGGTCGTCGCTGGCCTTGTCGACGCCGGAGTCGACCCAGGGCCGGGCGCGCTCGCGGACGAAACGCAGGGTGTCCTCGAAGGCGCCGCGGGCGATCCCGGCGTCGATCGCCGCGTGGAGGATCTGTGCCAGCGGGCCGACGGTGGTCGGGCGCTCGAAGGCGTCCTGGAACGAGACCACGTCCTCGGCGGCCACCGCTACCCGGTCGAACAGCGCCGAACCGCTGCCGGTGGTGCGTTGACCGAAGCCGGACCAGTCGTCGACGATTTCCAGCCCGGCGCTGTCGCGCGGGACGAAGGCCAGTTGCTGGCGGCCCTCGTCGTCCACCGCCAGGGTCGGCACCCGCTGCGCGTAGAGTGCGCCGGTGCAGTAGAACTTGCGCCCGTCCAGGCGGTAGCCGTCGCCGTCGGCGCGCAGGCGGGTACGGCGCTCGCTGGCGGTACGCGTGCCGATCTCGGCCAGGGCGTTGCCGAAACGCTCGCCGGCCAGGGCGGCGCCGAACAGGCGACCTTTCTGCGCCGGCGAGCCGTTCACCCGCAGCACTTCGAGGGCGTAGAAATGGTTCTGCGGAATCTGCCCCAGGGAACTGTCGGCGGCGCTGACGATCGCCACCACCTTCGCCAGGGTCACCCGCGAGACGCCGGCCCCGCCGTATTCGCGGGGCACCGCGATGCCCCACAGGCCGGAGCGGGAGAACAGTTCCAGTTCTTCCAGCGGCAGGCGCCGCTCGCGGTCGCGCTGGATGCTTTCGCGGGCGAACAGGGCGGCCAGCTCGCGGGCCGTTTCCAGGGCTTCGTCGTCGCTGCCGATGCGATGGGCAGCGGCCGTGGGATTGTCGCGCGTAGCGTGTGCGAGGCTCATCGGGCGCTCCTCAGATCCATGAGTGACGCGCCGGACGGGCGCCGTTCAGGTAGTAGTCGCCGACCGCGTGGACTTTCCAGCGCACCGGGTCGTGCAGGGTATGGGTGCGGGCGTTGCGCCAGTGCCGGTCGAGGTTGAACTCGGCGAGCGTGGCACGGCTGCCGGCCAGCTCGAAGAGCTTCTCGCTGGCGGCCAGGCTGATCTCGGTGCTCAGCACCTTGGCCTCGGCCACGGCGATCGAGGCGCGTGCCGCCGACTCGGCGTCCACCGGCCGCGCGGCCACTTCGTCGAGGACCTGGCCGGCCTTCTCCAGCAGGGCGTTGGCGGCGTGCAGCTCGATTTGCAGGCGGCCGACCTCGGCGATGCTGTAGAGCTCATCGCTGGCGCGTTCGACCTGGGCGTCGATCCAGGGCCGGCTGCGTTCGCGGACGAAAGCCTGGGCGTCGTCCAGCGCCGCCTGGGCGATGCCGGCGTCGATGGCGGCCTGGATCAGTTGCGAGACGGCGCCCTGGAGGCTCGGGATCTCGGCCAGCAGGCCGTTGTGGATCAGCATGTCGCCGGCTACCGGAACCTCGTCCAGCAGTACCGTGCCGCTGGCGGTGGTGCGCTGGCCGAAGCCGGACCAGTCGTCGACGATGCGCAGGCCAGGAGCGCCGCGCTCGACGAAGAGCATCACCGCGCGCTCTTCCTCGTCGATGGCCTTGACCGCCACCCAGTGGGCGAACAAGGCGCCGGTGGAGTAGAACTTCTCGCCGCTGACCCGGTAGCCGTCGCCGTCGCGACGGACCCGCGCCTTCAGCTCCAGGGTGTGGCGGGTATTGCGCTCCGGGCCGGCGTTGGCCAGCCGGCGGCCGTCGAGGATGCCACGGAACAGCTTGCGTTTCTGCGCCGGGCTGGCGACGTTGTCGATCACGCTGAGCAGGCCGAACTGGTTCTGCGGAATCTGTCCGAGGGCCGGGTCGGCGGCACAGATGACACGGAACACCTCGGCCAGGGTCACATGGGAAACCTGCGCGCCGCCATGGGCGCGGGGAATGCCGATGCCGCCCAGGCCGAGGCGGGTGAAGAGTTCCAGTTCCTGCCAGGGCAGGCGTCGTTCGCGGTCGCGTAGCGCCGCTTCGCGACGGGCCAGTCCGGCTACCTCGTGGGCGGCCTGCAACGCCTGGGCGTCGTTCTCGATGAGGCGTGCCGGGAGTAGCCGGGGCGCCTGGTCACGAAGATCCTCGGGTGCGGTTTCGTCGGTCATGGTTCAGCCTTGCAGCGTGGTGGTTCCGCCAGCGGCATCGGTGTGGCGCGGCTCGCGGGTTCGGTGGTGCGGGTGGAACGCCTGGAGGAGGGAGGGGAAACAGGCGGTAACGACATGCTCGCTGGGCACCTCTGGCAGTTCGGATAGGTGGCTGGCGCGATTGCCAAGCCTCTGCCGGGTCTGTTTGCACAAGCCGTGCCGTTTGCTAATCCATAGAAAAATCAAAGATTTGGAGGTTTTCTCCAACAGTTTCTGCTGGTCCGCGGGCGCTGCCTGTTGCTCCGCTGTTGCCAGGGCAACAGTTACCGGCGGATTACAGCCGGATGCCGCGCGCCGGCGCCGTGCTGCTAGGGTGATAGGGTTTCGCGCGCGGCGGCCTGGCGCGCGTCCACCCACTCGGATCGTCGAAGGAACTCCCATGCAGAGCGCTAACGCTTCAGAACTCACCACCGACATCGCCGTGATCGGCGGCGGCGCGGCCGGCATCGGCGTGATCGCCAGCCTGCTGAAACGTTCGCCGGGGTTGCGTATCAGCCTGATCGAGCCGGCGGACACCCACTACTACCAACCGGGCTGGACCCTGGTCGGTGGCGGCGCCTACGCACAGGGCGACACCGCGCGGCCGATGGCCGGGCTGGTCCCGCCCGGCGTGGAGTGGTTGCGCACCCGCGTCGAGCGGGTCGACCCCGAGGCGCGCCGACTGTTGCTGGAGGGCGGCGACAGCCTGGAATACCGCAACCTGATCGTCTGCCCCGGCCTGCGCCTGGCCTGGGAGCGCATCGAGGGCCTGGAGGAGACCCTGGGGCGCAACGGCGTCACCTCCAACTACCGCTACGACCTGGCGCCCTACACCTGGGAGCTGGTGCGCGGCCTGCGCGGCGGCAAGGCGCTGTTCACCCAGCCGGCGATGCCGATCAAGTGCGCCGGGGCGCCGCAGAAAGCCATGTACCTGTCCTGCGACCACTGGCTGCGGGAGGGCGTGCTGCAGGACATCGAGGTCGAGTTCGACCTGGCCGGCGCGGCGTTGTTCGGTGTCGCCGATTTCGTTCCGCCGCTGATGGAGTACGTGCGCAAGTATTCGGCCGAGCTGGCGTTCAATTCCAACCTGGTGAAGGTCGACGGCGCGGCGCGCAAGGCCTGGTTCGAGGTGAAGGACGCCGACGGCAACACCAATCTGGCGGAAAAGGACTTCGACCTGCTGCACGTGGTGCCGCCGCAGCTGCCGCCGACCTTCGTCGCCGCCAGCGGCCTGGGCGACGCGGCCGGCTGGTGCGAAGTCGACCCGGCGACCCTGCAACATGTCCGCCATGGCGAGATCTTCGCCCTCGGCGATGTCTGCGGCACCGCCAACGCGAAGACCGCGGCGGCGGCGCGCAAGCAGATCGTGGTGGTGGCCGAGAACCTTCTCGGCCTGCGCAGCGGCCGTGGCCTGCCGCTGCGCTACGACGGCTACGGCGGTTGTCCGCTGACCGTCGAGCGCGGCCGGGTGGTGCTGGCGGAGTTCGGCTATGCCGGCAAGCTGCTGCCGACCTTCCCGCTGGAGCCCACCGCGGCCAGCCGCTTCGCCTGGCTGCTCAAGCGCCACGTACTGCCCTGGGTGTACTGGAACGCCATGCTCAAGGGCCGGGAGTGGCTGGCGCGGCCGGGGCGCTAGACCGGGCGGCAGCCCTCGGCCTGACCCTCCGCACGGCCGGCCTCAAAGCTCGTGGGCGAACGGCAGGTCCGGCCCCACCCGCGAGCAGGTGACCGCCGCCGCGCGGATGGCGAAGGCGAGCATCGCGTCGATCGCTTCCCGCGACAGCGCGGCTAGCCCGGCCGGGCTGTCGGCGTCGAGGCGGCGGAGGTAGGCGAGGGTCGCCGCCTGGAAGGTATCGCCGGCGCCGACCGTATCGCGCAGTGGCAGGGCGGTATCCGCCGGGCGACTCCAGCTGCCGTGGGTGCAGTGCACGCTGGCGCCGGCCCCGCCGTGGGTGACGAAGACCAGCCGGCAGCGCGGGTTCAGCCAGCCGCGGGCCACCTCGCCGGGGTCGCGGCCGGGGTAGAGCAGGGCCAGGTCTTCCTCGCTGGCCTTGATCAGGTGCGCATGACTGGCGAAGGCCTCGACCCGGCGCCGCCAGAGGTCGATGTCCGGCTGCGGGTCGAGGCGCACGTTGGGATCCAGGCTGACCAGGCGCCGGCCGCTCTCGCGCCGGACCAGCGCCAGCAGGGTGTCGGCCACCGGTGTCACCACCAGGGTATAGGAGCCGACGTGCAAACCGCGTATCCGCCCATCCAGCGTCGGCAGGTGTTCCAGGCGCACCTGGCGGTCGGCGCAGCCGTCGCCGCGGAACTGGTATTGCGCCGAGCCGCTGGCATCGAGGCCGACCATCGCCAGGGTGGTCGGGGCGTCGCTGGGCACCAGGAAGCCGCAGTCCACGCCTTCTTCTTCGAGCACCCGGCGCAGCCGCGTGCCCAGGTAGTCGCTGGACAGCCCGCCGAACAGCGCCGCCTCCACGCCCAGCCGGCGCAGGCCGACGGCGACGTTGAACGGCGAGCCGCCGGCGATCGCGGTGAAGCCCAGCTCGTTGCTGCGCGCAGCGCTTTCCAGGCTGAAGACATCGAAAAGGGCCTCGCCACACACCAGGTACATGCAGATCTCCAAAACGCCAGAAGAGGAAGGAAAGCGACCATTATCGCGGAGGCAGGTGCTCCAGGTAACGCCGGTAGGCCTGTTCGTAGGCCGCCTGTTGTCGCGCCTGGGGCTGGGTGCGGGTCGACTCGTCGAGCGCCACGCAGCGCCGGCACAGGGCTTCCAGGCTTTCACCGGCGCCGCTTTCGCGGCCCAGGCTCCAGGCCGCCTGGAGCGCCGCGCCAAGGGCGGCGGCCTCGGTCTGCCGCGGACAGACCAGCGGCAGGCCGAGCAGGTCGGCGAGCGTCCGCCGCCACAGCGGGTTCTTCGCCGCGCCGCCGACCAGGCGGATTTCCTCGCCCGGCAGGCCGCTGGCGCGCAGCAGGTCGAGGCCGTAGCGCAGGCCGAAGGCGGTGCCTTCGAGCACCGCCCGGCAAAGATTGGCGCGGCTCAGGTTGGCCGCGGTCATGCCATGCAGGCTGGCGCTGGCGTGCGGTAGCGCCGGAACCCGCTCGCCGTCGAAGAACGGCAGCATCAGCAGACCCTCGGCGCCGACCGGCGCCTGGGCGGCCAGCCGGGAGAATTCGTCGAGGTCGAGGTGCAGCAGGTCCTGTACCAGGCCGCAGGCGCCGGTGAGGTTCATCGTGCAGGCCAGCGGCAGCCAACCGCCGGACGAGGCGCAGAAGGTCGCCAGCTCGCCGTGCGGACTGACCAGCGGCCGCTCGGCATAGGCGCTCAGGGTGCCGGAGGTGCCCAGGCTGGCGGTGAGCAGGCCGGGGCGGATGTTGCCGGTGCCGATGGCGGCGAGCATGTTGTCGCCGCCGCCGCAGGCGACCCGCGTGTGGGGAGCCAGGCCGAGGGCGGCGGCCGCTTCGGGGCGCAGGTTGCCGATGCAGGCGCCGGGCTCGATCAGCTCCGGCAGCGCCGCCGCCAGGCGTCCGCCCGGCTCGACCAGCTCCAGCACGTCGCTGGCCCAGGTGCGCCGGCGCACGTCGAAGTAGCCGCTGCCGGAGGCGTCGCCCGCTTCGCTGCAGACGCGGCCGGTGAGCCAGTGGTTGAGGTAGTCGTGGGGTAGGAGGATGTGCGCGACGCGGGCGAACAGCTCGGGAAAGCGGCGCCTGCTCCAGAGCAGCTTGGACAGCGTGTAGCCCGGCGCGAGCACCAGTCCCAGGCGTTCCAGCGAGCCGGCCGGGCCGCCGAGGGCTTCCAGCAGCTCGCGGTTCTCCGCCGCGCTCTCGGTGTCGCACCAGAGCTTGGCCGGGCGTAGCGCCCGGCCCTCGGCGTCGAGCAAGAGCAGCCCATGCTGCTGGGCGGAAACCGCCAGGGCGCGGACCTCGCGGCCGTCCACCGCGGCTTCTTCCAGGGCCATGCGTACCGCGCTGGCCATGGCTTCCAGCCAGTCCGCCGGGTCCTGCTCGCGGCGTCCGTCGCGGCCTTCCGGCGGGCGCTGCGCGGCGCTGCCCAGGCCCAGCGTGCGGCCGCTGCCGGCGTCGAGCAGCAGCGCCTTGCTACCCTGGGTGCCGCAATCGATGCCGAGGAACAATCCGTGCATGCGGCCCTTCGGAGTCATTCGCCGAGTACCTGGCGCAGGGTTTCGCTGACGCCGTGTCGGCGCAGGCTGTCGTAGAGCCGCTCGAAGGCCTCGACGAAGGCCGCCGAGGCCGGGATCGCCGGGCCGAACACGGTCTCCACGCCGAGCAGGCGCCGGCCCAGGCCGTGGCGTTCGGCAACCAGCGCCTGGCATTCGGCGGCGCGCGGATCGGGAATCGGGTAGCGTTCGCCATGCTCGTCGACCCCGCCCAGGTACAGCGCCCAGGCCGCCACCACCAGGGCCACCCGTTCCAGCGGCCGGCCGGCGGCGATCAGCCGATTGGCGGTGGGGACGATGAACTTGGGAAACTTCGACGAGCCGTCCGAGCAGACCCGTTCCAGTTGGTCGGCGATGGCGCGGTTGGCGAAGCGCTCGACCAGGCTGTCCTTGTAGCGTTCCAGGTCGATCCCCGGTACCGGTGCCAGCAGCGGGGCCACGTCGCGGTCCATGAAGGCCCGCACGTAGCGGCGCAGCAGCGGGTCGCCGAGGGTCTCGTGGACGAAGCGGTAGCCGCGCAGGAAGCCCAGGTAGGTGAGCGCCAGGTGGCTGCCGTTGAGCAGGCCGATCTTCATCTCCTCGTAGGGCGTGACGTCGTCGGTGAACTGCACGCCGACCTTTTCCCAGGCCGGGCGCCCAGCGCTGAAACGATCTTCCAGCACCCATTGCACGAAGGGTTCGCAGACCACCGGCCAGGCGTCTTCCACGTCGTGCCGTTGGGCCAGTTGGCGGCGGTGGGCGGGGCTGGTCATCGGGGTGATGCGGTCGACCATGGCGTTGGGAAAGCTGACGTGCGTCGCGATCCAGCGCGCCAGCCCCGGGTCGAGCCGTTCGGCGAAGGCCAGCAGCGCCTTGCGCGCCACCTCGCCGTTATGCGGGAGGTTGTCGCAGGACATCACGGTGAACGCCGGCACGCCTGTGTCGCGGCGCCGCCGCAGAGCCTCGCAGAGAAAGCCGAAGACCCCGCGCGGGGTCCGCGGGTTGGCCAGGTCGTGGCGCACCAGCGGCAACTCGGCGAGGAACTCGCCGCTGCCATCGTCGATGCAGTAGCCGCCTTCGGTGATGGTCAGCGAGACGATGCGGATGGCCGGCTCGGCAAGTTTTTCCAGCAGCGCCTCGGCGCCGTCCTCGGCGAGCAGCATGCCGCTGATGGCGCCGATCACGCGGACCTCGGTGTCCGGTTGGTCGCCCAGCTCGTAGAGGGTGTAGAGGTAGTCCTGGGCGGCCAGGGCGTCGTGCATGGCGCGGTCGTCGCTGCGCAGGCCGGCGCCGCAGATCGCCCAGTCGAGGGCTTCGCCGCGGTTCATCAGGGCGTCGGTGTAGGCCGCCTGGTGCGCGCGGTGGAAGCCGCCGACGCCGATGTGGACGATGCCCTGGCGCAGTTGCGCGGGGTCGTAGGACGGGCGGGCGACAGCGGTCGCCAGCAGGGGGAGGTGCTGCCGGTTGAGTTTCATCGGTGGGTTCCCGCTGGCGGCTTCAGGCCGCCTGTTGCAGTCGTTTGTCGAGGGCCTGGCCGTTGCTGTCGAACAGGTGGCAGTGCTCCGGATCGAAGCCCAGCTCCAGGGGGGCGCCGTAGTCCGGTGCGAAATCGCCGCGCACGCGCAGGGTGAGCATTTCCCCCGAGTCGGCGCGGACATGGCAGAAGCTGTCGCTGCCCAGGCGCTCGCTGACGTCGGCGGCGACCCGCAGCAGGCCCTGGAAGGCATGGCCCGGGCGGGCGATGTTCAGGTGTTCCGGGCGGATGCCGAGGGTCACCGGGCTGCCGGTTGCCAGCTCGCCGGCGCATAGCGGCAGGCCGACGCGCGCGCCGCATTCGAGGGCGACCTCGCAGCGCTCGCCCTGGTTGCGGCTGAGATGGCCGCGCAGGAAGCCCATCTTCGGCGTGCCGAGGAAGCCGGCGACGAACAGGTTGGCCGGATGGTGGTAAAGCTCCAGCGGCGAGCCGACCTGCTCGACGCGCCCGCCGTTGAGCACCACGACCTTGTCCGCCAGGGTCATCGCCTCGACCTGGTCGTGGGTCACGTAGATCATGGTCGCCGCCAGTTCCTGGTGCAGCCGCGCCAGTTCCAGGCGCATCTGCACGCGCAGGGCGGCGTCGAGGTTGGACAGCGGTTCGTCGAAGAGGAATATCTTCGGGTTGCGCACGATCGCCCGGCCGATCGCCACCCGCTGCCGTTGGCCGCCGGAGAGCTGGCGCGGCTTGCGCTCCAGCAGCGCTTGCAGTTCGAGGATGCGTGCGGCGGCGTCGACCTTGGCGGCGACCTCGCGCTTGTCGACGCCGGCCAGGTCGAGGGCGAAGGAGAGGTTCCTGCGCACCGTCATGTGCGGGTACAGCGCGTAGGTCTGGAAGACCATCGCCAGGTCGCGTTTCGCCGGCGGGGTGTCGGTGATGTCCGTGCCGTCGAGGGCGATGCTGCCGCCGCTGGCCTCTTCGAGGCCGGCGATCAGGCGCAGCAGGGTCGACTTGCCGCAGCCGGAGGGGCCGACGAAGACTACGAACTCGCGGTCGCGGACGTCGAGGTCGATGCCCTTGATGATGGCCTGGCCGTCGAAGCCTTTCTGCAGGTTGCGGATCTTGAGATCAGCCATGGCGGAATACCTCCGTGGACGAAAGGATGGGGATGCGCTTCATTTCACGGCGCCGAAGGAAAGGCCGCGTACCAGCTGCTTCTGGCTGATCCAGCCGAAGACCAGGATCGGCGCGCAGGCGAGGGTGGAGACGGCCGAGAGCTTGGCCCAGAACAGTCCTTCGGGGCTGGAATAGGAGGCGACCAGGGCGGTCAGCGGGGCGGCGGCCGAGGAGGTCAGGTTGAGCGACCAGAAGGCCTCGTTCCAACACAGGATCAGCGACAGCAGCAGGGTCGAGGCGAGCCCGCCGCGGGCGATCGGCAGCAGTACGCGGACGATCTCCTGCCAGGTGCCGGCGCCGTCCAGGCGCGCTGCTTCGAGGATGTCCACGGGGATGTCCTTGAAGTAGGTGTACACCATCCAGACCACGATCGGCAGGTTGATCAGGGTGTAGACGATGATCAGCGCCAGCCGCGAATCGAGCAGGCCGAACTGCTTGGCCAGCAGGTAGATCGGCATCAGTACGCCGACCGGCGGAAGCATCTTGGTCGACAGCATCCAGAGCAGCGTGCGCCTGGTGTGGCGGGTCTCGAAGAAGGCCATGGAGTAGGCCGCCGGCACCGCGACGAGCATGCACAGGAGAGTCGCCGAGGAGGAGATCAGCAGCGAGTTCCAGGCGTAGGCGAAGTAGTCGCTGCGCTCGTTGATGTGCAGGTAGTTCTCCAGGGTCGGCTGGAAGATGAACTGCGGCGGCGTGGCGAAGGCGTCGATCTCGCTCTTGAAGCTGGTCAGCAGCATCCAGAAGATCGGGAAGAACAGCAGCAGGGCGATGCCCCAGCAGAGCAGGCCGAGCAGGGCATTGCGCAGGCGGCGGGATTGCTTGAGTGTCAGCATGGCGGGTTCCTCAGCTGCGCTCGGTAAGGTTCTTGCCGATCATCCGCACCAGCACGATGGCGGCGATATTGGCGATCAGCACCGCGATCAGGCCCCCGGCCGAGGCCATGCCGACATCGAACTGCAGCAGCGCCTGGTTGTAGATCAGGTAGGCGAGGTTGGTCGATTCGTAGCCGGGGCCGCCGCTGGTGGTGGTGAAGATCTCGGCGAACACCGAGAGCAGGAAGATCGTCTCGATCATCAGCACCACCGCGATGGGCCGCGCCAGGTGCGGCAGGGTCAGGTGCCAGAAGATCGCCAGCGGACCGGCGCCGTCGAGGCGGGCAGCCTCCTTCTGCTCCTGGTCGAGGGACTGCATGGCGGTCATCAGGATCAGGATGGCGAAGGGCAGCCATTGCCAGGAGACGATGAGGATGATCGACAGCAGCGGATAGTGCGCCAGCCAATCCACCGGCTCGGCGCCGAACAGGCGCCAGACGGCGGCGAGGATGCCCGAGACCGGGTGGAAGATCAGGTTCTTCCAGAGCAGCGCGCTCACCGTCGGCATGATGAAGAACGGCGAGATCAGCAACACCCGCACCGCGCTGCGGCCGAAGAATTCGCCGGCCTCCAGCAGCGCGGCGATGAGCACGCCGAACGCCACGCTGATCGCCAGCACGCTGCCCACCAGCAGCAGGGTGTTCAGCGCGCCGGGCAGGAAGCCGGCGTCGGTGACGAAGAAGGTGAAGTTCTCCAGGCCGACGAAGGTATTCTCGCCGGGATACAGCAGGTTGTAGCGGATCAGCGAGAAATACAGGGTCATGCCCAGGGGCACGATCATCCACAACAGCAGCAGCGCCACCGAGGGGCTGACCAGGAGCCAGCCAGGGCCGCGCCGGCGGCGCTGGAGACGGCGGCGGGCGGGACGGGCCGGGAGCGGGGTATCGAGGGCCGAGGTGTTCATGGCGACTCCGTCTGGATCTTCAAGGACAAGCGCTCGAGCAGCGCCGCGCCGGGCGCGGCTGCGCCCGGCGGCGGACTACTTCGGATAGCCGGCGCGCTTCATCTCGCGGGCGGTGCTCTGCTGCGCGGCGGCGAGCGCCTGGTCGCTGCTCATCTGCCCGGTGAGGGCGGCGGAGAACAGCTTGCCGACCAGGGTGCCGATGGCCTGGAACTCGGGGATGGTGACCAACTGGATGCCGACATAGGGCACCGGCTTCAGCGTCGGATGGTTGGGATCGACGCGCTTCAGCGATTCCAGGGTGACCCGCGCGAACGGCGCGGCGGCCAGGTAGGCCTCGCTGTAGGTCGAGGCGCGGGTGCCGGGCGGCACGTTGGCTACGCCTTCCCTGTCCGCCACCAGCTTGCCGTACGCCTGCGAGGTGGCCCAGGTGGCGAAGGCCTTCGCCGCGTCCTTGGCGCGCGAGCTGGCGGGAATCGCCAGGGCCCAGGAATACAGCCAGGAGGCGCCCTTGTCGGTGACTTCCCGGGGGGCGAAGGCGAAGCCGGTGGCGTCGGCGACCTTGCTCTGGCTCTTGTCGGTGACGAACGAACCGGCGACGCTGGCGTCCACCCAGATCGCGCACTTGCCGCTGTTGAACAGCGCCAGGTTCTCGTTGAATCCGTTGCTGGAGGCGCCGGGCGGGCCGTACCGCTTGAGGGTGGAGACATAGAAGTCGAGAGCCTTCTTCCATTCGCCGCCGCTGAATTCGGGCTGCCATCGCTCGTCGAACCAGCGTGCGCCGAAGGCGTTGGCCAGGGTGCCGATCAACGCCATGTTCTCGCCCCAGCCGGCCTTGCCGCGCAGGCAGATGCCGTATTGGCCCTGGTCCGGGCGGTTGAGCCTGGCGGCGAATTCGCCGAGCTGGGTCCAGGTCGGCTGCTCGGGCATCCGCAGCCCGGCCTGCTGGAACAGGTCCTTGCGGTAGTAGGTGATCGAGGCTTCGGCGTAGAACGGCAGGGCGTACAGCGTGCCCTTGACGGAGAGACCGTCGCGCACCGAGGGCAACAGGTCGTCCAGGGCGTAGTCGGCGGGCAGCCCGCTCATCGGCTCCAGCCAGCCCTTGGCGCCCCAAAGCGCGGCTTCGTACATGCCGATGGTGAGCAGGTCGAACTGTCCGCCCTGGGTGGCGATGTCGGTGGTCAGGCGCTGGCGCAGGACGTTCTCTTCGAGCACCACCCATTTCAGCGAGATGTCCGGGTGGCTTTCCTCGAACACCTTGGACAGGCGCTGCATGCGGATCATGTCGTTGTTGTTGACCGTGGCGATGGTCAGGGTCTCGGCGCCCTGGGCCAGCAGCGGCAGGGCGAGGCAGGCGGCGGCCAGGCAGGCCTTGATCGAGTCGTTCATCGGTGAACTCCTCTTCCGGGCCGGCGGGCGGCGCGGAAGACATTATTGTTTTTGTGTCGCTCGCTGCCGATTACACAGGCGCGTCACGCAACCGACAAAGCCTCGACTGCACTTCGACCGATACTTTTTTGCACCGCCGGGGTGGGGCGCTGGAGGCTCAGAGCAGGTTCTGCTCGGTCAGCCGCTGGGTCACCAGGCGCCGGTAGCCGGTGGGCGTCATGCCCTTGAGCTGCTGGAAGCGCCGGTTGAAATTGGACAGGTTGCTGAAGCCCGACTCGAAGCACACCTCGGTCACCGGCAGCTCGCTGCGGGCCAGCAGCTCGCAGGACTTGCTGATGCGCAGGCGGTTGACGAACTCGACGAAGCCGCGCCCGGCGGCCTGCTTGAAGAAGCGCGAGAAGTAGGTGGGGGTCATGCCCAGGTGGGCGGCGACCTGCTCCTGGGTGAGGTCCTGGGCGTAGTGCTGGAAGATGTAGTCCACCGCCCGGTTGATCCGTTCGACGTTGTGCTCGTCGGCCAGTTGCGAGGAAGTGACGGTAGAGAGCAACTGGTAGTCCTCGCATTCGGCGAGCTGTTCCATGAGGATAAAAAAGTATCCCAGGCGGGTCATGCCGCCGCTGTCGGCGATGCGTTGCAACAGTCGCCGGCTTTCGCCGATCAGCGCCGGGTCGCGGAACTCGATGCCGTAGCGCGCCCGCGCCAGCAGCGGGGCCAGGCGGTTCAGCTCGGAGAATACGCCGCTGCCGTCCTCCAGCACCTCGTCGGTGAAGTTCACCAGCATGTCGCGCCGGGCCACCACCTCGTCGGGCTCAACCTGGCTGATCCAGTTGTGCGGCAGGTTGGGACCGGTGAGGAACAGGGTGTCGGGGGCGAAGTTGCCGATGTAGTCGCCGATGAATACCTTGCCGGAGCTGGCGACGATCAGGTGCAGCTCGTATTCCTTGTGGAAGTGCCAGCGCACCAGCGGGCTGGGGAAGCCGTGCTGGCGGTAGATCAGCGAATGGCCTTCGTGATCGTCCATCAGCTCGTAGGACGGATCGGTGACTTTGCTGGCTCTGGGCATGGGCGCGGGCCGACCGGGGGAACGAAGGCACATCCTAGCCCGAAGCGGCGGGGCTGTGCAGGGGACCACCCGCGAGCCTCGCTCCCCTGCGTGGCGCCGGGTGGCCGCAGGGGCGGGTAGCGGGCCGTGGCTCTATCCGCCGCCATCCGCTTCAACGCTGCGCCGTGTCCTGCGGCGTGGCGCCGGGAACCGCCAGGTTCACCGCCTTCTCCTCGCGCGGCGTACCTTCGGGCACCCAGTCGTAGGCCACCGGCAGCGCGCGGTAGACCCAGTTGCTCCGGGCGTCGCCGCGCGGCGCCTTGCCGAAGTAGGGGCTGACGTACTCCCAGACGATCTCGCCGCCGGGCGTTACCTGGAAGAAGCGTCCGTTCTGCCCTTCGTCGATCAGCGTATTGCCGTTGGGCAGGCGCCGCGCGCTGCTGATGAAGGCGCTGTAGAAGGCCCAGCCGGGCTGCTGCGAGTCCTCGGCAGTGTATTGCCAGACGATCTGCTTCTTCAGCGGGTCGATTTCCAGTACCCGCGAGCCGGAGACCAGCCCGCGCTGTACCGAGGGGTAACCGGCGTCACCCTGGTTGTCGAACACCAGCAGGTTGCCGGCGCCCGGCAGGCCCTCGGGAATGAGGTGGGCGTCGTGCTGGCCACTGATCTGGTCCACCGGGCGCGGCAGCTTACGGGCGCTCTTCGGGTCGATCGGCGGAAGGTTCGGGCCGAGGCGCCAGACCACCTTGCCGCTGGCCTTGTCGACGATCGCTATGAAGTTGGCGTTGCGTGAGTCGAGCAGCAGGTTGTCCGGGGCGAAGCGCCGGTCGCCGGCAGCGTGCCAGCGGTTCTCGCCGAGCGGGGCGAGGTTGTTGATGTGCAGGTAGTCGGGGTTCTCGCTGGCCCGTACCCGCTTCAACTGGTCGGCGGTGAATCCGAATTCGTCGAGATGCTCCGAAGCGGTCCAGCTCCAGGCCAGCTTGCCCTGCGGCGTGACCTCGTAGATCACGTCATCGATTACCCGGGGCACGGCGAAGCCCTTCACCGCGTGGACCTTGTTCGCCAGCAGCAGGGTGTTGCCGTTGGCCAGCCGGCGCTGGTCGTGGTGCTGATGGGCGGCGCCGCCCGGCGCCTGGTCACCCCAGCGCCAGACCTCCTTGCCATCCCAGTCCAGCTCGCCGAGGGCCTGGTTGGCCAGGCCGTTGCCGGGCGAGGCCAGCTTGTCCGGAGCGGCCAGGTCGGCCAGTTGCAGCAGCACATGGCCGCGCTTGCCGCCGTTCAGGGCCGGGTCGATCACGGCGGCGGGGAAGCCGGGGTAGTCCCAGCGCTTCACCTCGTTGCCGTTCATGTCGATCAGGTGGGTCTTGCGGTCTGCGCCGCTGAAGATCACGTACTGGTTGAAGGCCTTCTGCGGGTCGTAGCGGGTCACTCCGGTGGGGTAGACGCTGGGCGCGGCATGGGCGCCGGCGGCGAGCAGCGCGGCGCTGAGCAGGAGCATCGGGAATCTGGGCATGGCGGGTTCCTCGGCGATCGGTTCAGAAGTCGTAGCGGGCGGTCACGCCCAGGGTGCGCGGCGTGCCGAGCACGCCGGCGTAGCCGCCGTTGGCGGAATTCCAGAGGCTGGTGAAGTAGGTCTTGTCGAAAGCGTTCTTCAGCCACAGGGACAGGTCCCACTGGCCGTCCCCGTAGTCGCCGCGCAGGCCGGCGGAGGCGTTGACCAGGGCGTAGCTGGGGATCTGTCCGTATGTGGAATCGTCGATGGTGCCCACCGCCCTGGAGCGGAACGCGTAGCTGGCGGTGAGGTAGGGCTCCAGGCCATCGTCGAGCTTCCAGCGATACTCGCCATTGAGGTTGGCGATGTACTTCGAGGCACCGACCACCTGGTGCCCGCTGAGGTCGCAGGACGCCGGGGCGCCGGTCTGGAAGGCCACCTCGGGGGCGCACGGAGCGTTCTTGTAGGACAGGTAGCGAACGTCGTTGTAGGACGCATTGAAATTCAGGGTCAGGCCGCGGATCGGCAGGGCCGTCGCTTCGAACTCCAGGCCGCGCGAGCGCACGTCGCCGGCATTGGTCAGGTACTGGGTGCGGTTGGCCTCGTCGTAGGCATTGGCCTGGTAGCCGTGGACCACGGTCCAGAACAGGTTGCCGTTGAGGATCAGGCGGTTGTCGAGGAGGGTGGTCTTCAACCCCAGCTCGGCATCGTTGGCGCGCTCGGTGCCAATCAGCAGCGAGTCGGCACCGGCGCTGGGAGCGCTGGCCACGGTCAGGTTGACGCCGCCGGATTTCTCGCCGTGGGACAGCGAGGCGTAGCCCAGAACCTGGTCGCTGAAGCGGTAGCTGAGGCTGAGCAGAGCGGACGGACTGACGCTGTGCAGGCCGATGTCGCCGCTGTCGTAGGCGCCGACCCTGCCGTTGCGCGCGGCCGCCGCCGCGCCGCTCACCGCGGCGCCGCCGAGCGGGGCGTAGCGTTCGACCCAGGCGGACTTTTCCTCGTAGGTGCCGCGCACGCCGGCGGTGAGGTCCAGGCGCTCGGTTAGGTGCCAGGTGCCCTGGGCGAACAGCGCGTAGCTGTCGGTGTCGATGTGCCCGCGACCGCGGGTGCTGACGTCGCTCAGGGCGCCGGCGGGGGTTCCGTTCCAGATGTCTGCCCTGGGCCCGTAGTCGGTGAAGGACTTGTTGTCGAGGTCCTGGCCGAAGTAGTAGGCGCCGAGCACGTAGTCGAAGAAGCCGCCGCTGGGCGAAGCCAGGCGGATTTCCTGCGACCACTGCTTGTCGCGCACCGAGACTCCGGCGTTATAGGCCGCCGGTACGTCCAGGCCGTCGTCGTTGCGCGGCGTGAAATCCCACCAGCGGTAGGCGCTGATGGAAGTGAGGGTGAAGTCGTTGGCCAGCTTCCAGTTGGCTTCCACCGAGGTTCCGCCCTGGAACACCGTGACCTGCTGGTCCGAGTCGAAGTTGACCTTGCGCCGATGGCCGTCCACCAGCGTCGCGCCGGCCGCGGCGGCGCGCTGTTCGTAGCGGTTCACGCCGTTCACCGTGGGGCCGCTGCTGAACAGGGTAAGGACACCATTGTCGGAGTCTTCCTCGTTGTAGTCGCCGATCCAGCGCAGGCTGAAGTCGTCGTTCGGCTTGAACAGCAACTGCCCGCGGAAACCCTGGCGTGCGCCGCCGTTGAGGGTGTTGCCGTCGTGGAGGTTCTTCACGTAGCCGTCGTCGCGGGTGCGGTAGGCCGACAGGCGCCCGGCGAGGGTCTCGCCGAGCGGTCCGGAAATCGTGCCCCTGGCCTGGAAGTAGCCGTCCTCGCCGCCGGATATCTCAACGCTGCGCTCCGGAGTGAAGCTCGGCGCACGGGTGCCGATGTTGATCACCCCGGCCGTGGTGTTCTTGCCGAACAGGGTGCCCTGCGGGCCGCGCAAGACCTCCAGCTGCTCGATGTCGAGAAGGTCGAACGAGGCCATGCCGGGGCGGCCGAGGTAGACGTTGTCGAGGTACAGCCCGACGCTGCCTTCCAGGCCGTCGCTGGCCGGGTTGTTGCCGAGGCCGCGGATCGACACGCTGGACTGGCGCGCGTGGACGTAGGCGACGTTGGTGCTCGGCACCAGTTGCTGCAGGTCCTGCACCCGGTAGATGCGCTGGCTCTCCAGGGTTTCGCCGCCGAGCACGCTCATCGCGGTGGGCACATCCTGGGAGTTTTCCACCCGTCGCCGCGAGGTCACCGTGACGGTCTGCAGGGTGGTGGCCGGCTGCGCCTGGCGCGCCTCTTCGGTGCCCGCGGGGGTGTCGTCGGCGCCGGCCAGTTGCGCCCCTCCGGCGCAGGCCAGGCAGATCGACAGGGGCAGCAGGCGACGGCGGAACGGTGCGCTGCGGGACGACGGGATGGAGCGGTACGCGGGTCGGCGATTCATGTGTGGGTCCTGGATGAAGGGGTGACTGCTAATTCCGTATGGTTATTTATTTATGTTTTATATTGCTTTTACGGAATAAGAGATTGCCTTTATAAAAAGCCCACGCCGTCCCCGGCAATTGCATTCGCCCGATATTTTCCATGTAGAAAATGCATATCGATCTCCGCCAGCTCCGCCACTTCATCGCCCTTCACGAGCACCGCAGCTTCGTCGCCGCGGCGCTGGCGGTTAACCTTTCGCAATCGGCCTTCAGCCGCAGCATCCAGGCGCTCGAACACAGCGCTGGCTGCCGCCTGGTGGACCGCGCGGCCAAGGACCTACGTCCGACCAAGCAGGGCCTGATCGTCCTCGAACATGCGCGCCGGCTGGTCAGCGGCGCGCACAACCTGGCCAACGAGATCGCCCTGTTCAACGGCCTGGAGGCCGGCGAACTGCGCTTCGGCGCCGGACCGGCTCCCGCCACCTGGCTGGTGCCGCGTGCGGTGGGGCGCTTCAACGTGCGTTATCCGAAGGCGCGGGTGAGTTTCCAGGTCGAACACTGGCAGGCGCTGAACCGCCGCCTGCAGGCCGAGGAGTTCGAGTTCTTCGTCGCCGACACCCGGCATTTCGAGGCCGACCCGCAATACCGGACCTCGCGCCTGCGTCCCCGGCGCTGGCATTTCTGCTGCCGCGAGGGGCATCCGCTGGCCGCTCGCGAGAGCGTTTCCGCCGAGGAGCTGTTGAGCTTCCCGCTGGCGACCAACATCAGCCCGCCGAACATCCGCAAGGTGCTGGTGGACCTCAGCGGGCGTCCCGACTTCCGCCCGGCCATCGAGTGCGAGAACGGCCATAGCCTGCTCGGCGTGGTTCTCGCCTCGGATGCCATCGGCATCAGCAGCGGCCTCGGCGACCTGGCGCCGCCGGGACAGGGAGGCCTGCGTCCGCTGCGGGTGCGCGAGCTGCCCGACGACCTCGACGAACTGCATACCCGCTACGGCATCGTCAGCCGCGCCGGCTACAGCCTGTCGCCGCTGGCGGAGGCGATGATCGACGAACTGAAGCGGGTCGACGACGCCACCTGAATTGCGTCGCACGCATGCCAACTATGTTCCGAATGCGCTTGCCGCCGGACGCGGCGGACCGCGAAATGAAGCGTCGTTTCCTTTTCGCGAGCCGTCATGAGCCAGCCCAAGCCGATCCGCAACGTCCTCTACATCATGTGCGACCAACTGCGTCGCGATTACCTGTCCTGCTACGGCCATCCCTATCTGCACACGCCGAACATCGACCGCCTGGCCGCGGAGGGCGTGCGCTTCGCCCGTGCCTATACCCAGGGCACCATCTGCGGGCCGTCGCGGATGTCCTCGTACACCGGGCGCTACGTCAGCAGCCACCAGGTGGCCTGGAACGCGGTGCCGCTGCCGCTGGAGGAGCTGACCCTGGGCGACTACCTGCGCGCCGCGGGAGTCCGCACCGCGCTGGTCGGCAAGACCCACGCCACGGCCAACCTGGAAGGCATGCGGCGGCTCGGCATCGATCCGGCCAGCGCGCGCGGCGCGGCCCTCGCCGAAGCCGGCTTCGAGCCCTACGACCGCAATGATGGGGTCTACCCGGATGACCCGGCCTTCGCCGACAAGCGCGAACGCGCGCCCTACACCCACTACCTGCGGCGCCTCGGCTTCACCGGCGACAACCCCTGGCACGACTGGGCCAACGCCGCCGCCGGCGCCGACGGGGAAATCCTCAGCGGCTGGCGGATGCGCCATGCCGGATTGCCGACACGCTTGCCGGAGGCGCACAGCGAGACCGCCTATACCACCCGTCGCGCCATGGATTTCATCGACGAGCAGGGCGAGCGTCCC
Source organism: Pseudomonas sp. HMSC065H01 (assembly GCF_001815235.1). Classification (NCBI taxonomy): domain Bacteria; kingdom Pseudomonadati; phylum Pseudomonadota; class Gammaproteobacteria; order Pseudomonadales; family Pseudomonadaceae; genus Pseudomonas; species Pseudomonas sp. HMSC065H01. The sequence continues at coordinate 50,485 of NZ_KV819940.1, read as the reverse complement.
TGGTGCCTGCACCTGTCCTACATCAAGCCGCACTGGCCCTACATCGCGCCGGCGCCGTACCACGCGCTGTACCGCGCCGACCAGGTGCTCCCGGCGCTACGCGCGGCGCCCGGCGAAGAAAGCGACCACCCGGTGTACCGCGCCTTCCGCGAACATCGCGAGAGCCTCAATTTCTCCCGCGAAGACGTGCGCCGGCAGGTGATACCTACCTACATGGGGCTGATCCGCCAGGTCGACGACCAGCTCGGCCGGCTCTTCCAGCACATGCGCGCCAGCGGGCGCTGGGACGATACCCTGATCGTCTTCACCAGTGACCATGGCGATTTCCTCGGCGACCACGGTCTGGGCGAGAAGGAGTTCCTCCTCGAGTCGGCGGTGGGCGTGCCGTTGCTGATCCGCGATCCGCGCCCCGAGGCGGACGCCACCCGCGGCCGGGTGGAGGAGGCGCTGGTGCAGTCCATCGACGTACTGCCGAGCATCCTCGAAGCCTTCGCCGTCGAGCCCGCCAGCCATCGCATCGAGGGCCGTTCGCTGCTGCCCTTCGTCCATGGCGCGCCGCCGGCGGACTGGCGCCGCTACGCCATCGCCGAGTACGACTACGCCTTCCAGGCGCCGGCGCGGGAGCGCCTGGGCCGACCCATCGATGCCTGCCGCATGTACATGGTGCGCAGCGAGCGCTGGAAGTACATCGCCTACGACGGCTTCCGCGCCCAACTGTTCGACCTTGCCAGCGACCCCGGCGAATTGCGCGACCTCGGCGCCGACCCGGCGCATGCGGCGGTGCGCGAGGCCCATGCCGGGATGCTGTTCGACTGGCTGCGCGGGCTGAAGCGGCGGACTACCATCAGCAACGCGGAGATCGACCTGCGCGGCCAGGCGTTCCGCTACGGCGAGCCGGAAGGCGGGCGCCTGGTACCGATCGGTCTCTGGTGATCAGCGGCTGGCCTTGCGATAGGCCCCCGGCTGCTGTCCGGTGGCCTTGTGGAAGGCACGGGTGAAGGCGGCGGTGGACTGGTAGCCGACCGCCGCCGCGACCTCGGCGACGCTGGCGTCGGCGCGCAGCAGGGCGCAGGCGCGGTGCATGCGCAGGGCCAGCAGGACCTGCCCCGGCGACTGACCGCTGAGTTCGTTGAAGCGCTTGAAGAAGGCCGAGCGCGAGAGTCCGGTGCGTTCGGCCATCTGTTCCAGGCTCCAGGGCTGTTCGGGTGCCTCGATCAGCGCTTCCAGCAGGCCGGCGAACTGCGGCTGGCGTGCCAGTGCCACCAGGCCGCCGAGGGTCGGGTTGTCGAGCACCTGCTGGCGCAACACGTAGAGGAACAGCAGGTGGCTGAGGCGCTCCAGCAGAACCGGCGACGGCGCCGGCTGGCGGCGGCACTCGTCGACGATCAGGGCGAACAGGCGTCGCGCCGCGTCCAGCGCCGGATCGCCGGCGCGCAGGATCAGCCAGTCGGGCAGGGCGTCGACGATCAGCCCGGACAATCCCGAATGGAAGTGGAAGAACCCGCAGACCAGGCCGGCACCGTCCGCCGCGTTCCACTCCAGCGCCTGCATTTCGCCACGCGGCTGGCAGCGCGCTGCCTCGGCGGTGGCCTCGCTGGACAGGCGGAACTCGACGTCGCGCAGGAAGAACAGCGCGTCGCCGCTGTCCAGTCGCCAGCCCCGGGCGCTTCCGGCGACGTGCGCCCAGCAGTGTCCCTGCACCACCAGGTGGAAGCTGGCACGCGCCAGACCGTGGGTGGAGGCATGCCAGCCGCCGCAGTAGCGACCGACATGGAACAGGCTGGTGTCGACTTCGAGGCTGTCTAATAACCAATCGACAAGGGGGTTGGACGAATTCATCTAAGGGAAAGACTCAAGAGCAAGTGATAGCGACTTTAGAATATTGAATGGATTTCTTATTACCAAGAGACTTCTTCGACACCTCAACCACCGGAGTCGAAAGCATGTCACGCGTTCCCGTGCTCACCCTGGAAAACGCCCCCGAGGCGGCGCGTCCGTTCCTCCAGACCGCGCTGAACAACTCGGGTTATATCCCGAATCTGCTCGGCGTGCTGGCCAATGCGCCGGCCGCCCTGGAAACCTACCTCACCGTGTCCGGGCTGAACGCCAAGGCCAGCCTCGGCCTGCCCGAGCGGGAAGTGGTGCAACTGGTGGCGGCCACCACCCATGGCTGCGACTTCTGCGTTGCCGGGCACACCGCGGTGGCGCGCAACAAGGCGCGCCTGCCGGAGCCGGTGATCGAGGCCCTGCGCGCCCGCGGCGAACTGCCCGATGCCCGCTACGAAGCCCTGGCCGACTTCACCCGCGCGGTGATCGCCAGCCGCGGTGCGGTCACCGACGAGCAGTTCGAAGCCTTCCGCGCCGCCGGTTTCGACCAGGCCCAGGCCCTGGAAGTGATCCTCGGGGTGAGCCTGGCGACGCTCTGCAACTTCGCCAACGTGTTCGCCCGCACGCCGCTCAATGCCGAGCTGGAGCAATATCGCTGGACCAACCCGCAGGCCTGAGCCTGCGCTTGCCGGGCGGCATGCCGCGCCGGCGCAAGGAGTGACGACCATGCTTGACCCGACCCTGAGCGACTGGCTCGACCGCCAGGCCGACGCCCTCGACCGCGGCGACGCCGATCCCGCCGCGCTGCTGCCGCGCCTGGCCGCAGCCGGCGTGCTCGGCGTGGCGGTGGAGGAACGCCTCGGCGGCGCCGGCGGCACGCTCGCCGACGCGGTGGAGCGGGTGGCCGCGGTGGCGGCGCGCTCGCTGACCGCGGCGTTCGTCTTCTGGGGCCAGCGCGCCTTCATCGAGTACCTGTTGCAGAGTCCCAACCAGGAACTGCGCCAACGCCTGCTCGGCGACCTGCTGGCCGGCCGCCTGGCCGGCGCCACCGGGCTGTCCAACGCGATGAAGTTCCTTTCCGGGATCGAGGCGCTGCAGGTGGTGGCGCACGCGGAGGAGGCCGGCTGGCGCCTGGACGGTCGCCTGCCGTGGGTGACCAACCTGCGCAGCGGCGATTTCGTGGTGGCGGCGGCGATCGAACACGGGGAGGGCGGCAAGCCCTTCGTCCTGGCGATTCCCGAAGGCCTCGCCGGCTTACAGCGCTCGGCGGACCTGCGCCTGCTCGGCCTGCAATGCAGCAACACCGCCGCCCTCGATCTGCGCGCGGTGGCGGTCGGGCGCGACTGGCTGTTGCACGACGACGCCCGGCAGTTCCTGCCACGGGTGCGCCCGGCCTTCCTCGGCCTGCAATGCGGCATGGCCATCGGCCTGGCGCGCCGCGCACTGGACGAAGTGCAGCGGCACCTGGGCGGCAGTCGTTCGCTGCTGGATGGCGAGCTGGCGGCACAGCGCGAAACCCTCGACGGACACGTGGCGGCGCTGCACGCCGGACTGGCCAGCGGCGAGTTCGCCAGCCAGCCGGCACGCCTGTTCCGCATCCGCATCGGGCTCGCCGAAGCCGCCGCCAATGCCGTGCAACTGGAGTTGCAGGCCAGCGGCGGCAAGGCCTACCTGAGCGAGCACGGCGCCGGTTTCGCCCGCCGCTGGCGCGAGTCGGCGTTCGTCCCGATCGTTACGCCGAGCCTGGTGCAACTGCGCGCCGAACTGCAACGCCAGGCCGAGGCCAAGGCATGAGCGAGGCGCTCCTCGACGCTCGCGGGATCGCCCTCGGCTATCCGCGCGGTGCCGGCTGGCAGGCGGTGCTCGGCGATTTCGAATTGCGCCTGGGCGCCGGCGAGGTGGTCTCGATCCTCGGTCCCAGCGGCGTCGGCAAGTCCAGCCTGCTGCGCGTGCTGGCCGGCCTGCAGGAGCCGGCCGCCGGCAGCGTGCGGGTACTCGGCGAGCCCCTGCGCGGACCGCATCCGGGCGTCGCGGTGGCGTTCCAGGACCCCAGCCTGCTGCCCTGGCTGAACCTGGAGAAGAACGTCGCCTTCGGCCTCGATTTCGCCCGCCAGCCGCACCTCGACGCGGCCACCCGCCAGGCCCGCGTCGACCAGGCGATCGCCGCGGTCGGCCTGGAGCACGCCCGTGCCCGCTACCCGGCGCAACTCTCCGGCGGCATGGCCCAGCGCACCGCGCTGGCCCGCTGCCTGGCGCGGCAGCCGAAGGTGCTGCTGCTCGACGAACCTTTCGGCGCGCTGGACGAAGTGACCCGCGCCGACATGCAGCAGCTGCTGCTGCGGGCGATCCACGAGCGCGGCACCGCCGTGGTCCTGATCACCCACGATATCGACGAGGCCCTGCTGCTCTCCGAACGCATCCTGCTACTGGGTGACAGCCCGGCGCGGACCCTCGGCGAGTGGCGCATCGACCTGCCGCAGCCACGCGCGGAGCTGGTCGAGGAACTGGGCGCGTTGCGCATCGAGATCCTGAAAACCCTACGGCGGGCGAGCCGCACCCATGCCCATCCCATCGCTCAGCCGGAGGCCTCCCATGTGCCTGGACGACCCGACCCATTCCCGACGTGACATCCTCAAGCTCGCCGCGCTGCTCAGCGCTGCCGGCGCGTTGCCGCTGCTGAGCAGCCTGCAGGCGCGTGCCGCCGCCGAACCCGACGCGCCGGTGCGCATCGGCTACCTGCCGATCACCGACGCCACGCCCTTGCTGGTGGCCCATGCCAACGGCCTGTTCGAGGCCGAGGGCATCCAGGCCGAACGGCCGGTGCTGTTGCGTAGCTGGGCGCAGGTGATCGAGGCGTTCATCTCCGGCCAGGTCAACGTCATCCACCTGCTGTCGCCGATGACCGTCTGGGCCCGCTACGGCAGCAAGGTGCCGGCCAAGGTGGTGGCCTGGAACCACGTCGGCGGCTCGGGGCTCACGGTGGCTCCGGAGATCGCCGACGTGCGCCAGCTCGGCGGCAAGAGCGTGGCGATCCCGTTCTGGTACTCGATCCACAACGTGGTGTTGCAGCAACTGCTGCGCGACAACGGCCTGCGCGCGGTGAGCCGTGCGGTGGGCGCGGCGCTGGCCGCCGACGAGGTCAACCTGGTGGTGCTGCCGCCTTCGGACATGCCACCGGCGCTGGCCAGCAAGCGCATCCACGGCTACATCGTCGCCGAGCCGTTCAACGCCCTGGCGGAGAACCTCAAGGTCGGCCGGGTACAGCGCTTCACCGGCGATGTCTGGCGCAACCACGCCTGCTGCGTGGTGTTCATGCACGAACACGACCTGGAGCGGCGGCCGCAGTGGTCGCAAAAGGTGGTCAACGCCATCGTCAAGGCCCAGCTATGGACTCGCGGGCACCGCGCCGAGGCCGCACAGTTGCTGTCCAAGGCCGGAGCCAACCGCTACACGCCGCACGCACCGGAGGTCCTCGGCCGGGTGCTGGCGCCGGGCGCCGAGGAGCAGCAGGCCTATCTCGCCAGCGGCGCGATCCGCCACGCCGACTGGCAGGAGCGGCGCATCGACTTCCAGCCCTATCCCTATCCGAGCTATACCGAGGAACTGGTGCGGCGGCTGAAGGACACCCTGATCGAAGGCAATAATGCCTTCCTCGCCAGCCTCGATCCGCGCCAGGTGGCCAGTGACCTGGTGGACGACCGCTTCGTCCGCCAGGCCCTGGCAGAGGTCGGCGGGCTGCAGGCGTTCGGCCTCGCCGAGGGCTTCCAGCGCAGCGAGGAGATCAGCCCGTGAGGCAGACGCTGCGCCAGGGCGCGCTAGGCGTCGCCGGGCTGTTGACGCTGTTCGCCCTGTGGTGGCTCGGCGTGGCCCTGTTCGGCGCCGCCGACGGCCTTTCGGCACGCTTCTCGCCGCAGGCGACGTTGCTCAGCCTGGGTGAACTGCTGGAACGCCGCGAACTCTACGAGCACGTGCTGGTGAGCCTGAAACGGGTCCTGCTGGGCTTGTTCCTGGCGCTGCTGGTGGGAGTGCCGCTGGGGCTGCTGGTGGGCGCCTCGCGCAACCTGGAAGCGGCGACCACTCCGGCGTTCCAGTTCCTGCGGATGATCTCGCCGCTGTCGTGGATGCCCATCGCGGTGATGCTGATGGGCGTGGGCGACCAGCCGATCTATTTCCTGCTGGCCTTCGCCGCGCTCTGGCCGATCCTGCTGAATACCGCCGCCGGCGTGCGCCAGCTCGACCCGCGCTGGCTGCAACTGAGCCGCAGCCTCGCCGCCACGCCCTGGGAAACCCTGCGCCGGGTGATCCTGCCGGGCATCCTCGGCCATGTGCTGACCGGCGTGCGCCTGGCCATCGGCATCCTCTGGATCGTCCTGGTGCCCTGCGAGATGCTTGGCGTCAGCGCCGGGCTCGGCTACTACATCCTCGACACCCGCGACCGCCTGGCGTACTCCGAGCTGATGGCGATGGTGCTGCTGATCGGCCTGCTCGGCTACCTGCTCGACGCGGCGGCGCGCGGACTCTACCGGCGCTGGGCGCACGGGGCGCTCGGGTAGGACGAGGTACCGGTGCGCTGGCGGATAGCGCTGGGGCGCTATTCGCCCTACGGGTAATGGGGATGCTCGGGTAGGGCGAATAGCCGCTCGCGGCTATCCGCCGGCCGGGGTTCCGGTGCGCTGGCGGATAGCGCCAGGGCGCTATTCGCCCTACGGGATTCGGGGCTCGGGTGGGGCGGGCGAATGTGTTGATCCACCAACACTTGCCCAGCAGTTGCGCCCGCACAGCGACAGGGGGTTGCCACCCAGGCCTTGTCCGGCGCGGCCCCGCGGCCCGGCACGGGCTGTGCACGGGGTGCCGGATGCACAGGCAAGCCAAGGAGTCCCCATGCCGCGCGAAATCCGTCTCAACGCCTTCGAAATGAACTGTGTCGGCCACCAGTCGCCCGGCCTCTGGGCGCATCCGCGCGACCGCTCCTCGCAGTACAAGGACCTGGAGTACTGGACCGACCTGGCGCGGTTGCTCGAACGCGGCCGTTTCGACGGACTGTTCATCGCCGACGTGCTGGGCATCTACGATGTGCTCGACGGCAATGGCGACGCGGCGATCCGCCAGGCCGCCCAGGTACCGGTGAACGACCCGCTGGCGCTGATCACGCCGATGGCCGCGGTGACTCGCCACCTGGGCTTCGGCCTGACCGCCTCGCTGTCCTTCGAGCATCCCTATCCCTTCGCCCGCCGACTCTCGACCCTGGACCACCTGACCAAGGGCCGGATCGGCTGGAACGTAGTGACCTCCTACCTGGAAAGCGGCGCGCGCAACCTCGGCCAGCAGGCCCAGCTCGACCACGACCGCCGCTACGACTATGCCGACGAATACCTACAGGTGCTCTACAAGCTCTTCGAAGGCAGTTGGGAGGACGGCGCGGTGCTCCGCGACCGTCGCCGAAGGATCTTCAGCGACCCGGGCAAGATTCACGAGATCCGCCATGTCGGCGAGCACTTCCAGGTACCCGGCATCCATCTCTGCGAACCGTCGCCGCAGCGCACGCCGGTGCTCTACCAGGCCGGCGCGTCGAGTCGTGGCAAGCGCTTCGCCGCCGAGCACGCCGAGTGCGTGTTCGTCGCCGCGCCATCGAAGACCGTGCTCAAGCAGGCGGTCGCCGACATCCGCCAGCGCGTCGCCGAGGCCGGCCGCGATCCGCGCAAGGTACTGGTGTTCAACCTGCAGACGGTGGTGCTGGGCGAAACCGACGCCAAGGCCAGGGCCAAGTTCGACGAATACCGCGCCTTCGTCAGCTACGAAGGGGCCCTGGCGCTGATCTCCGGCTGGACCGGGATCGACTTCGGCCAGTATCGGCCGGACCAGGTGCTGCGGCACATCCACACCAATGCGATCCAATCGGCGGTGGAAGCGTTTTCCAGCGCCGATCCGACGCGCACCTGGACGGTCCGCGAGCTGGCCGACTGGGTCGGTATCGGCGGCTTCGGACCGCTGTTCGTCGGCAGCCCGGCGACCGTCGCCGACCTGTTGCAGGAGTGGGTGGAGGACACCGACGTGGATGGCTTCAACCTGGCCTATGCGCTGGCCCACGAAACCTTCAGCGACGTGGTCGAATTGCTGGTGCCGGAGTTGCAGAAGCGCGGGGTGTACAAGACCGAATATGCGCCGGGAACCCTGCGCGAGAAGTTGTTCGGCGACGGCCCGCGGCTGCCGGATTCCCATCCGGCGGCCGGCTATCGCGACCTGCGGGCCCTCTGGGAGAAGGAGGCCGGGCGCAACGCGCTGCCGGCCTGACCTGGGCGGACGGCGGATGACGCCAGTGGCGATATCCGCCCCAGGGCCCGGGACGGCTCCTAGAGCCAGGCGTGCCGCGGTGGCTTCACCCCATTCAACTGGTAGTTGCCGATGGCATGGTATTTCCAGCGCACCGGGTCATGCAGGGTGTGGGTGCGGGCGTTGCGCCAGTGGCGGTCGAGATTGAGTTCCTCCAGGGTCGAGCGCGTGCCGGCCAGTTCGAACAGCCGGTTGGCGGCGAGCAGGGCGGCTTCGGTGGTGAGCACCTTGGCCTCGGCCACCGCGATCGAGGCGGCGGCCACGCTCTCCTCGTCGGGGGCGGCGAGCGCCGCTTCGATGGCGTCGGCCGCCAGGTCGAGCACGGCTTCCGCGGCGCGCACGCGGATGCGCAGGTCGCCGACCTGCTGGATGGTGTAGGGGTCTTCCCAGGCATGCTGCTGGTTGGCGTCTATCCATGGCCGCGCGTGGCGGCGCACCTGCTGCACGGTCTCGGCGAGGATGCCACGGGCGATGCCGGCGTCGATGGCGGCCTGGATGAACTGCGATACGGCGCCGGCGGCGGTGGGGCGGTCGAAGGCGCGGTGCACCGGGATGACGTGCTCGGCCGGCACCCGCACGTTGTCCAGGATGACGGTGCCGCTGGCGGTGGTGCGCTGGCCGAAGCCGGACCAGTCGTCGATCACCGTCAGCCCCGGCGCGTCGCGCGGGATGAACGCCAGGTGCGCGCGCTGCTCGGCGTCGAGGCCGACGGCCGGTACCCAGTGGGCGAGCAGGGCGCCGCTCGAATAGAACTTGCGGCCGTCGATGCGGAACCCGTCGCCATCCGCCAGCACTCGTGTCTGGAATTCGGCGACGGTACGGCTGTGGCGTTCGGAGAAGGCGTTGCCGAAGCGCACGCCGTCTAGCACCAGGCCGTAGAAGAAGCGTTTCTGCTCCTCGCTGCCGTCCAGGCGCAAATGGTCGAGCACCGCCAGGTGGTTCTGCGGCAACTGCGCCAGGGACGGGTCTACCGCGGCGATGGTCTTCAGTACTTCGGCCAGGGTCCGGTAGCCGACCTCGGCGCCGCCGTAGGCGCGCGGTACGCTGATGCCCCATAGGCCGCTCTGCGAGAAGGCTTCCAGTTCGGCCACCGGCAGCCGGCGCTGGCGGTCGCGCAGCGAGGCTTCCTCGGCGAACAGCCCGGCCAGTTCGCGGGCGACGCGGATCGCCTCGGCGTCGTCGGTGATGCGCCGGGCCGGGGTCCGTGGCAGCGGTTGCCGATAGGGATCGGCGGCGTTCTTTTCCAGTGCGCTCATGGCAACTCCTTGCGATGGGATGGGCGAGGTTCAGCGGGACGCCGTGGCCGGACCGCTGCCGATCTGCCAGACGTAGGGCGGCTCGCTGCCGTTGATCTCCCAGTCGCCGACGATCCGTTGCTTGTAGATCAGGGGATTGTGCGAGGCGGCGGTGCGCGCATTGCGCCAGTGGCGGTCGAGCTGCTTGCCGCGGCCGACGGCGGAAGCGCCGCTGGCGTCGAACAGCTCGCTGGTGGCCTGCAACACCAGTTCGGCGACGATCGCCTGGGCCTTGGCCGATTCGATCTCGGCGGCGATATTGGCCTCCTTCTCCGCCTGCGGGTCGCCTACGAAGCGCGCCAGGTAGGCGCGCTGGGCCGCTTCGGCGGCGCGCAGGGTGGCCGCCTCGGCGGCGTAGACGCGCGCGGCGATGCGCCCGACCACCTGCTGCACCTGGGGATCCTGGCTGACTCGCGGGGCATTGCCGTGGCTGTAGATACGGGTCCGCCCGCGCACCTCGGCGGCGACGTCGCGCAAGGCGGCGCGGCCGGTGCCGGCCAGCACCGCGAGCAGGACCAACTGGTAGAACGCGGTCTGGTACTTGAAGCGGCTGGCGAAGTCGATGAGGTTCTCTTCCTCCACCTCGGCGTCCTCGAACAGCGACGTGCCGCTGCCGGTGGTGCGCTGGCCGAAGCCGTCCCAGTCGTCGCTCTGGCGCACGCCGGGCTGGTCGGTGCGGATCGCCGCGATCACGTCGGCGCCGGTGTCGTCGCGCTGGGCATACAGATCGATCCAGTCGGAGAAGAGGCTGCCGGTGCTGTAGTACTTGCTGCCGTTCACCACCCAGCGACCGTCGTCCTTGCGCGAGACGCGGGTGAGCACTTCGCCCAGCCGTACCGAACCGACCTCGGTCCAGGCGCAGCCGACCAGGTCGCCCTCGACGAAGCGCCGCAGCCAACGGTCGCGGCCAGGGCCGGGCTCGGCATTGAGACGGTCCTCGACGAAGGCGAAGTGGCCGCGCAGGGCCTGGGTGATGTTGGAGTCGGCCTCGGCCAGTTCGATCAGCAACTGAACCAACTGCGGCAGCGAGGCGCCGGCGCCGCCGTGCTCGCGCGGCACGCGCACGGCGCCGAAGCCGGCCTGCTTGAGCCAGGCGATCGCCTCGTGGGGCAGTTCGCGTTGCCGTTCGCGCTCGACGGCGCCTTCGGCGATGCGCGCGAAGATCGGTCGGAAACGCTGGGCGAGCAGTTCGTAGTCGGCGCCTTCGGAGAGACTGGCGGCGGTGGCTTCGGGATGGACGCGGGCGTTCATGCGGACTCCTGGTAGGCAGCGGGGCCGTCCGGTCGACGGCTACCCTGGAGTCCGGGCCGTTGCACAGCCTGTGCCGACCCGCGCAGGCCACTGGTTGCGCGGGTTCGCGCGAGCAGGAGGTGTTGCCGGGGCGGCAGCCTGTTGCGCGGCTGCTGCCTGGCGGACAGTGGGGGAGGTGGCGGCAGGTCCCTCTCCCGGCGGGAGAGGGACAGGCGCTTCAGAAGATGTAGTCGGTGGTGAGGAAGTTCGACGCGCGGTTGCGGATGATCTCGCTGACCAGGGTCTTGTTCGCCTCGGTGTCGCGGGTCGCCACCAGGGTGCGGATGGAGAACACCCGCAGCGCGTCATGGACCGACAGGGTGCCTTCCGCCGAATTCTTCCGGCCGTTGAACGGGTAGCTGTCCGGGCCGCGCTGGCACTGGGCGTTGACGTTGATCCGGCCGACCTGGTTGGCGAAGGCGTCGACCAGCCGGCCGATCTGCGCCGGGTCGTTGCCGAACAGGCTCAACTGCTGGCCGTAGTCGGAGCGCAGGACGTAGTCGATCACCTCGTCCAGCTCGCGATAGGGCACCACCGGCACCAGCGGACCGAACTGCTCCTCGTGGTAGAGGCGCATGTCCGGGCTCACCGGACTCAGCAGAGCGGGGTAGAAGAAACTTTGCCGATGCTCGCCGCCGCCCGCATTGACCACTCGTGCGCCCTTGGCCAGGGCGTCGTTCAGCAGGCCTTCGAGGTAGTCGACCTTGCCCGGCTCCGGCAGCGGCGTCAGCGCCACTCCCGGTTCCCACGGCATGCCCGGCTTGAGGCTGGCCAGGCGCGCGCTGAACTTGTCGAGGAACGGTCGCAGCACGCTTTCGTGGACGAACAGGATCTTCAGCGCGGTGCAGCGCTGGCCGTTGAAGGACAGCGCGCCGGTGACCGCCTCGTTCACCGCGTTGTCCAGGTCGACCTGCGGCAGGACGATACCCGGGTTCTTCGCGTCCAGGCCGAGGGCGGCGCGCAGGCGGTGCGGGCGGGGGTGCAGCTTCTTCAGGTCGCTGGCGCCGGAATGGGTGCCGATGAAGGCGAACACGTCGACCTTGCCGCTGGCCATCAGCGCCGACACGGTTTCCCGGCCGCGCCCGTAGATGACGTTGATCACTCCTGGCGGGAAGCTGTCGCGGAAGGCTTCCAGCAACGGGCGGATCAGCAGCACGCCGAACTTGGCCGGCTTGAACACCACCGTATTGCCCATGATCAGCGCCGGGATCAGGGTGGTGAAGGTTTCGTTCAGCGGGTAGTTGTACGGCCCCATGCACAGCGCCACGCCCAGCGGAACCCGGCGGATCTGGCCGAGGGTGCCCTGTTCCAGTTCGAAACGGCTGGAGCGGCGGTCGAGTTCCTTCAGCGCTTCGATGGTATCGACGATGTAGTCGCAGGTGCGGTCGAACTCTTTCTCGGAGTCCTTGAGGTTCTTGCCGATTTCCCACATCAGCAGCTTGACCACCGCCTCGCGTTGCTCGCGCATCCGCGCCAGGAAGCGTTCGACGTGCTGGATGCGCTCGGCCACCCGCAGGTTCGGCCACAGGCCCTGGCCGTGGTCGTAGGCCCGCACCGCGGCGTCGAGCGCGGCGAGCGCGGCGTCGGCGTCGAGCAGCGGGGTGCTGCCGAGGATCACCTGGCGCTCGCCGTCGGCCTCGGCGAGGAATACCGGGCTGCGTACCGGCGCCAGCGGGCCGTCCCAATATCGCAGTTGGCCGTCGACCAGGTAGTCGCGCTGCTCGATGGGGGCGTCGGGGCGGTACTGCTCGGGAATGGCGTCGAGGCTGGGAAACAGCGAATCGAGGTGGAGCGGGGCGGTCATGGCGGGTCCTCGAATGACGTGGATGAAAGGCGTGGGACTGTTGTAGCGCGGTCCGGATCGAAGGTAAATCGTTTCAGCAGGAAAACCGTCGCGCCCTTGCCGGAAATCAGCCTTTGCTCCCGCTTCGTGGGGGCGGGAGCAAAGGCATGGCGCCGGCTGGCTTCAGGCGTCGGCGGTAGGCTCTTCGCGGGGCCGCGCCGGGGGTGGCTCAAGCAGTTCCTGCTGCTCGGCATAGCGCTGGCGGATATCGAAGTCGCGCGGCCAGCGCGAGGCTTCGTGGTCGGGGCGTTGCATTGGTTCGGTCATGGCTGAGCTCCGGTCGGGCTGGTGCTCAGAGCACCAGCGACAGCAACAGGATGAAGACCAGGCCGACCACGGAGAGGATGGTCTCCATCGCGGTCCAGGTCTTGAAGGTCTCGCTGACGCTCATGTTGAAGTACTGCTTGACCAGCCAGAACCCGGCGTCGTTGACATGGGAGAGGATCAGCGAGCCGGCGCCGGTGGCGAGCACCAGCAACTCGCGGTTGACGCCGGGAATCAGGTCGATCACCGGCACCACGATGCCGGCCCCGGTGATGGTGGCGACGGTGGCCGAGCCGGTGGCGATGCGGATCACCGCGGCCACCAGCCAGGCCAGCAGGATCGGCGAGATCTGCGCGTTCACCGCGAGATGGCCGATGACGTCGCCGACCCCGCTGGCCACCAGCATCTGCTTGAAGCCGCCGCCGGCGCCGATGATCATCACGATGGCGGCGGTCGGTGCCAGGCTCTGGTCGAGCAGCCTGAGGATCTTCTTCGAGTCGAAGCCACGGGCGTAGCCGAAGGTATAGAGCGCCACCAGCAGGGCCAGGAGCAGGGCGCTGATCGGATGGCCGATCATGTCCATCCAGGCGCGGAACGCGTGGCCATCGGGGAAGGCGACGTCGGCGAAGGTCTTCAGCAGCATCAGGAACACCGGCAGCAGCACGGTCGCCAGGGTCACGCCGAAGCTGGGCAGGTCCTGGGTCTCGGGCTCGTGGGCGATCTGCTCGACCAGTTCCGCCGATGGCGTGCCGGGTATGTAGCGCGAGACCAGCGCGCCGAACAGCGGGCCGGCGATGGCGGCGGTGGGCAGGGCGACGATCAGGCCGTAGAGGATGGTCTTGCCGATGTCGGCGCCGAACACGCCGATCGCCAGCAGCGGGCCGGGATGCGGCGGCACCAGACCGTGCACCGCGGAAAGGCCGGCGAGCAACGGGATGCCGATCTTGATCAGGGACACGCCGCTGCGCCGGGCGACGATGAACACCAGCGGGATCAGCAGGATGAAGCCGATCTCGAAGAACAGCGGGATGCCCACCAGGAACGCGGCGAGCATCATCGACCAGTGCACCCGCTCCTTGCCGAAGGCGCGGATCAGGGTGCGGGCGATCTGGTCGGCGCCGCCGGAATCGGCCATCAGCTTGCCGAGCATGGTGCCCAGGGCGAGGATCACGCCGACGAAGCCGAGCACGCCGCCGAAGCCGTCCTGGAAGGATTTGACGATCTTCTCCACCGGCATCCCCGAGGTCAGGCCGAGGAAGCCGGCGGCGATGATCAGGGCGATGAAGGGATGCACCTTGAAGCGGGTGATCAGCACGATCAGGCCGATGATGGTCACCAGGGCGTCGAGGAGCAGGTAGGCATCGTGTGACATGCCGAACATGGAGGGCTCTCCTTTTGTCGTTGTTCTACCGGAGTTGCTGTTTCATTGAAGCGCCTTTTCGGGGTAGCGCTATCTTTGTCGGACAAGCGAAAGACTTCAGGCGGCGGCGTGCTCCAGCCACCAGGCGTGGGTGGCCTGCGCCAGGCATTCCACCGGCAGGGTGGCGTCCAGGCGCAGGGTCAGGGGTTCGTCGAGCGGCGGCTCGAGGGCGGCGAACTGGCTGTCGATCAGGGTCGCCGGCATGAAGTGGCCGGGGCGCTGGGCGACGCGCTCGGCGGCGACCGCCGGGGTCAGTTCCAGGTAGACGATGCCGAGGCCGGGCACCGCGCGGCGCAACCGGTCGCGGTAGGCGCGCTTGAGGGCGGAACAGGTCAGTACCGGCAGCTTGCCGGCGGCCACCGCCTGGCGCAGCTGCTCGGCGAGGGTGTCCAGCCAGCCGGCGCGGTCGTCGTCGGTGAGGGGGATGCCGGCGCTCATCTTGCGGATGTTGGCGGCGGGATGGAAGCTGTCGCCTTCGATGCCGTGGGCGCCGCTGCGCTGGCAGAGGGCCTGGCTGACGCTGGACTTGCCGCAACCGGCGACACCCATGATGACCAGGGCTTGGAGGGGTGGATGCATGGAACACCTCAAGCGTGAGACAGCGCTGTCTTTGCGACCTGGAAAAAATCGCGCGAGCCTGGCTCCGCCTTCTTGTCGTTGTGGTCTGTCGAATCCCGCGCGGGCAGTGGCGGACAGGCCGCCTCAGGCGATTGCCCAGGTCGCGAGACAGCGCTACCTTAGTGCCTGGAATTTTGTTTGGCAAGCAGGCCACGATGAGCATCACCAAGAACGACAAGAACACGCGAACCACCGGACGTCCCACCCTCAACGAAGTCGCGCGCCGCGCCGGGGTCAGCCCGATCACCGCGTCGCGCGCGCTGCGCGGCGTCGCCAGCGTCGCCGAAGAACTGGCGCAGAAGGTCCGCGACGCCGCCCGCGAACTCGGCTACGTGGCCAACCCCGCGGCGCGCGCGCTGGCCTCGGCGCAAAGCCACAGCGTGGCGGTGCTGGTGCCGTCGCTGGCCAACCTGCTGTTCATCGAGACCCTCGAGGCGATCCACGCGGTACTGCGGCCACAGGGCCTGGAGGTGCTGATCGGCAACTTCCACTACTCGCGCAACGAGGAAGAGGACCTGATCCGCAACTACCTGGCCTACCAGCCGCGCGGCCTGCTGCTGACCGGCTTCGAGCGCACCGAGAGCGCCCGGCGGATGATCGAGGCCAGCGGCATTCCCTGCGTGTACATGATGGACCTGGACTCCGGCTCCGGGCTCAATTGCGTCGGCTTCTCCCAGTTGCGCGCCGGCGAGGCCGCCGCCGAGCACCTGCTGGCACGCGGCCGCAGGCGCCTGGCTTACATCGGCGCCCAGCTCGACCAGCGCACCCTGCTGCGCGGCGAGGGGTTCCGCCGCGCCTTGCAAAAGGCCGGCTGCTACGACCCGGGGCTGGAAATCCTTACGCCGCGGCCGTCCTCGGTGGCCCTCGGCGGCGAACTCTTCGTGCAGTTGCTGGCCAGCCAGCCGCAGATCGACGGGGTGTTCTTCTGCAACGACGACCTGGCCCAGGGCGCGCTGCTGGAGGCCCTGCGCCGTGGGGTCAAGGTGCCGGAACAGATCGCCGTGCTCGGTTTCAACGACCTGCCGGGTTCGGACTGCACGGTCCCGCGCCTGAGCAGCATCCGCACCCCGCGCGAAGCCATCGGCCGGCGCGCGGCGGAGCAGTTGCTGGCGCTGATCGCCGGCAAGGAGGTGCGCGATAGCGCGCTGGACATGGGGTTCGAGCTGATGGCGCGGGAGAGCACCTGAACCCGCGGCCCGACGGTGCGGCCGTTCAGGGACATGTCGAGGGCTGGGCAGCGCCGCCGGGCGTAACGGCTTGCCGGGTAGGGCGGATAGCGCCGCAGGCGCTATCCGCCGTTACGCCGGGTTTCACGGCGGATAACCGCGAGCGGTTATTCGCCCTACGGGGGCGTGTCGAGGGTTGGGCAGCGCCGCAGGCGCACGCCTTGCGTAACGGCTCGCCGTCTCTTCGGTGTCTCAAGCCACCGCGTAGTAATGCTTGACGAAGCCGCCGTCGGCAACCTCCCAGAGCACCGGGGTGCCCTTGCTGACGAACCAGCTGTCGCCGGCCTTGTAGAGCGTGCTCTGGCCGGTGGACTCGTCGGTGAGGCGGACCTCGCCGCTGACCACCGTGGCCTGTTCGCTGAACGGATAGGTCATGCGGAACTTGCCGGCGGTGGTGCCGAAGTAGGCGGCGCTGACCGGGTCGGTGGGGGCTCCTGCGGTCATCTTGCCGAAGGCTTTCACCTCGCCTTCGAGGATCTCCGAGCCGAGGTCGGCGACGCTGCCCCAGGCGTCCAGTTCGTCGAGGGTGATGCCGTGGCGGATAACGGTAATGGCCATGGGAATGCTCCTTGTAGAGTGATCGGTAGGTTTCAGCGCCGGCCGTTCCAGTAGCCGGAGAGCTGGTGCCAGGTCTTGCCTGCGCTGAGCAGCAGCGGGCGGAAGTGGTCCTTGCCGTGGATCGGGATGCGGCGCACCGAGCTGAGCAGGTCGTAGCGCGCCGAGCCTTCGCTCATGCCTTCGGCGAGGACCTTGCAGACGATGTGGCTGGGGGTCACGCCGAACCCGGAATAACCCTGGACGAAGAACGCGTTGGGCCGCCCCGAGAGGCTGCCGATCTGCGGGAACAGGTTGGCGCTGCAAGCCATCGGCCCACCCCAGGCGAGGTCGATGCGGACGTGCTCCAGGTAGGGGAAGATCTTCAGCATCAGCTTGCGGTTCCAGGCCTTGAGGTCGCCGGGGATGCGTTCGACGAAGGGTGTGGCGGCGCCGAACAGCAGGCGGTTCTCGTTGGTCACCCGGTAGTAGTCGATGACCGGGCGGATGTCGCTGTAGGCGCCGCGGATCGGGCTGATCCGCTGGATCAGTTCGTCCGGCAGCGGTTCGGTCATCATCTGGAACGCGTAGGTATTGATGGTGGTGCGGTGCAGCTCGGGTTCGAGCCGGTTGAGGAAGCTGTCGCAGGCCCAGAGCAGCTTGTTCGCGGTGACCGAGCCCTTGGCCGTGCGCACGCGGATGCGCTCGCCGTATTGCACCTCCAGCGCCGGGCTGTATTCGAATATCCGTGCGCCGAGGCCGGCCAGCGCCTTGGCTTCGCCGAGCAGCAGGTTGAGCGAGTGCACATGGCCGCCGCCCATGTGCAGCAGGGCGCTGCCGTAGGCGTCCGAGCCGATGATCTGGCGCACCTCGGCACCGTGCAGGTAACGGATCTCATGGGGCGAGCCGAGCGACCGGAATTCCTTTTCCCAGGCCTGCAGGGTCTTCGCCTGGCGTGCGTTGAAGCCCATGTAGCCGTAGCCATGGCAGAAGTCGGCGTCGATGGCGTACTTCTCGATACGGCCCTTGATGATGTCGGCGCCGAGGTCGCTGATCTCGAAGATCGCCCGCAGGCCGTCCTCGCCGACGTCCTTGCGGATCTTCTCCAGGTCGTGGCCGATGCCGGCCATGATCTGCCCGCCGTTGCGCCCGGTACCGCCGAAGCCGAGGTGGCGGGCCTCCAGCACGACGATGTCGGTGATGCCGTGCTCGGCCAGCTCAAGCGCGGTGTTGATCCCGGAGAAGCCGCCGCCGATCACCACCACGTCGGCGTCCAGGTCGGTTTCCAGGGAGGGGAAGGACAATTCGTACTTCTTGGTCGCCGTGTAGTAGGTCGGCGTCTCGATGTTGATCATGGATGCGGCCTGGCAAGGGGTGGATGTACCTATTAGACGCTCCGTGGCCGCCGCGGTCTTGTTCCTGTCTGCCGCCGGCTTGACCGGCCCTGCCAGGCGCGCTTCAGCCCAGCGTGGCGATCACCCGTGGCGCGACGAAGTCGATGAAGGCGCGCAGCTTGGGCGAGACCTGGCGGCCGGACGGCCAGAGCAGGAAGAATCGCGCGCGGCGCTCGCAGAAGGCGTCGAGGACGCTGACCAGGCGTCCTTCGCGCAGCGCCTCGCGGATCGAGAAGTCCGGCAGGCAGGCGATGCCCTGGTCGCGCAGGGCGAAGCAGACGCGGGTCTCGATGTTGTTGCAGACCATCGACACCGGAATCTGCGGCGGGGCTTCGCCGTCCGCGCGGCGCAGCGGCCATTCCTCGAGGCGGCCGGTATTGGGGAAGCGGTAGTGCAGGCAGGTGTGTCGCAGCAGGTCTTCCGGGCAGCGCGGCGTGCCGTGGCGGGCGAAGTAGGCCGGCGAGCCGACCAGCTTCAGCTGGAACTCACCCAGTTCGCGCATGGACAGCCGCGAATCCACCGGCCGGCCGGTGCGCAGGACCACGTCGAAGCCTTCGTCGACGACATCCACCACGCGATCGCTGAAGTCGAGGTCTAGCTCGATGTCCGGATAGGCCTGCATGAAGTCGGCGAGCGTCGGCAGGACCAGCCCGCTGACCAGAGGCAGGCTGACCCGCAGGCGCCCGCGCGGGGTCTCGCGGCTTTGCGACAGCTCCAGCTCGGTGGCTTCGATCTCGGCCAGGATGCGCCGGCTGCGCTCGAGGAACAGGCTGCCTTCGGCGGTCAGGGTGATGCTGCGGGTGCTGCGGTGGAACAGGCGCACGCCGAGTTTCTCTTCCAGGCGGGCGACCCGCTTGCCCACCGCCGAGGCGCTGACGCCGAGGGTCCGGGCGGCGCCGACGATGCTGCGGGTCTCGGCGACGCGGACGAAGACGGTGAAACCGCTGAGGCTGTCCATGCAAGGCTCCGATTACGGACATGACGGTCCGGATAGAACGGAACTCTATCCGTCTTTTTCCGCTTTTGCAGCGCTCTTAGCCTGTCCGCATCCTTCATCTGCGGAGAGTCCCGCATGTCCAGTTTCGAACGAGAGCCAGGCTGCGGCCTGGCGGAAAATGTCGATCAGGTGATCGAGGCGGCATTCGCCGACCAGCGCCTGGTGGGGGCGGTGGTGCTGGTGGCACACCGGGGGCAGTGGCTCTATCGACGGGCTGCCGGCCTGGCCGACCGCGAAGCCGGCCGGATAATGGGCGAGGACAGCCTGTTCCGCCTGGCCTCGGTGAGCAAGCCGATCGTCAGCGTCGCGGCCCTGAGCCTGGTGGACGAGGGCCGGCTGGCCCTCGATGAGCCGATCGCCGACTGGTTGCCGGCGTTCCGTCCGCGCCTGGCCGACGGCCGCGAGGCGCGCATCACGCCGCGGCAGTTGCTGAGCCACAGCGCCGGCCTCGGCTATCGCTTCCTCGAAGCCGACGCAGACGGCCCCTATGCCCGCGCCGGGATTTCCGACGGCATGGACCTGCCGGGTTTCGACCTGGCCGAGAATCTCCGTCGCCTGGCCTCCGTGCCCTTGCTCTACGAACCCGGCCGCGCCTGGGGCTATTCGCTGGCCACCGACGTGCTCGGCGCGCTGGTGGAGCGGGTCGACGGGCGGCCGCTGGCGGAAGCGCTGCGGCAGCGGGTCGGGATTCCAGCCGGCATGCGCGACAGCGGCTTCCTCTGCGCCGACGCGTGCCGACTGGCGGCGGTCTACGTCAGCGACCGGCCACGCCCGCGCCGAATGGCCGGGCGGGAGACCGTGGCGCCGTTCGAGGACAGCGTCGGCATTCACTTCGAGCCGAGTCGGGCCTTCGAACCGTCTGCCTATGCGTCCGGCGGGGCGGGGATGATCGGCAGCGCCGGCGACGTGCTGCGCCTTTTGGAAATCCTTCGCCAGGGCGGCGCGCCGTTGCTGACGCCTGGCCTGGTGGAGGAGATGGGCCGCGACCAGGTACCCGGCCTGGAACTGCCGGCCAATCCCGGTTTCGGCTTCGGCCTGGGTTTCTCCGTGCTACGCGACCCGGCTATCGCGCAATCGCCGGAGGCTCCCGGCACCTGGCGCTGGGGCGGCGCCTACGGGCATTCCTGGTTCGTCGACCGGGCCCGCGAACTGTCGGTGGTGGCGCTTACCAACACCCTGTTCGAGGGCATGTCGGGACGCTTCGTCAACGACCTGCGCGACGCCGTCTACCGTTCCGCGGAGCTGCGCTGATGGGACGCCGCGAAGCATTTCCGGAGAACGCCGGGGCCGCTGCGTCGGCCGTGGCGCCGCGGCTGCCGCTGAGTGCGCTGCTGGCGATGGCGATGTCCGGCTTCGTCGCCATTCTCAGCGAAACCCTGCCGGCCGGCCTGCTGCCGCAAATCGGCGCGGGGCTGGCGGTCAGCGAGGCGCTGGCCGGGCAACTGGTCAGCGTCTACGCCTTGGGTTCGCTACTGGCCGCGCTGCCGGCGGCGAGCCTGACCCAGGGCTGGCGGCGGCGCCGGGTGCTGCTGCTGGCGCTGCTGATCTTCTTCGTCTGCAACAGCCTAACCGCCGTTTCCTCGGATTACCGCCTGACCCTGCTGGCGCGCTTCGGCAGCGGCGTCGCCGCCGGCCTCGCCTGGGGCCTGCTGGCCGGCTACGCGCGGCGCCTGGTGCCGCCGGAGCAGCAGGGGCGGGCGTTGGCGGTGGCCATGCTCGGTGCGCCGCTGGCGCTGTCGCTCGGCGTTCCGCTGGGCACCTGGCTGGGCGGCCTGCTCGGCTGGCGCTGGGCCTTCGGCCTGTTGTCGCTGACCGCGCTGCTGCTGGTCGGCTGGGTGCTGCGCAGCGTGCCGGACTTCCCTGGCCAGCCGGCCGGGCGGCGCCTGCGTCTGCTCGGGGTGCTGCGCACGCCGGGCGTGCGTCCGGTATTGCTGGTGATCGTCGCCTGGGTGCTGGCGCACAACATCCTCTACACCTATATCGCGCCGTTCCTCGCCAAGGTCGGCCTGGGCGCCTCGGTGGACCTGGCCCTGCTGGTATTCGGCAGCGCCGCGGTGGCGGGAATCTGGCTGGTCGGCGTGCTGGTCGACCGGCACCTGCGGCGGATGGTCCTGGTCAGCCTGGCGCTGTTCGCCGTGGCGGCGCTGGCGCTGTGCCTGGGCGCTCGCTGGAGCTGGCTGGCGTTCGCCGGCCTGGCCCTCTGGGGGCTGACGTTCGGTGGCGCGGCGACGCTGCTGCAGACCGCCTCGGCGGACGCCGCCGGGGAGGGCGCCGACCTGGCCCAATCGATGATCGTGGTGGCCTGGAACCTGGCCATCGCCGGCGGCGGAGCGTTGGGTGGCATGGTGTTGCAGCGCTGGGGCAGCGAGATGCTGCCCTGGACCCTGCTACCGCTGATCGGCTTGGCCGCCGTGCTGGTCTGGGGCAATGCCGCGCACGCTTTCCGCGTCGGCCCGCGCGACTTCCGCAGGGCATCGTCCGAGCACCGGAAAGCGGCGCAATAGACGGGGCTGCGCCCGGCAAGGGGAAAAAGGCTGCGGGTCTTAGAACGTTTATTCACCAGGGTTATTTGGATAGGTCCGTTTCGAATATCCATCGCGTCGAAATACCGGCCGTGACGATGCGTTCCTCCGCCATACAGCGGAATCCGCTGTCATTGCGCCGAACATCTTCGCTGTCTCGCCGCTAGCCACCATGCAGCGCCCGGCTCGGCTGTTGCACCGGCATCTTGCCGGTGCGTCGGCGCTGCCTAGAATCGGCCCCATTCGCACCTACCCCCGCTTCGCCTACAGGAGTTACCGCCATGATGAATGCCATGCAGATGCCGATGAACATGAATGCCGCCATGCCGATGATGCCCATGATGGGCATGCCGATGATGATGGCGACCATGCAGTGCGAAACGATGGACGACGGCATGCTGTGCAAGATGATGCCGGCGATGGGCATGGACATGGGCCAGTTCCGCAACAGCGCCGAGATGATGGCGATGATGATGAACTGCGGCATGCCCATGATGATGCAGTGCGGCAACCTGGCGATGATGGGCATGTCCCAGGCCTGCATGGCGATGATGCCGACGATGGGCATGGGGATGGGCATGCCGATGATGGGCATGGCTCCGATGAAGTGCATGATGGAGTGCTCCATGCAGGGCGACGCCATGCACTGCAGGATGATGCCGATGCAGGGCATGGACATGGAGATGTTCAAGAACTGCTGCATGCTGATGGCGAAGATGATGGAGTGCGGCATGCCGATGATGATGAGTTGCAACGGCATGCCGATGATGTGCTGCACCTGCTGATCCGTCGCCGGATGGAAAAGGCCCGCCCGGGATGACCGGGCGGGCCTTTCTTCGTCCATGGCAGCAGGGCCGGGGGTCAGTCCAGGCGCTCCGGGTAGGTCATCACCAGGTACGCCAGGGCTTCGCTATCGGCGGGGTTGCGGTAGCTGTGCGGCTGGTCGGCGTAGAACAGGATCGAGTCGCCGGTGGCGAGCAGGAAGCGCTCCTCGTTGACCCGCACTTCCAGTACCCCCTGCGCCACCACCAGGTTCTCCTGGGTGCCGGGGGCGTGGGCTTCGGCGTCTTCCTGGCCGAGGCCGCGCAGGCGCAGTTCGTAGAACTCCACCTGGCGCGCCACATCGAAGGGGAACAGCGCGCGGCTGGTGAAGGCGCCGTCGGCGCTGACCAGGCGCTTGCTCTGTTGCGCCGGCAGCACGGCGACACCGGCGAAGGCGCGATCGTCGAGGAAGGCTGCCACCGACACCTTGAGACCCTGGGCGATCTTGCACAGCACCTTGATCGACGGCACGCTGCGCCCGGACTCGATCTGCGCCAGCATCGCCCGGCTGACACCGGAAATCCGCGCCAGGGCGTCCAGCGAGAGATTGCGCTTGCCGCGCAGGCGTAGCAGGTTATGGGCGACGCGCTGGCCAATCAGATCATCGGGTTCGGTATGCACGCCGGCGGCCAGTTCCAGGTGGGCAACGCCATCGCTGGCGGGCAGGTTCATCGGTCAGGCCCGGCGGCTGCGCTCGTCGTGCCTGGCTGGCGGTTGCGGCACGGCGTAGCCGGCCCGCCAGGCGTACACCGCCCACATCATTTCGCCCAGGCGGCGTGCCTGGCGGCGCGAGCGGTAGCGGGCGAAATCGATGACGTTGTCGGTGCGGTCCATGAGGCATTCCTCGGGCGGCGGGTTCGATGGCAGCCAGACTATCCCTTCGCCGCTTAGAGCCATAAATACTAAGTTTTTATTTATTAATTCACTTTTGTGCTTACAAGGGACGCCGAACCGTACGGAGCAGCATATTTATATTCTTTAAAGGTATTTAAATTAATTTTCTTATTCCAATAAATTAAAGGCTCTCGCGTACCTGCCGACCAATCGGCGCGCCGCACCGAATCCATGCCGCCTTGCGCGGTATCTCGTGCCTGGCGTGTCCGGGCTTGCGTGGGAGTCAGCGATGTCCGTTTCCCTTCCGGCGCCAGCGCGCGCCGACGTTCCCTTGCAGATCCGTGCCCTCGATGCCGCGTTCGGCGCCGAGGTGCTCGGCCTCGACCTCGGGTTGCCCCTGGCCGCCGAGGACTTCCGCCGTATCCACCGGGCGCACCTGGACCACCATGTGCTGGTGTTCCGCGAGCAGCGCATCACCCCGGCGCAGCAGATCGCCTTCAGCCGGCGCTTCGGTGAGTTGCAGATCCATGTGCTGAAGCAGTTCCTGCTCCCAGGGCATCCGGAGATCCTCATCGTTTCCAACATCGTCGAGAACGGCCAGCCCGTCGGTCTCGGCGATGCCGGCAAGTTCTGGCACTCCGACCTTTCCTATAAGGAGCTGCCGAGCCTCGGCTCGATGCTGCATGCCCAGGAGCTGCCGGAGGAGGGCGGCGATACTCTGTTCGCCGACATGCACAAGGCCTGGGACAGCTTGCCGGAGGCCCTGCGCAAGGCGATCGAGGGACGCACGGCGGCGCATTCCTATACCGCCCGCTACAGCGAACCGCGCTTCGAGGGCAACTGGCGGCCGACCCTGAGCGCCGCCCAGCTCGCCGAGGTGCGCGAAGTGGTCCATCCGATCGTGCGCACCCACCCGGAAAGCGGGCGCAAGGCGCTGTTCGTCAGCGAAGGTTTCACCACCCGCATCGTCGGCCTGCCGGCCGACGAGAGCGCCCAACTGCTCGCCGAGCTGTATGCGCACAGCGTGCGCCCCGAGCACATCTACCGGCATCGCTGGCAGGCGCATGACCTGGTGTTCTGGGACAACCGCTCGCTGATCCATCTCGCCGGCGGTTGCCCGGCCCACCTGCGGCGCAAGCTCTACCGCACCACCATCCAGGGCGACGCGCCGTTCTGACGACGGTGCGTGCTTCCCCTTCTTCGCCAGGAGCGTTTCCATGAACCGCATTCCCCGTTTCACCCGCCTGGTCGCCGCGCTCGGCCTGGGCCTGAGCCTCGCCACCACGCTGCTGGCCAGCCGGCCGGCGCAGGCCGAGGGCGAGATCCGCATCGCCGAGCAGTTCGGCATCGTCTACCTGCTGCTCAACGTGGTCCGCGACCAGCGCCTGATCGAAAAGCACGGCCAGGCCGAGGGCCTGCAAATCAAGGTCGACTGGACCCAACTGTCCGGCGGCGCGGCGGTCAACGATGCGCTGCTGTCCGGGGCGATCGATATCGCCGGTGCCGGCGTCGGTCCGCTGCTGACCATCTGGGACCGTACCCGCGGGCGCCAGAACGTCAAGGCGGTGGCTTCGCTGGGCAACTTCCCCTACTACCTGCTGAGCAACGACCCGCGGGTCAGGAGCATCGCCGACTTCGGCGCCGGGGATCGCATCGCCGTGCCGGCGGTGGGGGTTTCGGTGCAGTCGCGCTTCCTCCAGTACGCCGCGGCTAAGCAGTGGGGCGACAAGCAGTTCGACCGCCTCGACAAGTACACCGTGGCGCTGCCGCATCCGGACGCAACCGCCGCGCTGGTGGCCGGCGGCACCGAGCTGACCGGGCATTTCTCCAACCCGCCGTTCCAGGACCAGGCGCTGGCCAACCCGAAGGTCCACGTGGTGCTCGACAGCTACGAGCTGCTGGGGCCGAATTCGCCGACCGTGCTGTTCGCCACGGAGAAGTTCCGCCAGGACAACCCGAAGACCTACCGGGCCTTCGTCGAGGCGCTGAAGGAAGCGGCGGCCTTTGCCCAGAACGACAAGGCGGCCGCCGCCGATACCTATATCCGGGTGACCGGGGCGAAGATCGACCGAGCCGCGCTGCTGAAGATCATCGCCAATCCGCGGGTGGAGTTCAGCGTCACGCCGAAGAACACCTATCCGCTGGCGGAGTTTCTCTACCGGGTCGGTGCGATACGCAACAAGCCGGCCTCCTGGCAGGACTATTTCTTCCAGGACGGCGCGCCGTTGCAGGGGAGTTGAGACGCCGATGAACGCCGCCTCCCGCCAACCTTCCACGCTCCCCGCCGACGCCCTGCTGGCGGTGGACGGAGTCAGCCTCGAATACCGCACCCGCTCGCGCGTGGTGCGGGCCACCCAGCGGGTCAGCTTCGAAGTCGACCCGGCCGATCGCTTCGTCCTGCTCGGCCCGTCCGGTTGCGGCAAGTCGACCCTGCTCAAGGCGGTGGCTGGCTTCATCACGCCCAGCGAGGGCGAGATCCGCCTTCAGGGACAGGCGGTCAGGGCGCCCGGCCCCGACCGTATCGTGGTGTTCCAGGAGTTCGACCAGTTGCCGCCATGGAAGACCGTACGGCAGAACGTGCTGTTCCCCTTGCGGGTGTCCGGCCAGGTGACGCGCGACGAGGCCGATCGACGCGCCGACGAATGCCTCGAGAAGGTCGGCCTGGCGGGCTTCGCCGAGGCCTACCCGCACACGCTGTCCGGGGGCATGAAGGCGCGGGTGGCGATCGCCCGGGCGCTGGCGATGCAGCCGAAGATCCTGCTGATGGACGAGCCGTTCGCCGCGCTGGACGCGCTGACCCGGCGAAAGATGCAGGAGGAACTGCTGCGCCTGTGGGAAGAGGTGCGTTTCACTCTGCTGTTCGTCACCCATTCCATCGAGGAGGCGTTGGTGGTGGGCAATCGCATCCTGCTGCTCTCGCCGCACCCGGGGCGGGTCTGGGCCGAAGTGCACGGCCACCCGTTCGGGCTGCACAGCCTTGGCGGCGAGCCGCTGCAAGCCGCGGCGCGACGCATCCACCGCTTGCTGTTCGACGAGGGCGGCGAACCGACGGCGGCCGCGACCCTCGACTTCGCCGACATCCGGCTGGCCCATTGAGCAGAGGAACCGATCGATGAGTCGAGTCACGCGCGTTCGCGAAGAATACGAAGTCCAGCTCGAACCCCTGCTGGAGGTCTCCCTGGAGCGGCGCCTGCCCCTGAGCCAGCGTCTCTGGCAACAGGGCTGGCTGCGCAAGGGGCTGATCCTGGCGCTGCTGGCGCTGGCCTGGGAGCTGGCGGCGCGGGTCCAGGGCAACGACCTACTGCTGCCAGGCTTCCTACAGACGGCCAGGGCCCTCGGCGAGGGCCTGGCCAGCGGCGAACTGCCGGCCAAGGCGGGGATCTCCCTGCTGGTGCTGTTCAAGGGCTACCTGCTGGGGATCGTCCTGGCCTTCGTTCTGACCAGCCTGGCGGTCTCCACGCAGTTGGGCCGCGACCTGCTCGGGACCCTCACGGCGATGTTCAACCCGCTGCCGGCGATCGCGCTGCTGCCGCTGGCGCTGCTCTGGTTCGGCCTGGGCCAGAACAGCCTGATCTTCGTGCTGGTGCATTCGGTGCTCTGGGCGCTGGCGCTGAACACCTATGCCGGTTTCCTCGGTGTCTCGGAGACCCTGCGCATGGCAGGGCGCAACTACGGCCTGCGTGGCCTGCGCTTCGTCCTGCTGATCCTGGTGCCGGCGGCGCTGCCGTCGATTCTCGCCGGGCTGAAGATCGGCTGGGCCTTCGCCTGGCGCACGCTGATCGCCGCGGAACTGGTGTTCGGCGCGAGCAGCGGCAAGGGCGGGCTCGGCTGGTACATTTTCCAGAACCGCAACGAGCTGTACACCGACAAGGTATTCGCCGGCCTGGCCGTGGTGGTGCTGATCGGCCTGCTGGTGGAGAACCTGGTTTTCGGCAGCATCGAGCGCCTCACGGTGAAGCGCTGGGGAGTGCAACGCTAGGGCGGCGGACGGGTGGAGTGTTACGGCAACTTTCTCGGCAACTGTTGCGCTGGCGCGGCGGCAAAGCGGAGTAACGTCTTGCCCGCACCCACTTCAAAGGATGGAACGAATGTCGCTCTCCGTGGATCTGCTGCTGGCGTTCTCCCTGTTCGCCTTCGTCACCTCCGTCACGCCCGGTCCGAACAACACCATGTTGCTGGCCTCGGGGGTCAACTTCGGTTTCGTCCGCTCCATCCCGCACATCCTCGGGATCAGTTGCGGCTTCTTCATCATGGTGATGGCGGTGGGCTTCGGCCTGGGCACGGTGTTCGAGGCCTATCCGGTGCTGTACACCATCCTGCGCTACGTCGGCGCGGCCTACCTGCTGTACCTGGCCTGGAAGATCGCCACGTCCGGCCCGGCCGGCAACGACCCGGAGGGACGTGGCAAGCCGTTGAGCTACTGGGGCGCGGCGGCGTTCCAGTGGGTCAACCCGAAGGCCTGGGTGATGGCGGTCGGCGCCATAAGCACCTATACGCCGTTGCAGGGCTACTTCACCAACGTGGTGGTGATCTCCACGGTATTTGCCCTGATCAACGCGCCGACCATCGGAATCTGGGCCGGTTTCGGCAGCATGCTGCGCAACGTGCTGCGCGATCCGCGCTGGCTGAGGGTATTCAACGTAGGGATGGCGCTGCTGTTGGTCGCGTCGCTGTACCCGATCCTCGCGGAAAGCCATTCGGCCTGACCTGTCACCACCCTATCAATTGTATTAGCTCGTAACTCGTCGCCATTTCGTGAAGAGTTTTTCGCTCGGTGCCCAGCCTCGGAAGGGGGAGAGCGATGCAGGAGCGACATGGCTTACCGTTACGCAGCTTTTCGTCGGGCAAGGCGCTGACCGCGGGACGCGCAGTGCGCCCGGAGGTTGCGCAGGAGCGGCGCTACCTGCAAGGCGCCCCGCTGGGGCTGGAGTTGCCGGGACGAATCGCCTTGCGCGACCCGCATTGCGCCTGGCAATGGTTCGAGCCGGAGGCGGCCGCGGAAGCGTTCCCGGCGGCGCACTGGCTGGCGGCGTTCCTGGTACTGCTGGGACGCTACGGCAACGAAGAGATCACCCTGGGCTTTCCCGAGCCGATCACGGTTCGCGGGCGGCAGGCGCCCGCGCTGCTGCGTTCCTCCTACCGGGCGATGGAGTCGTCCGCCGAACGTAGCGCGCGGCTGGCGGAAGAACTCGATGACGCCCGGCGGCAGCTATCCGCCGACGGCCAGGAGCGCGCCGCCCTGGCCGGGCGCTGCGCGGTCCAGGTGCTGGCGGCGCGGCCGACGGCGAGCAGCCCCGGCTGGCTGGCCCTGGTGCTGGCGGCGGACGGCAGCGTCGGCCTGGCTCTGCGCGATCCCCAGTACGACGAATTGCGGCGTATCGCCGGCCATCTCGCGCGCCTGGCGCGCGGCCTGGTCGACGCCCAGGCCTGCGTCGGCCGGCTGCCCTGGCTGGACGCCGACGAAGAGCGCCGTTTGCAGGCCCTGCGCAGCGAGCCCCAGGCCGCCCCGTCGCGCGGCGTACTCCACCATCTGTTCGAGGCCCAGGCGCGGCGCACACCGCAGCGCATCGCCGTGCACGCCGCCGACCGTAGCCTCAGCTATGCCGAGCTGGAGCGCGAAAGCGCCGCGCTCGCCGTGCGCCTGCGCGCCGCCGGGGTGGCTCCGGAGCAGCGGGTCGGGGTCTGCCTGCGGCGCGACAGCGGCCTGCTGGTCGGCCTGCTTGGCGTGCTCCGCGCCGGCGGTTGCTACGTCCCGCTGGACCCGGCCTATCCGGAGGAGCGGGTGGCCTACATGCTCGACGACGCCGACTGCCTGCTGGTGCTGGTCGACGCGAGCACCCGCGAGCGGGTCGCCGCGCTGGGCCGGCCATGCCTGACGCTGGAGGAGGGCGGCGACCAGGCGAACGACCTGGCGCTGCCCGCGAGCGAGGTCGGCGCCGACCACCTCGCCTACATCATCTATACCTCCGGATCCACCGGACGCCCCAAGGGCGTCGCCATCGAGCACGGCAGCGCCCATGCCTTCCTGCGCTGGGCCGGCCAGCACTATGCCGCCGAAGAATGGAGCGGGGTACTGGCGGCGACCTCGGTGTGCTTCGACCTGTCGGTCTACGAGCTGTTCGGCACCCTGGCCGAAGGCGGCACGCTGCACCTGGTGGAAAACCTGTTCAGCCTGCCGGACTACCCGCGCCGCGACGAGATCAGCCTGCTCAATACCGTGCCCTCGGTGTGTGCCGCGCTGCTCGCCCTCGGCGACCTGCCGGGCGGGGTGCGCACGCTGAACCTGGCCGGCGAACCGCTGCGCGGCCACCTGGTGCGACAGATTCGTGGCCAACCCCAGGTACGGCGCCTGGTCAATCTCTACGGGCCGACCGAGGACACCACCTATTCGACGGTGCACGAACTGGACCTGCACGCCGAAGCGCTCGACGAGCCGCCCATCGGCCGACCGCTGCCCGGCACCACGGTGGAGGTGCTCGACGGCTTCGAGGCGCCGCTGCCGCTGGGCGTGGCCGGGGAACTGTACCTCGGCGGCATCGGCCTGGCGCGTGGCTATTTCGGCAAGCCGGAGCAGACCGCCGAGCGTTTCCGCGTCGATCCGGGCAGCGGCGAGCGCCGCTATCGCACCGGCGACCGCGTACGCATGCGCGAGGACGGCGTGCTGGAACACCTCGGCCGGCTCGACGACCAGGTCAAGTTCAACGGCTTCCGCATCGAGCTGGGCGAGATCGCCTCGTGCCTGGCGAGTTTTCCCGGGGTGAGCGAAGCCTGCGCCATGCTCACCGAGGACAGCGCCGGCCTGCGTCGGCTGGTCGGCTACCTGGCGGCGCCGTTCGCCCCGCCGCTCCAGGCGCTGAACGAGCACCTTGGGCAAAGTCTGCCGCACTACATGTTGCCGTCGGCGTTCGTGGTCCTGGCGGAGCTGCCCAAGACGCTCAACGGCAAGATCGACCGCAAGGCCCTGCCGCGTCCCCAGGCGACCGGCGCCGAGCCGCAGGCGCTGCCCAGCGATCCGCTGGAGCAGGCGCTACACCAGGCCTGGCAGGCGCAGCTTGGTGCGCCGCCGCGCGCCGGACAGGGCTTCTACGCCGCCGGCGGCGATTCCCTGCGGGCGGTGCACCTGCTCGCGACGCTGCGCCAGCGACTGTCCCGCCGCGTACCGTTGCAGGCGTTCGCCGGTGGCCCGGCGACCCCCGAGGCCCTGCTGGAACTGCTGCGCCAGGCCGCGCCCGAGGGCGACGAGCCGGAGCCGAGCGCCGGCGCCGCCGGGCTGAGCCTCGCCGAACGGCGCCTGTGGGTGGCCCAGCAACTGGCGCCGGAGGACACCTCCTACAACCTGCTGGCCCACCTGCGCATAGTCGGCGCCACGGCCGACGCCATCGAACAGGCCTTGCGCCAGTTGCTGGAACGGCATGTGGCGCTGCGCCGGCGTGTCGAAACGGGCGTCGACGGGCCGCAGCCGCATGCGCTGGCGGCGCATGCGGTGCCCCTGCAACGCCTGCTGGCGAGCGACGCCGTCCACGCCGAGCGGTTGCTGGAGGATGGCGTGCGCCGTGAGGGCGCGCGAGTCTTCGACCTCGCCCACGAGGCGCCGGCACGCCTGCTGCTGGTCGTCACCCGCGACAGCGCGCGCGCCGACCTCCTGCTCAGCGTCCATCACTACGCCTTCGACGATGTGTCGCTGGCGGTCTTTGCCGCGGAACTGAAGACGCTGCTCGATGGCGGTCGCCTGGGCGTGCTCGCCAGCACGCCGGAACAGGTTGCCGCCCGCGAGCGCGCGGCGTTGGCCTCGGGACGCCTGGACCGTGTCGCCGAGCGCTGGGCTGAGCGTTTGTTGCCGCTGGCGAAGGCTCCCGGCGCCGCGCCGGCGCGCCCGGAGGAGAGCGGCGGGCGCGCCGGCCAACGCCTCGCCCTGCCGGTTTCCGCCGCCGTCCATGCCGCCTGCCGGGCGCTGGCCGAACGCACCTCGGTAAGCCCGTTCAGTGCTGCGCTACAGGCCTTCGCCGAAGTGCTCGGCGCCGAACTGGGCGTCGACGACCTGCTCGTCGGCGTGGCCCTGGCCGGGCGTTCGCGCCTGGAAATGCAGGGGCTGGTCGGCTGCTTCGTCAACCTCCTGCCGCTGGCGGTCGGCCTGCGTCCGGAGCAGTCCGTGGAGTGGCGCCTGCGCCAGGTCGGCCATGATCTGCTGGAACTGCTCGAACACCAGGACGTGCCCCTCGAATGCGTGACCCAGGCCCTGCGCCAGCGCGGCGCCAGCGGCCTGCCGATCCGCATCGCCTGCGGCGCGCACAACGGTCGGACGGCCCCGGCGGTGGATGCCGGGGTGCGCGTCGAAGCCGACTTCATCCCGGTGCCTGGCGCGCGCCTCGACCTGACGCTGTGGCTGGAAGACCAGCCGCAGGGTTGGCTGGCCGTCTGGACCGGGGCCAGCGCGATCTTCGACCTGCACCGCATCGAGCGCCTGCACCAGGCCTGGGAGCGGCGCCTGCTGGCGAATGCCGGCGAACCTATCTCGAAACGCATGTCGCCGGAGGGCTGCAACGCTTCCTGACGACCCCGAGCCTCCCACGGAGAACAGCGATGGAACGAACAGCTCCCAGTCTCACCGGTCGCGGCTTCGCCCGGCCGCGCAATCTCAGCCCGCGCAGCAGCGAGGCGCTGGTGCGGCGCCCGGCGGCGGAGCGCGACGGCCTGCCGCTGCTGATCGAGGCACAGGCTCCCGGCCTGTCCCTGGCCGACTGGATTCGCGAGCAGGGCCAGTCCCTGCACGACGACCTGAACCTGGCTGGCGGCCTGTTGCTGAGAGGCTTCGAGGTCGACTCGGCGGAGCGCTTCCGCGCAGCCGCCGCTGCCTTCGCCCCGCAACTGCTCGACTACAAGGAGCGTTCCTCGCCGCGTAGCCAGGTCAGCGGCGAGGTCTACACCTCCACCGAGCATCCGGTGGACCAGCCGATCTTCCTGCATAACGAGCAGTCCTATACCGCCGACTGGCCGCTGTACATCATGTTCCATTGCCAGGTCGCGCCGCTCGAGGGCGGCGCCACCCCGGTGGCGGCCAACCGGCTGGTGCTCCGCCACCTGCCGGACGAATTGCTGGAACGCTTCGGGCGCCTGGGCATCCTCTACGTGCGCAACTACCGCGCCGGCCTCGGCCTGTCCTGGCGCGAAGCGTTCCAGACCGACAGCCGCGCCGAGGTCGAGGCGTTCTGCGCTGAGCACCGGATCGCCCATGCCTGGATCGGCGACGAGCACCTGCGCACCTGGCAGAGGCGCGCGGCGTTCCAACGCCACCCGTATACCGGCGAGCGCCTGTGGTTCAACCACGGCATGTTCTTCCATGCCACCAGTCTCGAGCCGGGCCTGCGCGATGCGCTGCTGCGCAGCGTCGCCGAGGAAGACCTGCCGTACCAGACCTACTACGGCGATGGCAGCCCGATCGAGGCGCAGACCCTGGCGACCATCCGCAGCGCCATAGACCGCGAGACGCGGCGCTTCGACTGGCGCGTGGGCGACGTGCTGATCCTCGACAACATGCTCGCCCAGCACGGCCGCGAGCCGTTCCGCGGGCCGCGACGGATCCTCACCATCATGTCCACGCCGTATTCCAGCCTGGCGCCCGCCGACGTCCCGCCGACACCTCCGCGCCTGGCGCTCGGAGGTGCCGCATGAGCGCCTCGTTCAGCGCGCCGCGCCTGCGCCCCCGGCAGCTCTCGGCCGGCGACCTGGTGGAGGAAAGCCTGCTCGACCCGGCCAACGACTACCTGCGCATCGTCCGCGCGCGCCAGCCGGGCATGGACCTGCGGCAATGGATCGCCGCCGCCGGCGCAGGGCTGCGCGACAGCCTGCTGCGGCATGGCGGCATCCTGTTTCGTGGCTTCGCGGTAGACGGAGCGGAGGGCTTCTCCCAGGCGGTACAAAGCTTTTCGCCGAACATGCTCGACTACCTGGAGCGCGCGGCGGCACGCCAGGAAGTGGCGCACCGGGTGTTCACCTCCACCGAGTTCTCGCCGGACGGCTGGATTCCGCCGCACCACGAGATGTCCTACTCGCACAACTGGCCGAGCTATATCCACTTCTACTGCCAGACACCGCCCGCCACCCAGGGCCGCACGCCCCTGGCCGACGAGCGCCGGGTCAGCGCTCGGATACCCGAGGCGATCAGGCAGCGCTTCCTCCGCCATGGGGTGTGCTACGTGCGCAACTACGGGCCGGAGATCGACCTGACCTGGCAGGAAGGCTTCCAGACCGACAGTCGCGCCGAGGTCGAGGCCTACTGCCGGCAGACCGGTACCCAATGGACCTGGCTCGACGACCAGCGTCTGAATACCCGCCAGGTACGCCAGGCGATGGTGCGCCACCCGCTCAGCGGCGAGACGCTGTGGTTCAACCACGCGCACATGTTCCATGTCTCCAACATGCCGCCGGCCCTGGCCCGGGCCTTGCTCGACGAGGTCGGCGAACAGGGCCTGCCGCGCAACGCCTACTACGGCGACGGCAGCCCGATCGAGGCGGAGGTGCTGGACACCATCCGCGCCGCCTACCGCGAGGAAACCCGCGCGTTCGCCTGGGAGCGCGGCGATGTCCTGATGCTCGACAACTTCATCAGCGTCCACGGCCGCGAGCCGTACACCGGCGAGCGCAAGGTGCTGGTGGCGATGACCGACCTGCATGTCCACCAACCCTGAACCCGTGCGAGGGATAGCCATGAGTGCGTCAGAAGACCTGCAATCCGCTGTGCAACCGGCCGCGAGCGAAGCGCTCGAAGGATTCCCGCTGTCTCCCTTGCAGACCCGCGCCTGGCGCCGCCATGCCGAGCGGCCGGAAAATACGGTTGTCGGCGTGCGCCTGCACGCCCCGGCCGATCCCGTGGCGACGCTGGAGCGGCTGCGCCGGGCGCTGGACGGCGAGGCGCAACTGCGCGTGGCCTACCGGACGATGCCGGGCATGAGCCTGCCGGTGCAGGTACTGGATGGGCGCGCGGCCGATCTGCTGGTCGAGCGCCTGCCGGGAGATGGCGACTGGGCCGGACGCTTCGCGCGCGAAAGCGCGCGTCTCGCCGCTTCGCCCCTGGGCGGGGAAGGCCAGCCGGTACTGGCGCTCGGCCTGCTGCTGGACGCCGCCGGAGAGACGCTCCAGGGGCTGTTGCTGGCGGCGCCGGCGTTCGTCGTCGATGCGGCCAGCCTGGTGGCGCTGCTGCGCCGCGGCCTGGGGCCGGCCGGCCAGGCGAGCGCGGACGAGGGAGACGAGGCGCTGCTGTTCCAGCATTTCTCCGAGTGGGCCAACGAGGCGCTGGCCGGCGAAGACGGCGAAAGCGCCAGCGGTTACTGGCGAGAGCAGGCGGCCGTTGCGGCGGAGAGTCCGCTGGCGCTGGCGGACGACCTGGGCGAAGGCGAGTGGACGGCGCGGCGCCTGCTGCCGCGCGCGCTGCTCGAACGCCTGGCCGCCAACGGCTTGCCGGAGGCGGCCGCCCTGCTGGCCTGGACCCAGGTCGCCGGGCAGTTCCAGGGCGACGAGGGCCTCCCGCTGGAAATGGCGCGACTGGTCTCGGGGCGCCTGTTCAACGAGTTCGCCGAGCTGGCCGGACCGTTCGCCGGGGTCGCGCCGCTGTGCCTGGAGAATGTCCGCGCGGGCAGCGTCGGCGAGCGGCTCGACGCCCTCCAGGCGGCGATCCTCGCCCAGGAGGAGGCAGCGGCCCTGCGCGATCCCTTTGCCCCCGACTGGCCGCTCGCCGAGTTGGGCTTCGCCTGGCTGGCGGGCGAACTGGATGGCGCCGGGGTGGCCGAGCTGGATTGCCGTCAGCCGCCGCTGGGCGGGTTCCTCGAGTTGCAGGTGCTGCCCCACGGCGAAGGCCGGCTGGCCAGCCTGCGGGTCCGCCGCGACCATGACGGAACGCTGGCCGGGCGCTTGCTCGACGCCTGGGTCGAATGCCTGGAAAGCATCGCCGCCGACAGGCAACTGCCACTGGCCGGGCTGCCGTTGATCGGCGCGGCCGAGCGCGAGCGCTACCAGGCCTGGCAGGGCGAGCGCGTGGAGCCCGCGCCGGTGGAATCCCTGGTGGCCGCGTTCGATCTGCGCGCCTCCCTGCAGCCGCAGGCGCCGGCGTTGCTGGATGCCCACGGCAGCCTGGATTTCGCCACGCTGCGCGCGCGCAGCGAAGCGGTCGCCGAAGCGCTGCTGGCCGCCGGCGTGCGGCCCGGCCAGGCGGTGGCGGTGATGACCGGGCGCAACCGCGAGGCGATCGTCGCCCTGCTCGGGGTGATGCGCGCGGCGGCGGTGTACACCCCGGTCAATCCGGAGTTTCCGGCGGCGCGGGTGGAGCGGATGCGCGAAGCGGGCGGGATCGTCTTCGCCCTTGCCGATGCCGAGTGCGCCGGGCGCGCCCGCGAGGCCTTCGCCGGGGCCTGCCTGGACCTGTCGACGCTGCCGCTTGCCGGCAGCGGCATGAGCCTGCCGGCGCCGGGCGGGCGCGATGCGGCCTACATGATCTTCACCTCGGGCACCAGCGGCCAGCCCAAAGGCGTGGTGGTCGAGCACGCCAGCGCGCTCAACCTGTCCCAGGCCCTGGCGCGCACGGTATACGCGAACGTGGTGGGCGAGGGCCTGCGGGTGACGGTCAACGCGCCGTTCTCCTTCGACTCCTCGATCAAGCAGATTCTCCAGTTGCTCTCCGGCCATTGCCTGGTCCTGGTGCCGCAGGAGGTGCGCAGCGATCCGCAGCGGATGCTGGGGTTCCTCGAAGAACGGCGCATCGACGTGCTCGACTGCACCCCGTCGCTGTTCCGCCTGCTGCTCCAGGCCGGCCTCGACGATGCCCACCCGGCGCTGCCCGGGCGCATCCTGGTAGGGGGCGAGCGCTTCGACGAAGCGTCCTGGGAGGTCGCCGCCGGCTGGCGCCGCTGCCAGGTGTTCAATCTCTACGGTCCTACCGAAGCCACGGTGAACGCCAGCCTGGCGCGGGTCGCCGAGCATGCGCGGCCGACCATCGGCCGCGCCCTGGCCAACGTCGATCTGCATGTGGTCGATGGCCTCGGTCGTCGCAAGACCCGTGGCGCCAGCGGCGAACTGTGGATCGGCGGCGCCGGGGTGGCGCGCGGCTATGCCGGCGACGCCGGCGAGGCGGCCGGGCGCTTCGTCGAGGAGGGCTGGCCGGGCAGCGGCCGCCTGTACCGCAGCGGCGACCTGGTGCGCTGGCGCGCCGACGGTTGCCTGGAGTTCCTCGGGCGGATCGACGAACAGGTGAAGATCAACGGCTACCGCATCGAACTGGGCGAGATCCGCAGCGCGCTGCTGGAACACCCGGCGGTGGGCGAGGCGGCGGTACTCACCGACGAGGCCGATGCGGCCGAGCCGGGCGCGGATCGCCGGATCGTCGCCTTCGTCACCGCCGCCGGGGAGACCGCGGACGAGTCCTGGCTGGAAGTCGACCTGCCCAGCGGGCACCGGGTCGCCGGACTGAACCTCAACGAAACCGAGTACGTCTACCAGGAAATTTTCGTCGACGAGGTCTACAGCCGCGACGGCATCGTCCTGCCGCCGGACGCGGTGGTCCTCGACGTCGGTGCCAACATCGGCCTGTTTTCGCTGTACATCGCCAGCCGCGCGCCGCGCGCGCGAGTGGTCGCCTTCGAGCCGCTGGCACCGATCCGCCGGCGCCTGGAGGCCAACCTCGGACGCTACGCACCGCAGGTCGAGGTATTCGGCATCGGCCTGTCCGACGCCGAGCGCGAAGAAACCTTCACCTACTATCCGGGCTACTCGACCTTCTCCGGGATCGCCGAGTACGCCGACGCCAGCGGCGAACGCGACGTCATCCGACGCTACCTGAGCAACCAGGGCGAGGAGGGCGGGGCCAACCTGCTGCTGGACAACATCGACGAAATCCTCGACGACCGCCTGCGCGCCGAAGCCCACCGCTGCCGCCTGCGCCGCCTCGACCAGGTGATCGGCGAACTGGGCCTGGAGCGTATCGACCTGCTGAAGATCGACGTGCAGCGCGCGGAAATGGATGTGCTGCTCGGTCTCGACGATGCGGCGCTGGCCAAGGTCCGGCAGATCGTCCTGGAGGTCCATGACAAGCGCGACGGTGCCACCGCCGGCCGCGCCGATGCCTTGAGCGACCTGCTGCGCCGCCATGGCTTCGAGGTGAGCATCCGTCAGGACGCGCTGCTGGAGGGTACCGACCGTTACAACTGCTACGCGGTGCGCCCGGGCTATGCCGAGTCGCTGGCTGAGCGCATCGACTGGCGCGCGCTCGCGCCGCGCCCCGCCGCGGCCCTCGGCGGCGAGCTGAGCGAGCAGGCCCTGCGTGGCTTCCTCGAGGCGCGCCTGCCGGCCTACATGCTGCCGAGCCGGATCGCCCGGGTCGAACGCCTGCCGCTGACCGCCGAAGGCAAGCTCGACCGTCGCGCGCTGTTGGCGGCGCTGGCCGCCGAGGCGGCCGCGCAGACCCTGGAAGCGCCGGCCAATGCCACCGAGGCGGCCCTGCTGGAGATCTGGAAGAGCGTGCTGAAACGCCCGGCGATCGGCGTCAGCGACAATTTCTTCCAGGTCGGCGGCGACTCCATCCGCCTGATCCAGATGCAGGTCATGGCGCGCGAGGCGGGGCTTGCCTTTACCCTGCGCGACGTGTTCAACCACCAGAGCATCCGCGAACTGGCGCGCCTGCTGGCCGCTCCGGCGAGTCCGGCGGATGCGGCCGCGAGCTCGGCGCCGCGGGCGCTGGAGCCGTTCGCCCTGTTGTCGGCGGCGGAACGCAAGCGCCTGCCGGAGGGGCTCGACGACGCCTATCCGATGACCAGCCTGCAACAGGGCATGCTCCTGCAAAGCGAGGCCAGCGGCGATCCACGGCTGTTGCACAACGTCGTCCTGCACGAGGTGCATGGACGCCTGGACGGCGAGTTGCTGGCGCGCGCCTGGGCGATCCTGATCGGCCGCCACGCGATCCTGCGTACCGGCTTCGACCTGCACGGCGGCCAGGCGCCCTTGCAATGGGTCCACCCGGCCACGGCGGTCGCCGCCGAGGTGCCGGTGCACGACCTGCGTGGCCTCGATGGGGAAACACGGCGCCTGCGCCTGCGTGCCTGGATCGAGGAAGAGCAGGCCACCCCGTTCGACTGGAGCCGCCCACCACTGGTGCGCCTCGCCGCGCTGGCGCTGGACGAGCGGCGCTTCGCCCTGGGCGTCGCCGAACACCATAGCGTGCTGGACGGCTGGAGCCTGCAAAGCCTGGGGGACGAGCTGCTGGCGGTCTACGCCGACCTTCTCGCCGGTGTCGTCGCGCGGGAAGCGGAAGCGCCCGCGGTAGGCTTCCGCGACTACGTGGCGCTGGAGCGTGAGGCCGAGGCCAACGCCGCCTCGGCGCTGTTCTGGCTCGACTACCTGGCCGGCGCCCGCTACCGGCCGTTGCCCGGCCTGGCGGAGGAGGGACCCCGGCGCATGGCGGCGGTCCGCGTGGACGTGCCGGCCGACAGCCTGTCGCGCTTGCGCGCCCTGGCCGAACGCAGCGGCTTGCCCTTGCGTTCGTTGTTGCTGGCGGCGCATGGCCGAGCGTTGTGCCGCTTCAGCGATGCCGATGAAGTAGTCACCGGCTTCGTCAGCCACGGGCGCCCCGAGGAGCCGGGAGCGGACCGCCTGCTCGGCCTGTTCCTGAACACCCTGCCGTGCCGGCTGTCGGCTTCCGTCGATCTGCTCGACAGCGCCCGTCGCGCATTCGACTACGAGCGCGCGAGCCTGGAACATCGGCGCCATCCGCTGGCGGCGATTCGCAGGCGCAACCGCGAGTTGCGCCTGGACAGCCTGTTCAACTTCGTCGACTTCCACCAGGACGACGCCGCGCCGACGGCGGGAGTAAGGCACGGCGGCATCCTCGACCAGGTGGTGGTGGACGTCGACGTGCCGCTGGCGGTGGACTTCGAGGTGGCCGGAGAGCGCCTTGAGGTGGGCTTCCAGTACGCCGCCGGACGTTTCCCCGCCGAGCGCGCCGAGGCGCTGGCCGGCGCCTACCGCGAGGCGTTGCTGGCGCTGCTCGAGGACCCGGCGCAGCCGCCCACGGCGGCCCAGGCCGAGGACAGCGTGGAGCTGCGGCGGGTGCTCAAGGTGTTGTCCCGGGTGCTCGGCCGGCCGCTGGCGGCCGACCAGGGCTTCGCCAGTGCCGGCGGGCATTCGCTGCTGGGCGTGCAGGCGATCGCCGAATTGCGCCGGCTGACCGGCAGGCAACTGAGCCTGGGGCTGTTGCAGGGCGATCCGGATGCCCGCGAAGTGGTGCGCCGCTGCCATGCCGCCGACGCGCCGCCGTTGCCGCCCGCCACCGAGCGCGCCCGGGCCCTGTGGTTGCAGCGCAGCGGGAGCGCGCAGCCGCGCCTGCGCCTGATCGCGCTGCCGCCCGCGGGCGGCAACGCCGGCACTTTCCGTGGTTGGGACGCGCGCCTGCCGGCGGACGTGGAGCTGCTGGCGATCCAGTATCCGGGGCGCCAGGAACGCCAGGACGAGCCATTCGTCACCGATGTAGAGGCCATGCTCTGTGCCATCGACGACGCGCTCCTGCCATTGCTCGACCGTCCGTTCGCCCTGGTCGGCGCCAGCCTCGGCGGCATGCTCGCCTACGAACTGGCGGCACGCCTGGAAAGCCTGCACGGCCTGCGCGCCAGGCAGTTGTTCGTGATCAGCAGCCGCGCTCCGGGGCCGGACCTGGAATACCCGCGCTTCCATGCGATGGGCGACGCCGAGTTGCTGCGAACCCTGCGCGAGTACGACGTGCTGCCGCTGGAAGTGCTCGACGACCCGGAGCTGCGCGAGATCAGCCTGGCTACCCTGCGCGCCGATTCGCGCCTGGCCGCCGACTATCGCTACCGCCCGCGCGAGCCGTTGGCCATACCGATCACCGCGATCCTCGGCGAGCAGGACCCGGGCGTCTCCAGGGCGGCCATCGACGGCTGGCGGCGGCACGCCAGCCGCTACGAGCTGGAGACCCTGGCCGGCGGCCACGGCCTGGTGGTGACGGCGGCGGAGGAGGTCTGCGCGATCCTGCGGCAGCGCCTGGCGCCCGATGTGCCTGGCGGCGTGCCGGCGAACCTGGCAACCTGAACCGCCGGCCCCTGCCGCCCGCCTGGCGGCAGGGGCCGGTGCCGTCCGTCTTCATTCGAGGTTGCCCATGGTTCTGCGCGAATACACCCAACGCCACCGGCTCGACGCCGTCGCCCCGGCCGACTACCACCGCCATCTGCCGGAGCAGGTCGCGCGCGGCCTGCCTTCCGCCGAGCTGGTGGTGTTCCGCGTCGCCGACGAGCATTCCGACACTGCGGCGTTCAGCGCACGCTACGGCTTTGGCCTGGAGGACTGCGCCAACACCCTGGTCCTGCGCTACAAGCGCGACGGCGCCGAAGGCTATGCCGCGGTGGTCAACCTGGGCTCGCGGCGGCTCGACGTGAACGGCGCGGTCAAGGCGCTGCTCGGGGCCCGCCGGCTGTCCTTCGCCGCCCGCGAGGTCGCCACCGAGCTGACCGGCATGCAGTTCGGCGGCATCACCGCGTTCGGCTTGCCCGAAGGCATGCCGCTGCTGGTCGACGCGGCGGTCTTCGAACGGCCGTTGGTGGTGATGGGCGCCGGGGTCCGCGAGACCAAGCTGCTGCTGTCCCCGGCACTGCTGAAAGACCTTCCCGGAGTGGTGGTCGCCGAACTCAGCGAAGCCGGTTGAACCCGGCGCGGAGCATCGCCGCCGCGGCTCTGCCAATTGTGGTAGGTGAAGCCTTCCGCCGTCTCTGCAACCATGCCCCCGCCCTGATCGCGACAAACGCCGGAATGCCCCGTGGTAGACGCTCGCGCCTGTTTTTTCTAAGCGTTCGCGGCGGCCACGGCGCGGTTCGTCGGACAGCCCCTCCGGATGCGTTTCCTACCTTCATCCGAGGAGCGGTAAATGATCAGGATCGACTTTTCCCAGTTGCACCAGGCCCGCGAAGATGCCGCGGCGGCCATGCCGAGCATCGCCGGCAAGAAGATTCTCATGGGCTTCTGGCACAACTGGCCGGCCGGCGCCGCCGACGGCTACCAGCAGGGCTCGTTCGCCAACATCGCGCTGGAAGACGTGCCGAGCGAGTACAACGTGGTCGCCGTGGCCTTCATGAAAGGGCGCGGCATTCCGACCTTCCAGCCATACAACCTGTCCGACGCGGAGTTTCGCCGCCAGGTCGGCGTGCTCAACGCCCAGGGCCGCGCGGTGCTGATTTCTCTGGGGGGCGCCGACGCGCACATCGAGTTGCACGCCGGGCAGGAGCAGGCGCTGGCCGCCGAGATCGTCCGCCTGGTGGAAACCTACGGTTTCGACGGCCTGGACATCGACCTCGAGCAGAGCGCCATCGACCTGGCCGACAACCAGCGGGTGCTGCCGGCGGCCCTCAAGCTGGTGCGCGAGCACTACGCCGGGCAGGGCAAGCACTTCATCGTCAGCATGGCCCCGGAGTTTCCCTATCTGCACAAGAACGGCAAGTACGTGCCTTATCTGCAGGCCCTGGAAGGTGTCTACGACTTCATCGCGCCGCAGTACTACAACCAGGGCGGCGACGGCCTGTGGGTCCAGGAGGCGAACGGCGGCAAGGGCGCCTGGATCGCGCAGAACAACGACGCGATGAAAGAAGACTTCCTCTACTACCTCACCGAGAGCCTGGCCACCGGCAGCCGCGACTTCGTGCGGATCCCGGCGCAGCGCCTGGCCATCGGCCTGCCGAGCAACGTCGATGCGGCGGCCACCGGCTACGTGATCGATCCCGCCGTGGTGAGCAATGCGTTTCGCCGCCTGGAGGCCGCCGGTCATGCGATCAAGGGCCTGATGACCTGGTCGGTGAACTGGGACGATGGCCTGAACAAGCGCGGCGAGCGCTACAACTGGGAGTTCCGCAAGCGCTACGCCAGCCTCATCCATGACGGCGAGGGCGGCGACCAGCGCCCGGCGGCGCCGCAGGGCCTGCGTCTGCTGGAGCGCGGCGAGACCAGCCTGGTGCTGGCCTGGAACGCCTCCAGCGGGCAGCGTCCGATCGATTACTACAGCCTCTATCGCGACGGCGCCATGGTTGGCCAGAGCGCCGCGCTGGGTTCCACCGACAGCGGCCTGACGGCGGACACCCGCTACAGCTATTTCGTCACCGCCACCGATACCCAGGGCAACCAGTCGCTGCCCAGCGAAGGCCTGGAGGTCAGCACCAGCGGCGGGGCGGTGGATCCGCAATTCCCGCAATGGCGGGAGAACCAGGCCTATCGGGTCGACGATGGGGTGACCTACGAGGGGCTGCGCTATCTCTGCCTGCAGGCGCACACCTCAAACAGCGGCTGGACGCCGCCGGTAGCCTTCACCCTCTGGCGGCCGCTGCGCTGAGGGGGCGGGCCGGTCCGCGCTGCGGGCCGGTCCTTTGGCCGGCGAGAGCCACGCACGGGTGGCGCCATATCCATATGCGTTTTCGGTATTTCCGCTTGATCGTTCATGGCGTTTACCATCACGGTATAACTTGTTATAACAAGCATTCGAGCCACTCCTGCAAGCGAATCCGACCATGGGCAAACTGCTCCCGCTTTCCCCCGTGCCGCTGTACAGCCAGCTCAAGGAGCTGCTGCGCGGACGCATCCTCGACGGCGTCTACCCGCCGCTCAGCCGCATGCCCTCGGAGAACGAGCTGGGCAAGGCCTTCGACGTCAGCCGCATCACCGTGCGCCAGGCGCTCGGCGACCTGCAGAAGGAAGGGCTGATCTTCAAGATCCACGGCAAGGGCACCTTCGTCGCCCGGCCGAAGGCGTTCCAGAACGTCAGCACCCTGCAAGGCCTGGGCGAGTCCATGACGCAGATGGGCTACGAGGTCATCAACCGCCTGCACGGCCTGCGCTACGTGCCGGCCGGCGCGCGGGTGGCCGAGCGCCTGCGGGTGGAAGAGGGCAGCCCTGTGTGCGAGATCAAGCGGGTGCGGCTGGTCAACCGCGAGCCGGTTTCGCTGGAAGTCACCTACCTGCCGCAGGCGCTCGGCGAGCGCCTGGAGAAGGCCGACCTGGTGACCCGCGACATCTTCCTGATCCTCGAGAACGATTGCGGCATTCCCCTCGGCCATGCCGACCTGGCCATCGACGCGGTGCTCGCCGATGCCGACCTGACCCGCGCCCTGGCGGTCGAGGAGGGCGCGCCGATCATGCGTATCGAGCGCCTGACCCATGCCGCCGACGGCGCGCCGCTGGACTTCGAATACCTCTACTACCGCGGCGACGCTTTCCAGTATCGCCTGCGCATCGATCGGCAGAAGGGAGAGCGGGCATGAACACCCTGGAGCAGGAATACGACATCGTGGTGATCGGCGGCGGCACCGCCGGGCCGATGGCGGCGATCAAGGCCAAGGAGCACGACCGCGAACTGCGCGTGCTGCTGGTGGACAAGGCCAACGTCAAGCGCAGCGGCGCCATCAGCATGGGCATGGACGGGCTGAACAACGCCATCGTCCCCGGCCACGCCACGGCCGAGCAGTACACCCGGGAAATCACCGTGGCCAACGACGGCATCGTCAACCAGGCGGCGGTATACGCCTATGCCAGCCATAGCTTCGAGACCCTGCGGCAGCTGGATCGCTGGGGCGTCAGGTTCGAAAAGGACGAGACCGGCGACTATGCGGTGAAGAAGGTCCACCACATGGGCGCCTATGTGCTGCCGATGCCGGAAGGGCACGACATCAAGAAGGTGCTCTACCGCCAGCTCAAGCGTGCGCGGATCCCCATCGCCAACCGCCTGGTCTGCACCCGCCTACTCACCGATGCCGAGGGCGCGGTGAACGGCGTACTCGGTTTCGACTGCCGCAGCGGCGACTTCCATGTGATCCGCGCCAAGGCGGTGATCCTTTGCTGCGGCGCGGCGGGCCGCCTGGGCCTGCCGTCCTCGGGCTACCTGATGGGTACCTACGAGAACCCGACCAACGCCGGCGACGGCTACGCCATGGCCTATCATGCCGGCGCCGAGCTGGCCAACCTGGAATGCTTCCAGATCAACCCGCTGATCAAGGACTACAACGGCCCGGCCTGTGCCTACGTCACCGGCCCGCTGGGTGGCTATACCGCCAA
Organism: Pseudomonas sp. HMSC065H01; assembly: GCF_001815235.1. Taxonomy (NCBI): domain Bacteria; kingdom Pseudomonadati; phylum Pseudomonadota; class Gammaproteobacteria; order Pseudomonadales; family Pseudomonadaceae; genus Pseudomonas; species Pseudomonas sp. HMSC065H01. Next base: position 6,191 of record NZ_KV819940.1, on the reverse strand, counting down.
CGCCAGGGGTGAGCGCTTCATCGAATGCGACTACTGGAGCGGGCAGATGATGTGGGAGTTCCACCAGGAACTCGAAGGCGGCAATGGCCCGGTGTTCCTCAAGCTCGACCACCTGGCGGAGGAAACCATCCAGACCATCGAGGACATCCTCCATGGCAACGAACGCCCCAGTCGCGGGCAGTTCCACGCCGGGCGCGGCACCGACTACCGCCAGCAGATGGTCGAGATGCACATTTCCGAGATCGGCTTCTGCTCCGGCCACTCGGCCTCCGGCGTGTGGGTCAACGAGAAGGCCGAGACCAGCGTGAAGGGCCTCTACGCCGCCGGCGACATGGCCGCGGTGCCGCACAACTACATGCTCGGCGCCTTCACCTATGGCTGGTTCGCCGGGCGCAACGCCGCCGAATACGTCGCCGGGCGCGCCTTCAGCGCGGTCGACAGCGCCCAGGTCGAGCGCGAGCGTGCGCGGATCGAGGCGCCGCTGCTGCGCGAGCATGGCCTGCCGGCGGCGCAGGTGGAGTACAAGCTGCGCCGGCTGGTCAACGACTACCTGCAACCGCCCAAGGTGACCCGCAAGATGGAATTGGGCCTGCAACGCATCCAGGCCATCGCCGAGGATCTGGAGCGGATCAAGGCGGACAACCCCCACGAGCTGATGCGCGCCCTGGAAGTCAGCGTTATCCGCGATTGCGCGGAGATGGCCGCGCGCGCCTCGCTGTTCCGCACCGAGAGCCGCTGGGGCCTGTACCACCACCGGGTGGACTATCCGCGGCGCGACGACGCTGCCTGGTTTTGCCACGCGCACCTGAAGAAGGACGAGCAGGGACGCATGGCCAGCTTCAGGAAACCGGTCGAACCCTACCTGTTCGCCATCGACGAGGGCGAACAGCAGGCCTACCAGCGCCTGCGGCTGAGGAACGACGCCGCCTAGGGCCCCACGCCCCGGCGTAGTACCGCTAGACACCGAGCCCGCCGCCACGAAAGCGGGCCAGATCGAACCACGAGGACCGCGTGCCATGGCCTACCGACCCCAGGACATCTTCTTCCGCAGCAGCGCCCCGGTGACCATCGACGAAGACCGCTGCATCGCCGACAAGGGCTGCACCGTCTGCGTCGAGGTCTGCCCGATGGACCTGCTGGCCATCGATCCGACCACCCGCAAGGCCTACATGGCCTACGACGAGTGCTGGTACTGCATGCCTTGCGAAAAGGACTGCCCGACCGGCGCGGTGAAGGTCGAGATTCCCTACCTGCTGCGCTGACGCCCGCTCCCGGCAAGCGAGGCAGAACCCGCCATCCGGCCACTCCCGGACGCCACTCTGAAACACCCCTCGTTTCCCACCACCGTCCGGGTGGCGGAGACGATTCCCATGACCATGATTCGAGGGGAATCCCCATGCGACTGCGTGCAATCCTGGCCAGCCTGGCGCTGGCCCTGACTTCCCTGGGTGCCCAGGCGGAAACCATCCGCGTGGCCATCGGCACTCAGGACACCACCATCAACTGCGCCGCCGGCGGGCTGCTGATCCGCGAGCTGGGCCTGCTGGAGAAATACCTGCCGCGCGACGGCCGCTACAAGGATGCGGACTACCGGGTGGAGTGGAAGAACTTCACCAGTGGCGCACCGCTGACCAACGAGATGGTCGCCGGCAAGCTCGACTTCGGCGCCATGGCCGACTTTCCCGGCACCTTCAACGGCGTGGCCTTCGCCGCCGCCGGCAAGCGCAGCCTGTTCATCAGCGTGCTGTCCGGCAGCACCCGTGGCAGCGGCAACGGCATCGTGGTACCGAGCGGCTCGCCGGTGCAGTCGCTGGCCGAACTGAAAGGCCAGACCATCTCCGTACCGTTCGCCTCCACCGCCCATGGCATGCTGCTGCGCGCGGTGGCGGCGCAAGGCTGGGACCCGCAGCGCGACGTGACCATCATCGCCCAGCCGCCGGAAATCGCCGGTTCGGCCTTGCAGGCGAACAAGATTGCCGCCCATGCCGACTTCGTACCCTTCGCCGAGCTGTTCCCCAATCGCGGCTTCGCCCGCAAGATCTACGACGGTTCCCAGGCCAACGCGCCGACCTTCCATGGCGCGCTGGTGGACGCCGCCTACGCCGAGCGCTATCCGGAGGTGGTGGTGGCCTACCTGCGGGCGAGCATCGAAGCCAATCGACTGCTGGCCGCCGAACCGGAGAAATACAGCGAGCTGATCGAGAAGGTCACCGGCATCGAGGCCGAGGTCAATTACCTGTTCCACGGTCCGCTCGGCCTGCAGACCCGCGACCAGGCCTGGAAACCCGAATACCGCCAGGCGCTGGCGACCTCCATCGACACCCTGAAGCTGCTGAAGAAGGCCGACCGTGGGCTGGACGTCGAGCGTTTCGTCGACGACCGCTACATCCGCGAGGCCTACCGTCAGGCCGGGCTGGACTACCAGGCGGCGCTGGCAGACTACGCACCGTCGCCGCTGCGCGCCAGCGACGCGCGCAGCGGCCGGCCGATCGAGGAGTTCGAACGGGTAGCGCAGATCTGGGTGAAGGGCGAGGCCAGGGTGCGCCATTACGCTTCGCCGGAGTCGGCCCTGGCCGATCTTGCCGAGCTGAAGGCGCAGGGCAAGGCGATTCGTGCGATCTACGCCCAGGATCGTGACAGCGGGATCAAGCTGCTGGCCAACCAGGCGTGGTTCGTCCGCGACGGCGAGGGTCGCCTCAACGCCTTCCTGCTCCGCGAGCAGGCCCAGGACTATGCCCGCCGCCATGGTGGCGAGGTACGCGACTTTGCCGCCGCCAGCCAGCAGGCGCTGGCGCTCCGCTGAGGCGGGCGTCTTCGGAGTCCGCCCATGAGTTCGCTTCCGATCTCCCGACCCTGGCGCTGGGCCACCCGCGCCGCCTCGCTGGCGGCCTGCCTGGCGTTCTGGCAGCTCGCCGCCGGTCTGCAACTGAATCTGGGCCTGGTGACCTTCGCCAACGTGCCGACGCCCGGCGCGGTGTTGCTGGCGGCCTGCAACCTGGCCCAGTCCAGCGTGCTCCTGGCGCACCTCGGCGCCAGTCTGGCGCGGGTCTTCGCCGGCTATCTGCTGGCCGCCGCGCTGGGCATCGCCCTCGGCCTGGCGATCGGCCGCTCGGCCTGGGCCGAGGCCTTGCTGCTGCCGCCGCTGGAAGTGCTGCGGCCGATCCCGGCGGTGGCCTGGATTCCCCTGGCGATCCTGATGTTCCCTTCGTCGGAGGCCTCGATGATCTTCATTACCTTCACCGGCGCGCTGTTCCCGATCCTGCTCAATACCGTGCATGGCGTGGAGGCGCTCGATCCGCGCCTGCTGGCTTCGGCGCGCAGCCTGGGGGCGGGGCGCCGGGCGCTGCTGCGCGAGGTGCTGCTGCCCGGCGCCGGACCGGGCATCTTCACCGGCCTGGCGATCGGCATGGGCACCTCCTGGTTCTGCCTGGTGACCGCCGAGATGATCTCCGGGCAATGGGGACTGGGTTACTACACCTGGGCTTCCTACAACATCCAGAACTACGACGAGGTGGTGGTCGGCATGCTGCTCATCGGCCTCTTCGGCATGGGCAGCAGTGGGTTGGTGAAGCGCGTCGGCGCGTCGCTGACGCCCTGGTACGCGGCGGGAGGCAAGGTCCGATGACGACGGCCGGCAACAGCCTGGGGCGCATCCAGATCCGCGACCTGAGCATCCGCCTGGGGCAGGGGAGCGAAGCCTTCGAGGCGGTCCGCGATCTGAACCTGGAGGCGCGGCCGGGCGAGTTCGTCTGCCTGCTCGGGCCTTCGGGATGCGGCAAGTCGACCCTGCTCGGCGCCCTGGCCGGCCACCTGAGGCCAAGCGCCGGCAGCGTGAGGGTCGACGGCCGGAGCGTGGAAGGACCTTCGCCGCAGCGTGGCATGGTATTCCAGCAGCACACCCTGTTCCCCTGGCGGCGGGTACGCGACAACGTCGCCTTCGGCCTGAAGATGCAGGGCCTGGCCCGCGCCGAGCGCAACCGGCGCGCCATGGAGATGCTCGGACTGGTGGGGTTGGCGGACTTCGCCGGGCGCTGGCCCGGCCAACTGTCCGGGGGTATGCAGCAGCGCGTGGAGATCGCCCGGGTGCTGGTCAACCGGCCGCGCCTGCTGCTGATGGACGAGCCCTTCGGCGCCCTCGACGCGCAGACCCGGCTGAAGATGCAGACCTTGCTGCTGGACGTATGGGCGCGGGTCCGCACCACGGTGCTGTTCGTCACCCACGACATCGACGAGGCCCTGTACCTGGCGGACAGGGTGCTGGTGATGAGCCCCCGTCCGGGACGGATCATCGCCGACCTGGCGCTGGACTTCCCGCGCCCTCGCGACACCCGGCTGGTGACCAGCGCCGACTTCGTGCGCCTGAAACGCCACTGCCTGGAACTGCTCGACCACGACGACGGCCGCCAGTTGCCGCGCCTGACCCCGCTCGGCTTGCCGCCGGGCATCACCCCGGACCGACTGCGGATCGCCATATGACCTGTAAAAACGCCACCCTGCCCGAAATCCTCGAACTGTCGCCGCGCCTGGAGGACGCCGACCCCGGCGTACGCCGCCTAGCGCTGATCGAACTGGCCGACCTGGAGCTGCCGGAGGCGCTGCCGTTGCTGGTTGCGGCCCTGCGCGGCGATCCCGACCCCGGCGTGCGCGGCGAGGCCGCGCGCCTGCTGGAGGCCTGGGAGGAAGACGCAGTGGTCGATGCGCTCTGTGCGGCCCTGGCCGATCCGGTGCCGGCGGTGGCCGATGCCGCCGCGCAGAGCCTTGGCGAACTCAAGGAACCGGCCGCCGGGCGGCGCCTGCTGCCGTGGCTCGGGCATGCCGATGCCTTCGTCCGCGCCAGCGTATTGCGTGCGTTGCGCGAACTGCGCCTGGAGGAGAGCGCCGCGCCGGCCCTGGCCGCCCTCGGCGATCCGCAGGCGGCGGTGCGCCGCGAGGCGGTGGCGGTGCTCGGCTGGCTCCGCCACCAGCCGGCCCTGGCCGAACTGGCCAGGCTGGCCAGCGCCGATGTCGACCCGGAGGTACGCCGGGCGGCCACCGGCGCCCTCGGCCTGAGCCGCGAGGCGACGGTGCTGCCGGCGCTCTGCGCGGCGCTGGCGGACGCTCAATGGCAGGTTCGCGAAGAGGCGGCGACGACCCTTGGCAAGCTGGGCCGGGAGGAGGCCGGCGAGCCGCTGCTGAAGGCCCTGGCGGACGACTACTGGCAGGTCCGCCTGCGCGCCGCGCGGGCGCTCGGGCGCTTGCGCCACCGCCCGGCGCGGGAGGCGCTGGAAGCATTGCTCGGCCATCCCATCGGCAACCTGCGCAAGGAGGCCGCCCTGGCCCTCGGCGAACTGGCGGACCCGGCCTCGGCCCAGGCCTTGCGGGTCGCCGAAGGCGACGGCGATCCCGAGGTGCGCAAGGCGGTGCGTATCGCCCTGGCGCAACTGCGGGTGCCGGCATGACCCAGCCGCCGCTGCGCCTGCGCAATTCCGCCAGGGACGGCTGGCTGATGCTCGAATGGGCGGACGGCGCGGTCAGCCGGATCGACCATGCTCGCCTGCGCGCCGCCTGTCCCTGTGCGCAATGCCGGGCGCAGCGCCTGCGCGGACGGATCGTCGCGGCGGAGCAGGGCGTGCGCCTGCGCGATATCCGCCTGCAGGGCTACGGCGTGCAGTTGCTGTTCGACGATGGTCACGAGCGCGGTATCTACCCCTGGTCCTATCTGCGCGACGAACTCTGAGGCGGGTATTGTTCCGCTCCCGGCAACAACGTGAAGCGTGTTCATGGGTTTCAGATTGTTGCCAATCCCTGCGTTGTCCCCGTCCCGCCACGGCCACCACCCGGGTGACCCGCTCGGAGGCCCGCCGCCTGGCTTCGTTGTCGTTTCCGTAACACTGTTTTCCAGCCTGAAACGTTTCAGCTTTACTTGCAAAGACCTTATCATTCGCAAATTAACCATTGTTCTGCTTGGCTCAGATCATGAGTCCTCTTCATAAACCCTTGCTCCTTGCAAGGTTATCGAGGAAGTAGAGCGGTCGCTGCGTGCGGCCAGTCGATCATTCGCAACGAGGAAGCGTTCGCGTGAAATCCCATCTTCTCCGCCCGGCCCTGCGCCCCGTGGCCGGCGGCCTATTGTCCGCCTCCCTGCTGTGCAACGCGGCGCACGCCGCCGAGGCGTTCTCGCCGAACTCGAAATGGATGCTCGGCGACTGGGG
>NZ_KV819939.1:0-428 GCF_001815235.1 Pseudomonas sp. HMSC065H01 | reverse complement strand
CTCAGGTTGGTGGTGATCACCACGCTGGTGTGTTCGTACAGCTTGGACAGCAGGTGAAACAGCAACGCACCGCCAGCCTGGCTGAACGGCAGATAACCCAGTTCGTCGAGGATGACCAGATCCATGCGCAGCAGTGCCTGGGCGATCCGCCCGGCTTTGCCGTCGTGTTTTTCGCGCTCCAGCAGATTGACCAGATCGACCGTGGAGTAGAAGCGCACGCGCTTGCCATGCCGGGTGATGCCGGACACGGCCAGCGCGGTGGCTAGGTGGGTTTTACCGGTGCCTGGCCCACCGATCAGCACCACGTTCTGCGCGGTGTCGGTAAAGGCCAGGCTGGCCAGCTCGCTGATCAGGCGTGCGTCGGCGCTAGAGGCGCTGAAGTCGAAGCTGGCCAGATCGCGGTGCATCGGCAGCTTGGCCATGTTCAT
>NZ_KV819938.1:654-1920 GCF_001815235.1 Pseudomonas sp. HMSC065H01 | reverse complement strand
TGACCAGGGGTTTTGCTTTTGCGCGCGGAAAAGTGGCAAGCCAGCAGCGCTGCGGACGGTAATCGAAAAACTTCGAGAGCTGCCGGGCGGCGTACTTCCGAGGGCATGGGAGACGCGATTTGCACTGTGCGCTCGTCTACAATAGCCGACAAATCCAGCCGAGCTCATTCATGTCCGATACCGATGTCCGTGGCCTGCAGGATCTTCCCCTGGAAGAACTGGTTGCTTGCCATGAGTGTGATCTGTTGATGCGCCGGGAACCCCTGGGACCGGGCGAGAAAGCCAATTGTCCGCGCTGCGGTTTCGAGTTGGCCGCGCATCGCCATCAATGGAAACGCCGTTGCTTCGCGCTGGTTCTGACGGCGCTATTTCTCTATATCCCAGCCAATTTCCTGCCGATCATGAATCTCAGCCTGCTCGGCCAGACCCGCAGCGATACGGTCTGGACGGGAGTGCTCGGTCTTTACGACAGTGGCATGCAGGGCGTCGCCATCCTAGTATTCCTGTGCAGCATGGTGATCCCGTTGGTCAAGTTGCTCTGCCAGTTGCTGGTGATGATCAGCGTGCGTTTCGGTATCGCCCGTCACATCGGCATGCTGCTCTACCGCGGCTATCACCATCTGCGCGAGTGGGGGATGCTCGAGGTCTACCTCATGGGCATCCTGGTTTCCATCGTCAAGCTGATCGACATGGCCGACCTCAGCCTGGGCGTCGGCCTGGCCTGTTTCGTGGCGCTGCTGTTCACCCAGGTCTGGCTGGAGGTCACCATGTCGCCGCACCAGGTATGGGAAGCGCTGGGCGGCGAGGACGACGATGCGCGCGCTTGATGCCGGAATCCTGGTGTGCGGCGAGTGCCACCAGTTGAATCGCGCCGACGGGGACGAGCATCCGCGTTGCAGCCGCTGCGGTGCGGTGCTGCACGCCCGGCGCCCAAACAGCCTCACGCGCACCTGGGCGTTGCTGATCACCGCGGCGATTCTCTACATACCCGCCAACCTGTTGCCGATAATGACGGTCAACCTCTTCGGCAGCGGAATGCCCGCCACCATCATGGAGGGCGTGGTCGAACTGGTGCATGCCGACATGTTCCCCATCGCCATGGTGGTGTTCGTCGCCAGTATCCTGGTTCCTACTTTCAAGCTGGTGGGCATCGCCCTGCTGCTCTATTCGGTACAGCGGCACCAGCCGATGTCGGCCCGCCAGCGTATCCTGATGTATCGCTTCATCGAATGGATCGGGCGCTGGTCGATGCTCGATATCTTCGTC
>NZ_KV819938.1:0-554 GCF_001815235.1 Pseudomonas sp. HMSC065H01 | reverse complement strand
ATGCTCGCCGCCGTGACGTTCGACCCCCGGCTGATCTGGGACAACACCAATCTGGATGACGAGAATGAGTGATCTGCCAAGTCCGAAGAAACACAAGACCTCGAACTGGTCGGCGATCTGGGTGCTGCCGCTGGTGGCCCTGGCCATCGGTGCCTGGCTGGCGTGGCGTGCCTTCGACCAGGCTGGCGTGGACATCCAGGTTCGCTTCGAGAGCGGCGACGGGATCCAGGCCAACAAGACCGAGGTGCTGTACAAGGGCATCTCGGTGGGTAAGGTGACCGACCTGCATGTCAGCAAGGACATCAAGGGCGTGGTCGCGACCATCGAGATCAAGAAGGAAGCCCAGGAGTACCTGAGCAAGGACACCCGCTTCTGGCTGGTCAAGCCGCGTGTTTCCCTGGCTGGCGTCACCGGCCTGGAAACCCTGGTCTCCGGCGTCTACATCGCGGTCGATCCGGTGAAGGGCGAGAAGGAAGAACGCTACTTCACCGCGTTGAAGGAGCCGCCACCCCTTTCCGACAAGCTGCCCGGCCTGCACCTGACCCTCAAGGCCG
>NZ_KV819937.1:568651-579603 GCF_001815235.1 Pseudomonas sp. HMSC065H01 | reverse complement strand
ATAGCGCCGCTGGCGCTATTCGCCCTACGTCAGGCGAAATGGCTGCTCCGGCGTCGTCGGCCCGCGCCGGGTCGGGCAAAAAATCCGTCGTTAAGCACCTCTTAAGTCAGCCGCGCCTATCGTGCCTTCCACCGCGAGGACATCCCTCGCCGAAACGGAAGCAGGAGGCCTTCATGGCAATTCAACCGTTGCGACTCGATCCGATCACCGTGCTCGGCAAGCAACTGGTCATCGAGCTGTTCGACTGCGTCGACCAGCGCTTCGACGATATCCAGTGGATCGAGGAAAGCATGCTCGAGGCCGCCCGCCAGGCCAACGCCACCATCATCACCTCGGCGTTCCACAAGTTCAGCCCGATCGGCATCTCCGGCGTGGTGGTGATCGCCGAATCGCACCTGGCGATCCATACCTGGCCGGAGTACGGCTATGCCGCGGTCGACGTGTTCACCTGCGGCGACGTACTCGATGGCGCCCAGGCCGTGCGCGTGCTCAGCGAACGCCTGGGCAGCCGTCGGCACCTGATCTCGAGCATGGACCGCGGCCTCGGCGGCCATCGCCTGGGGCTGCTCAGCCGCAGCCTGGCCGGCAATGGCCCGGTCGACGAAGACAGCCCGACCCTGCGCTGGGCGCTGGGCCAGGGCACGGGGGTGGCCTGATGGATACGCCGATCGAACGCGCCCCGCTGGCTCCCGACCTGAGCCAGGCCCGTTACGCCGTCGACCTCACCGGCCTGGTGCCGGCGGAGGTCGCCGCCGGGCTGCCGCCGCTGCCGCCGAACCACTTCTATTTCTATCCGCCGGACCCGCTGCTGGAAGGCGACGGCGCGATCACCGCGATCGAGGACAGCGACCCCTTCGACCAGTACGTCTACCGCCTGCGCCGGGTGCTCTACCAGGGCCGCACGCGCTGGCAGAACGTGCTGATCGCCGACACCTACAACTACGACCGCGTGCTGATGCTCGACGGCGCGATCCAGAGCGCCGAGAGCGATGAGTCGCTGTACCACGAGCTGCTGGTGCAGCCGGCCATGCTCGCCCACGACGAGCCGCGCGACGTACTGATCATCGGCGGCGGCGAAGGCGCCACCCTGCGCGAGGTGCTGTCCCATGCCAGCGTGCGGCGGGCGGTGATGGTCGATCTCGACCGGGAGCTGGTGGAACTGTGTCGCGAACACCTGTTCCAGTGGCACCAGGGCGCCTTCGACGACCCACGCTGCGAACTGCTCGCCGAGGACGGCCGGGCCTATCTCGAGCGCGACCCGTCGCTCTATGACGTGGTCATCATCGACGTCGTCGACATGCTCGACAACGGCCCGGCCCAGGCTCTCTATACCCGCCAGTTCTACGAGCTGCTGCATTCGCGCCTGCGACCGGGCGGGGTGGTCGCGGTGCAGGGGCTGGAGTTCTCCCACAGCGACGACAAGCCCCACGCGGCCCTCGCCCGCACCCTGCGCAGTGTCTTCTCCCAGGTCCACAGCTACCGCGCCACGGTGCCCTCGTTCCTCTCCTCCTGGGGCTTCCTGCTGGCTTCCGACTGGCTCGACACGAACCACTGGCAGGCCGAGGACATCGACCGACGCATCGAACGCAAGCTCGGCCCGCTGTGGCTCGACCACCTCGACGGCGACTACCTCAAGGCCTGCTTCGTGATGGACCGGGAAACCCGCTTCCTGCTCGCCCAACCGGGACCGGTACTGGAAGACGGCGTACCCTTCGTCGCACCGCCGGATATCGAGGAGATCGAGTTCGGCCCGGCACAATTGCCGGCCCTGGCGAGGACCTGAAGATGTCCGCCGCTCCCCTGGCCAGCGTACCGCTGGCCGTCAACGGCGCGCCCTGCCTGCTGCACCGGGTACGCTTCCGCTCCGCCGCGGACGGCGGCGGCCTGCCGCTACTGGCCACCCTGCGCGATCCGCAGCCGGCGCTGGCCGTCCTGGCGCAACGCATCGAGCTGAGCGAAGACGCGGAACTGCCGGAGACCGCCGTCGACGACGAGCTGCTGGTGATCTTCGCCAACGCCGGGCTACAGACCGGGCACGCCTGGCGCCAGCGCCTGGAAGCCTGGATGGCCGCCGGCGAGGACGAGCGCCAGCCGACCCTGGAAGCGCCCTCGTTCGGCGAGCGGGTGCTGTGGCGCCCCGGCCGCGCGCTGGTCATCGGCAACCCCGAGCGCTGCCGGGAGCTGCTCGAAGGCCTGGCCGTCTTCGCCTGGCACGAAGGTCACCTGCGCCGCCTGGAAGGCGAGACCGCGGCGGCCTGGGAACCGGCCCAGGCCGATGTCGAACTGACCCAGCTACCGCGCCGTGCCGCCCTGCGGCGCCAGGAACATGTGAACCGGCAGGTGCGACGCACTACACTCTGGCGCATGGCCTATGCCCGCCTGGAGTCGCACCTGGAGAAGCCGCCGCTGCAACTGAACGGCGCTGTGCGCCGGCTCTACAACGAACTGGCCATGCAGGCCGAAGTGCACGATCGCCTGGCGACCCTGGACGACCGCATCGAAGTGCTGCAGGACCTCTACGAACTGGCCGCCGACCGCCTCGGCGAATACCGCTACTTCCGGGGCGAACTGCGGGTCGAATGGCTGATCGTCGCCATCCTCCTGCTGGAGGCCGGCCTGAGCCTGTGGGAATTGTGGAATCACTGAAACGAGGCTGCCATGAGAATACTGCTGGCCGAGGACGACCTGCTGCTCGGCGACGGCATCCGCGCCGGGCTGCGCCTGGAAGGCGATACCGTGGAATGGGTGACCGACGGCGTGGCCGCGGAGAACGCGCTGGTCACCGACGAGTTCGACCTGCTGGTGCTCGACATCGGACTGCCGCGCCGCAGCGGCCTGGACATCCTGCGCAACCTGCGTCACCAGGGCCTGCTCACCCCGGTGCTGCTGCTCACCGCGCGGGACAAGGTGGCCGACCGGGTCGCCGGGCTCGACAGCGGTGCCGACGACTACCTGACCAAGCCCTTCGATCTCGACGAACTGCAGGCACGGGTGCGCGCCCTGACCCGCCGCACCACCGGTCGCGCCCTGCCGCAACTGGTGCACGGCGAGCTGCGCCTGGACCCGGCGACCCACCAGGTGACCCTGTCCGGGCAGGCGGTGGAACTGGCGCCGCGCGAATACGCACTGCTGCGCCTGCTGCTGGAGAACAGCGGCAAGGTGCTCTCGCGCAACCAACTGGAGCAGAGCCTCTACGGCTGGAGCGGCGACGTCGAGAGCAACGCCATCGAAGTCCACGTCCACCACCTGCGGCGCAAGCTCGGCAACCAGTTGATCCGCACCGTCCGCGGCATCGGCTACGGCATCGACCAGCCGGCGCCCTGAAAACCGCCTACCGGAGTCCCCCGATGTCCCGTGCCGCCGTCCCCTCCGTCCGCCGGCGCCTGCTGGTCAACCTGCTGGTCGGCTTCGTGCTGTGCTGGCTGAGCGTGGCGGCGCTGACCTACCACCTCTCGCTGAAGCAGGTGAACCGCCTGTTCGACGACGACATGGTGGACTTCGGCGAAGCCGCCCTGCGCCTGCTCGACCTTGCCACCGAAGACCAGGCCGGCGAGGACGGCTCCATCACCGAGATCATCGAACGCAGCCGCGAAGCGATCCAGGGTCTGCCCCTGCTGCGCCGCGAAAGCGCCCTCGGCTACGCCCTGTGGCGCGACGGCCAGCCGCTGCTGTCGAGCCTCAACCTGCCGCCGGAGATCACGGCCCAGGGCCCCGGCTTCAGCACCGTGGAAGCCCAGGGCACCCACTGGCGGGTGCTCCAGCTGAATATCGACGGCTTCCAGATCTGGATCAGCGAAAACCTGATCTACCGCCAGCACACCATGAACCTGCTGCTGTTCTACTCGCTGTTCCCACTGCTGCTGGCGCTGCCGTTGCTCGGCGGCCTGGTCTGGTTCGGCGTTGCCCGCGGCCTGGCGCCGCTACGCGAAGTGCAGGCCGAGGTCCAGCAGCGCTCCGCGCGACACCTGCAGCCGATCGCGGTGGAAGCGGTGCCGCTGGAGATCCGCGGCCTCATCGACGAACTCAACCTCCTGCTGGAGCGTCTGCGCACCGCCCTCGAGGCCGAACGCCGACTGACCAGCGACGCCGCCCATGAAATCCGCACGCCACTGGCCAGCCTGCGCACCCATGCCCAGGTCGCGCTGCGTTCGGAAGACCCCAAGGCCCACGCCCGCGGCCTGCTGCAAGTCAGTCGCAGCGTCGAGCGGATCAGCACCTTGATGGAGCAGATCCTGCTCCTCGCCCGCCTCGACGGCGACGCCCTGCTGGAGCAATTCCACCCGGTCAACCTCGCCACCCTGGCCGAAGACGTACTCTCCGAACTGGCGCGCCAGGCCATCGACAAGGACATCGAGCTGTCGTTGCACCAGGAGACCGTGCACGTGATGGGCATCGACCTGTGGCTGAAGGCGATGGTCGGCAACCTGGTGGGCAACGCCCTGCGCTACACACCGGCCGGGGGCCAGGTCGAGATCCGCGTCGAGAATCGCGCCCAGCACGCCGTGCTGCGGGTGCGCGACAACGGCCCCGGGGTCGCCCTGGAAGAGCAGCAGGCGATCTTCACCCGCTTCTACCGCAGCCCCGCCACCAGCAGCGGCGAGGGCAGCGGCCTGGGCCTGCCGATCGTCAAGCGCATCGTCGAACTGCACTTCGGCAGTATCGGCCTGGGCAAGGGACTGGAGGGCAAAGGGCTGGAAGTGCAGGTGTTCCTGCCGAAGACCCAGCCGGACGCGACGCGGCCGCCGGCCAGAGGTCCGGACAGCGGGCGGTCACATATCTGATAGCCTGCGCATTGGCCGGGAAAGGGATAGGCTAGCGGCTTCGCAACCTCCCAGGAGACCCGGATGAACATCGGTGAAGCGGCGAAGAAAAGCGGACTGACGCCGAAGATGATCCGTTACTACGAGTCCATCGAGTTGCTCCGCCCAGCCGGACGCAGCGCCAGCGGCTACCGCCACTACAACGAGAACGACCTGCATACCCTGGCGTTCATCCGCCGTTCGCGGGACCTCGGTTTCTCCCTCGACGAAGTCGGCAAGCTGCTCACCCTCTGGCAGGATCGCCAGCGTGCCAGTGCCGACGTCAAGGCCCTGGCGGCGCAGCACGTGCGCGAGCTGAATCGCAAGATCGAGGAGCTCAGCACCCTGCGCGACACCCTGCAGGACCTGGTCGAGCACTGCCAGGGCGACCACCGCCCCGACTGCCCGATCCTCAAGGACCTGGCGTCTGGCTGCTGCCACTGATATCCAGCAGCGGCCAGCGCGCCGTCCAGTTCTTCTCCCGCAGGCGCCGCCGGTAGACCTCCGGCTTGCCGGCGAAATGCGCGGTGGGCCGCACCTTCAGCGCCAGCAGGTCGTCGACGCCCAGCGGTGCCAGTAGCTCCAGGCGTTCGCCGACGAGCCGCAGCGCCACCGCCGTGCACGTTTCCGCCCAGTGGCACAGCGCATCGGCGCAATCCCGGTAGGGCCGGTCGCCGTTGCGCAGGTGCATGCGCGCCTGGTTCTTCACCGACCAGGGTACCTCGCAGCAACGGCGCAACGCGGCCTCGAAGTCGGCGTCGGCCTGCGGGTCGAGGGCCCGCGGGGCGAAATGAAGTACGTCGATGTCCGCCAGCGGCGTGGCTTCGCCGTAGCCATGCAGATGGTCCCATACCGCGTTGCGCACGAAGCCGGCGCCGATCCAGGCGCCCTCCGGGCCGACCTCGCGCAGCACGCGGAGCAGATGCAGGCGCGAGGAATCGGCGGCGATCAGCGCGAGGATGTCTTCCGCCGTTTTCATCCCAACCGCCGCACCGGCCAGGCGAAGCGTCGCAGCAGGCTGGCCGGCAACAGGGTGATGGCCAGCCCGACGAACACCAGCGCGCAGGCCAGCAGGCTGTCCAGGTCGAGGCGTTCGCCGAGCAGCAGCCAGCCGGCGAGCATGCCCGACACAGGCACCGCCAGGGCGAACGGCGTCACCAGGCTGGCCGGGTAGTGGCGCAGGAGGAAACTCCAGATGGCGAAGCCCACCGTGGTCGCGCCGAAGGCGATGTAGAGCAGCGCGCCGAAGCCGCCCCAGCTCATGTTCAGCACTGCGCGCTCGATGGCGTGCGGACCTTCGAATAGATAGGAAAGCGCCAGCAGCGGCAACGGCGGGACCAGGCTGACCCAGCAGATCAGGCGCAGCATGTCGGTGGCCCCGGAACGCTTGGTGGCGATGTTGGCGAAGGACCAGGCCAGCGCCGCGGCGACCACCAGCAGGAATGCCAGCAGGCTGTCTCCCAGCGGCCGCTCCAGGCCGATCAGGACCAGCCCCGCCGCCGCCAGCAGGAGGCCGAACAACCCGCGCGGCGACGGCCGCTCGCCCAGCCACAGGGCGGCGATGAGGATGGTGAAGAATACCTGGCTCTGCAGCACCAGCGACGACAGCCCGGCCGGCATGCCCTGGGCCATGCCGACGAACAGCAGGCCGAACTTGACCACTCCGAGGAGCACGCCGATCAGCAGGATGCGTCCGAACGGCGCCGGCATCGGCCCGCGCAGGACCAACAGCGGCAGCGCCGCCAGGGCGAAGCGCAGGGCGCAGAACAGTAGCGGCGGGAAGTCGCCGAGGCCGACCTTGATAACGACGAAGTTCAGACCCCAGATCAGGGTCACCAGCAGGGCGAGCAGGATATGTGCAACAGGCATGGCGGCCTCCGGAAAACTTCAGGCCACGCTAGCAGTTGCGTGCGCAAGGGTCGCGATACAGTTGGCGGGAAAAAACATCCGCCAGCCGCTCACTGCAACCAGGGCGGCGGCGGTTCCTCGCGCTCGCCACGCGGCGCGTCGTCGGCCTGGCGCAGCGCCTGGCGACGCGCCTCCTCGCGCTGCGCGGCCTCGATCTCGCGGAGCACCGCGCGCACGTCGGCGGCCTCTTCGGCTTCGACGAAGGTGCCGCTGAGCGGGGTTTCCGCTGTCAGCTCGCCGGCTTCGTAGAGCGCCCACATTTCCTTGGCATAGCGGGTCTGCCTGAGTTCCGGGGCGAAGCGGCCGAAGTAGGCGGCCATGTTGCCGACGTCGCGTTCGAGCATGCTGAACGCATGGTTGTTGCCGGCCGCGTCGACCGCCTGCGGCAAGTCGATGATCACCGGGCCATCCGGACCGAGCAGGACGTTGAACTCGGAGAGGTCGCCGTGCACCAGGCCGGCGCAGAGCATGGCAACGATCTGGCGGATCAGGAAAGCGTGGTGGCGCCGTGCCTCGTCGGGCTCCAGCGTCACGTCGTTGAGACGCGGCGCAGCATCGCCGTCGGCGTCCGCCACCAGTTCCATCAGCAACACGCCATCGAGGAAATCATAGGGCTTCGGCACCCGCACACCGGCCCCGGCGAGACGGAACAGGGCCGACACTTCGGCATTCTGCCAGGCTTCCTCCTGTTCGCGGCGGCCATACTTCGAGCCCTTGGCCATGGCCCGCGCCTGGCGGCTGTTGCGGACCTTGCGGCCCTCCTGGTACTCGGCGGCCTGGCGGAAGCTGCGCTTGTTGGCCTCCTTGTAGACCTTGGCGCAACGCAGGCTGTCGCCGCAACGCACCACATAGACCGAGGCTTCCTTGCCGCTCATCAGCGGGCGCACGACCTCGTCGATCAGACCGTCTTCGATCAACGGTTCCAGGCGTCTGGGTGTCTTCATCGGTGCTACGCGGTTCCTCGGGGCCAATGTGGAAGGCAAAGGGTCTGACGTTATACGGCAAACGCCGTGCCGAGCACAGCCGGACGCGCCGGCTTTCCGCCGGACTGCGCACCGATCGGCGTACTAGGCCGGTGGCGCGGTGAGTTCGATGCTTTCCGCCACCGCCTGTTCCAGCCGCTGCATCTCCACGTCCAGCGCCTCGGCGCTGTCGGCGTAGCGCCGGGCAACCTCGGCGAAAGCGTCGGCCACGGCGACGAAGGCCTCCACCAGCCGTGGGTCGAATTCACTGCCGGCGCCGGCCTGGATCAGCAGCACCGCCTCGGCATGCGCCAGCGGCGGCCGGTAGGCGTGCCGGCTGGTCAGTTCATCGTAGCGGTCGGCCAGGGCGACGATCCGCGCCGCCAGGGGAATCCGCTCGCCCGCAAGGCCTTCCGGAAAGCCCCGGCCATCCCAGCGTTCGTGATGACTGTAGGCGATCTGCCGGGCGAAGCGGAGGAATCCGGAAGGCTGGCCGAGCCGCCGCTCGGCGCTGGCCAGGGCGTCGCGCCCGGCGCGGGTATGGCCCTGTAGCAGGGCGGTGTCGGCGGCGTCCAGTTGCCCGGGGTTGAGCAGGACCCGGTCGGGCACCGCGACCTTGCCGATGTCATGCAACAGCGCCGACTTGCTCAGCAGGTCGACAGCCTCCGGAGTCAGCTCGTCGGCGAACGCCCGCTGCGCCGCCAGGTGCTCGGCGAGCAGCCTGACATAGCGCTCGATACGCGGAAGATGGCGGCTGCGCGGGTTGTCGCGAAGATCGCCAAGGGTCGCCAGGGCTTCGATGACGGCGTCCTGCAACTGTTGCAGCTGGCGCGTGCGACGGCGCACTTCGAGTTCCAGGTATTCGCTCTTGTCGCGCAGGAAATCGGCATTGGCCTTCAATTGCAGATGGGTACGCACCCGCGCCAGGACGATCGGCGGGCTCACCGGCTTGCCCAGGTAATCCACCGCGCCCAGGGCCAGGCCCTGTTGCTCGTCGTCGCGATCGGCGCGGGCAGTGAGGAACATCAACGGGATGTCGCGGGTCAGCGGATCGGCCTTGAGCCGTCGGCAGACCTCGTAGCCGTCCATGCCCGGCATGTTCACATCGAGCAGGATCAGGTCCGGGCGCGGCTCTTCGACGGCTGCCCGCAGCCCGGCCGGGCCGCTGCCGGCGGTGCGCACGCGGTACTGCTCCTCGAGCAGCTCGCGCATCAGCAGCAGGTTGTCCGGGGTGTCGTCCACCACCAGCACGAGTTCCTGCTCGGGCCTGTCCAGCATGCTCTCCATCGCCCCTCCGGCCTTCGCTACGGGGCCGCCTGGCGGCGACCGTCATTCCGTATTGAAGACGCTGGAGACGACTTCTGCACGTCCGGTCAGGCGCCCGGGGCGACCGTTCAGGGCGTCAGGCGGAAACGCAGTGGCGAATCCTCGGCCTCGGCGCCGTTCTCGCTCTCGCCGAAGGCCCGGCGCTCGATGGGGTCCTGGCCGAAATACTCCTTGATCGGCGACTCGATGGCCTTGCCGCCGGGGCTCACGTGACTGGCGCAACCGCCAAGGAACACCAGGACCACACCGATGACCAGCGCTTTCATCTTCGTACCCCCGTCAGCCCGGCCCATCCGGGCGCTGCGCCGCAGCATGGCGCAGCCCGCCTTAGGGATCGCTTAAGGCATTCAGGCGGCGGCGCGGCTGGCGCGCCACTGGGGCAGGCCGATGAGCACCACGGCGCTGATGATCACCAGCATCGCCAGCCCCTCGATACCGCCGATCCGCTCGCCGGCGAACAGGGTGCCGAGCAACACCGCCACCGCCGGATTGACGTAGGCATAGCTGGTGGCCGCCGCCGGCCGTACGTTGCGCAGCAGGTACTGGTAGGCGCTGAAGGCGATGATCGAGCCGAACAGGATCAGGTACACCAGCGCCAGCCAGCCGCTGGTGCTCGGCCAATGCTCCAGGCGCTCGCCGCTGGCCAGGCTGCCGACCAGCAGCACCGCGCCGCCGACCAGCATTTCCGCGGCGCTGGCCATCGGTCCGGCCGGCAGCGACAGGCGCCGGCTCCACACCGAGCCGAAGGCCCAGGACGCGGCGGCGAACAGGATCAGGCCGGCGCCGGCAGGGCTGGCCTGGAGGTTCGAACCGAGGTTGAGCAGGACGATGCCGAACAGCCCGAGCACGATGCCGCCCCATTCCAGGGTGGTGTTGCGCTGGCCGAACAACTGGCTGAACAGCAGGGTGAACAGCGGCACCGTAGCCACCGCGAGGGCCGCCACCCCGGAAGACACGCCCCAGTGCTCGGCCACCGTCACCCCGCCGTTGCCGCAACTGAGCAGGAGGATTCCGACGACCCCCGCGCCGCGCCACTCGCGCCAGGTCGGCAACGGCGCGCCGCGCCAGCGCAACCAGGCGAACATCAGGCCGCCGGCGATGACGAAGCGCACCCCGGCCATCAGCATCGGAGGCCAGGACTCGACGCCGAAGCGGATCGCCAGGTAAGTGGAGCCCCAGATGAAGTACAGGGCGAAGAACGCACCGAAAAGCAACAGCGGAAGGCGACGGGCAGGCATGGAAAGCACTCGACAGGGCAGGCGGGAGAAAGACTTCATTTTATGAGGTCGCTACCCGCCGGTTAAGGCACAGCCGCTGGTTATCGGGACGTAACACTTTTCTTTCCATGGAAATCGGCCATGCTTTCCGTCGATTCGACAACCGGGACCCATCATGGACAAATACGACCGTGCGCTCCTCGCCGCCCTGATCGACAACGGCCGCCTGACCTTCGCCGAACTGGCCCGGCGCATCAACCTGTCGCCCCCGGCGGTGGCCGACCGGGTGGCCAAGCTGGAGGCCGAAGGGGTGATCACCGGCTACCACGCCTCGGTGAACCTGGCCAAGCTCGGCCTGCCCATCGAGTGCGTGATCGAACTGCGGATCACCGAGAAGGATTGCCAGTCGGTGCTCGACGAACTGGCCCGGATCCCCCAACTGACCCTCTGCCACCGGATCACCGGCGACGCCTGCGTGCTGATGAAGGCCGCCGTGGCTTCGATGCCGGAGCTGCAGGACCTGATCGACCGGCTGATGAAGTTCGGCATCAGCAAGACCTCGATGATCCTCTCCACCCCCTTCGCCGACCGCCAGCCGGCAAGCCTGCGGGGGCAGGACGGCAATGGCGGATGTGCGGCGTGAGCCCTACGCCGGGGTTATCCGGCAGGCGTCGGGATCCGTACTTCATCGCCGCCACGAACCCGAACGGTAGGGCGCATAACGCCAACGGCGTTATCCG
>NZ_KV819937.1:487089-568551 GCF_001815235.1 Pseudomonas sp. HMSC065H01 | reverse complement strand
GGGCGCATAACGCCAACGGCGTTATCCGCCGCAGCGGCACTCCCGGCCGATAGCGGAGCCGCCCTCACCCCAACTCTCTCCCTGAAGAGAGAGGGGATTCTCCGTACAAGCGTCGAATTCGCTGTCTCCAACGCCGCCGACGAACCCGAACCGTAGGGCGCCAGCAAAAAAAAAGGCGGTCCCGTTCGCACGGCACCGCCCAAGTCACGGAGTTGCTTACATCGTCGAGCGACAAGGCCGCTCGCCCTATTGGATTACCGCTCGATGATCGCGGTCACACCCTGCCCACCGGCGGCGCAGATGGAAATCAGCCCGCGTCCCTGCTCCGCCAGCGAGAGCAGCTTGGCCAGGTTGGCGACGATCCGTCCTCCCGTGGCGGCGAACGGGTGGCCGGCGGCCAGTGAGCTGCCCTTGACGTTGAGCTTGCTGCGGTCGATGGAGCCCAGCGGCTGGTCGAGGCCGAGGCGGGTCTTGCAGTACTCGGGGTCTTCCCAGGCCTTCAGGGTGCAGAGCACCTGGGCGGCGAAGGCCTCGTGGATCTCGTAGTAGTCGAAGTCCTGCAGGCTCAGGCCGTTGCGTGCCAGCAGCCGCGGCACCGCGTAGACCGGCGCCATCAGCAGGCCCTCCTGGCGATCGACGAAGTTCACCGCCGCCGCCTCGCCGTCCTTGAAATAGGCCAGGATCGGCAGGCCGCGCGCCTTCGCCCACTCCTCGCTGGCCAGCAGTACCACCGAGGCGCCGTCGGTCAGCGGCGTCGAGTTGGCCGCCGTGAGGGTGCCGCGCGAACCGCGCTCGAACACCGGCTTGAGGGTGCCGATCTTCTCCAGGTCGATATCCGGGCGCAGGTTCTGGTCGCGGGTCAGGCCGCGGAACGGCGTCATCAAGTCGTTCTGCCAGCCCTCCTCATAGGCCGCGGCCAGCTTGTGGTGGCTCTCGAAGGCCAGCCTGTCCTGCTCGTCGCGGGGGATCTGCCAGGTCTGCGCCATCAGTTCGCAGGACTCCCCCATCGACAGCCCGGTGCGCGGCTCGCCGTTGCGCGGGATGGCCGGGACCACGTGGCGCGGGCGGATCTTCAGCAGGCTCTTGAGCTTGTCCAGGTTGCTCTTGCCGCGGTTGGCCTCGAGGAGAATCTTGCGCAGGCCCTCGTTGACCCCGATCGGCGCGTCGGAAGTGGTATCGACGCCGCCGGCGATGCCGCTGTCGATCTGCCCGAGGGCGATCTTGTTGGCCACCAGGATCGCCGCCTCCAGGCCGGTACCGCAGGCCTGCTGGATATCGTAGGCCGGGGTTTCCGGGGCCAGGCGCGAACCGAGCACGCATTCGCGGGTCAGGTTGAAGTCGCGCGAATGCTTCAGCACGGCGCCGGCCACCACCTCGCCAAGGCGCTCTCCGTGCAGGTTGTAGCGCTCCACCAGGCCTTCCAGGGCGGAAGTGAGCATCTCCTGGTTGCTCGCCGTGGCGTACACGGTGTTCGAGCGGGCGAAGGGAATACGGTTGCCGCCGACAATGGCGACCCGGCGCAGCTGGGTCATGGAAGAACTCCTTGCTGGAATCGTTTACGCCGAGCCGAGGCTCGACCCGTTAACTGAGCGGTCAGTGGCGCACAGGCTAACCTTAGCCGGTCGCGTCGCATTGGCCGCCCTGCCGTTATCCCGGTCAGCGCGGTCAATTGCGGCGAACAGGTGGCTGCGTAGAGTTGTCCACACTGTTACCCGCGTTCCCTCGGCATCGTTGGCCGGCGGAATCCACCTTCAGCCTTGGAGCCTTTCCACCGGGAGCCCGTTCCATGACCGATCGTTACATCGCCTTCGCCAACTCCCCCGTCGGCCGCCGCCTGGTTGGCGCCGTCGGCCTTCCCTCCCCGCTGCGCCTGGAGCGCTGGCAGGCCGGCCGGGTGCGCCCGGTGGACGGCCCGCTGGTGATCGGCGGGAGCGGCGCGCTGGCCGAGGCCGTGCTGCCCTTCGCCGGCAAGCTGACCGACGCGGTGTTCGCCGCCGTCGAGGGACAGTTCGAGCTGCCGCGCTGGACCGCCGAGCACAGCCCGCGGGCCAAGGCGGTGCTGTTCGACGCCAGCGGCCTGACCCGCTTCGAGCAGTTGGTGGCGCTGCGCGACTTCTTCCAGCCGGTGCTCAAGGGCCTCGACACATGCCCGAAGGTGGTGGTCCTCGGACGCCCCCCCGAGTCTCTCAAGGACCCGGTCGCCGCCAGCGTGCAACGCAGCCTGGAAGGTTTCACCCGCTCCCTGGGCAAGGAAATCCGTCGCGGCGGCAACGTGCAGTTGCTGTACGTCGGCAAGGGCGCCGAGGACCAACTGGAAGGCGCACTGCGCTTCTTCCTCTCGCCGAAGAGCGCCTACGTCTCCGGCCAGGTGATCCGTCTTGCCGCCAACAGCGCCCAGGTCCACGACTGGAGCAAGCCGCTGGCCGGCCAGCGCGCACTGGTCACCGGCGCCGCCCGCGGCATTGGCGCGGCCATCGCGGAAACCCTGGCGCGCGACGGCGCGGAAGTGGTGCTGCTCGACGTTCCGCCGGCCAGGGAGGCCCTCGAAGGCCTCGCCGCGCGCCTCGGCGGTCGTGCCGTGGCCCTCGACATCTGCGCCGCGGACGCCGGGCAGCAACTGGTGGACGCGCTGCCGGAGGGCGTCGATATTGTCGTGCACAACGCCGGGATCACCCGCGACAAGACCCTGGCGAAGATGAGCAGCGACTTCTGGAACTCGGTGATCAACGTCAACCTCAATGCCCCGCAGGTGCTGACCCAGGCCCTGCTCGACGGCGGCAAGCTGCATGACAACGGCCGGGTGGTGTTGCTGGCGTCGATCAGCGGCATCGCCGGCAACCTCGGGCAGAGCAACTACGCGGTGAGCAAGGCCGGCCTGATCGGCCTGGCCCAGGCCTGGGCGCCGGCGCTGGGCAAGCGCGGCATCACCATCAACGCGGTGGCGCCGGGCTTCATCGAGACGCAGATGACCGCCGCCATTCCGCTGACCATCCGCGAGGCCGGCCGGCGGATGAACTCCATGAGCCAGGGCGGCCTGCCGCAGGACGTCGCCGAAACGGTGGCCTGGTTCGCCCAGCCGTCGTCCGGCGCGGTCAGCGGCCAGGTGCTGAGGGTGTGCGGGCAGAGCCTGCTGGGGGCCTGAGGCGGCCCCTGACTCCCCGGCAACAGGACGCCGACCCGGTAGCCCCCTTTCGGACAGGCCCTACCCGCGCCCCTGCTGCCCGCGCCGGCGGAACTCCACCGGCGTCTCGCCGACCCAGCGCTTGAACGCGCGATAGAAGGTGCTCGGCTCGGAAAACCCGGTGCGTTCGACGATCACTTCGATGCGCTCGTCGGTCTTCAGCAGCAGTTCCTTGGCCAGTCGGCAGCGGTAGTCGGTGACCAGGTCGTTGAAGCGCACCCCGGCCATCGCCAGGCGTTCGCGCAGACGTCGGGCCGGCATGCCGAGGCGCGCGGCGACCTGCTCCAGGGTGGCGCCTCCGTCCACCAGCAACTCGCCGATCAGTTCGCGGACCTGGCGCACCAGGTCCAGGCGCTCCACCTCGGCCAGTTGCCGGCGCGCCAGCGACTCGTGCATGCGCAGCAGTTCCGGGGCGGCGTGGCGCGAGGGTTTGTCCAGCACCGCGGCATCGAATACCAGCGCGTAGCGCGGCATGCCGAGGATCGTCGGGCAGCCGTAGACCGCACGGTAGCGCTCCATCGGCGCGCCGGTTTCGTTCATCAGTTGCACTTCCAGCGGCTTGAACTCGCCCTCGGTGAGCGCGCCGAACAGGCGGATCACCGCGCCGGCGAGCATTTCCGGGAAGTGGCGGTTGATCGCCGGCGATTCGCCCAGCGACAGCACCGCGCGCTCGCCCTCCACCTCCAGTTGCGCCTGCAGGGTGTCGGACAGCAGGCGTACGTAGCGCAGGGAATGGCGCAGGCCGGCGCCGAAGGTATCGCTGGAGAGGAACAGGTATTCCAGGAGCAGGCCGTGGAACGCCGGCAGGTGCTCGGCCAGGTGCAGGCCGACATGCTCTTCGCCGCACTCGTCGGCGGCGGCCTTCCAGAACAGGTTCTGTGCGGAATGGGGGAAACGGCCGGCCGGCAGGCCACCCGGCGGCAGCCCGACACGGACCAGGACCCGGTCCGGATCGCAGCCGCTGGCGCGCAGGGCGTCGATCACCGGGCGCATCAGCGCTACATCGTCGGTCAGATCACGCATGGTGTTTTTTCTAGTTATCCATGGGGCGGGCCCATCTTAGGCAGCTTTGCCATCCCCTCTCAAGGAGAGGCCATAGAAATAACCCATCCCGCATGACGGAAAAACCCTCAGATCGACTAGCCGCCGGCGTGGTCGAAAATCTCGATGCAGACGCATCCCGGAGCCTATTGACCGCCCTGCCAGCGGCGTCGGCCAGGCGGCCAATGCCTGCTGCGGGTGCTCGACTAAGCTGACAGCCACCTATTTCGAGGAGATGTCCAATGCCCACCGCCTGGCTCGACCTGCCCGCCCCACCCGCCCTGCCCGGCCTGTTCCTGCGCGCCGCACTGCGCCGCGGCATCCGCGGCAAGGCCCTGCCCGAGCGCGGCCTGCGCAGCCAGGTCACGGTGGACCCGAAGCACCTCGAGCGCTACCGCCAGGTCTGCGGCTTCCGCGACGACGGCCTGCTGCCGCCGACCTACCCGCACATCCTCGCCTTCCCGCTGCAGATGGCGCTGCTCACCGACAAGCGCTTCCCCTTCCCGCTGCTCGGCCTGGTCCACCTGGAGAACCGCATCGACGTGCTGCGCGCGCTCGGCGGCCTCGGCCCGTTCACCGTGAGCGTCGCGGTGGAAAACCTGCAACCGCACGACAAGGGCGCCACCTTCAGCATCGTCACCCGCCTGGAAGACCAGCTTGGCCTGCTCTGGGTCGGCGACAGCAAGGTGCTCTGCCGCGGCGTCAAGGTGCCCGGCGAAATTCCGCCGAAAGCCGAGCAGGAGCCGCTGCCGCTGGAGCCGGTCGACAACTGGAAGGCGCCCGCCGACATCGGCCGGCGCTATGCCCGTGCCGCCGGCGACTACAACCCGATCCACCTGTCGGCGCCCAGCGCCAAGCTGTTCGGCTTTCCCCGCGCCATCGCCCACGGCCTGTGGAACAAGGCTCGCAGCCTGGCCGCCCTCGGCGAGCGACTGCCAGCCTCGGGCTATCGGGTCGAGGTGCGCTTCCAGAAGCCAGTGCTGCTGCCGGCCAGCCTCACCCTCCTGGCCAGCGCGGCGGCGGCGGACGGCCAGTTCAGCCTGCGCGGCAAGGACGACCTGCCGCACATGGCCGGGCATTGGAGCCGGCTACAGGGCTGACGCCGGTCCGCCATGCCTTGAAGCTTCGGGCGCAAAGCCCGAAGCTATGCGGCTGCTTACCGCCACCGCGAAGAATCCCCCATGGACCTGCACGAACTCACCGCGCGCCTGCACGCCATCCGCGACCGCAACGACTGGCGCCAATTCCACAGCCCGAAGAACCTGGCCATGGCCGCCAGCGTCGAGATGGCCGAACTGGTGGAGATCTTCCAGTGGCTGACGGAAGACCAGTCGCGCACGCTGTCGGCCGAGCAGCTCGAACACGCTGGCCAGGAAGTTGGCGACATCGTCCTTTATCTGCTGCTGTTCTGCGGGGAAACCGGCCTCGACCTGGAACAGGTGGTGCGCGCCAAGCTGGCCGACTGCGAACGGCGCTTCCTGCCATGAGCGACCGCCATTTCGACGAACTGGCGACGCGCTTCGCCGAAAAGATCTATGGCGGCGCCAAGGGTGCGATCCGCCTCGCGGTACTCCAGGCCGACCTCGCCGAGGCCCTCCCGGAGCGACCTCTGCGGGTCCTCGACATCGGCGCCGGGCTCGGCCACATGTCGCTCTGGCTGGCCGCTCGCGGCCACCGCGTAACCCTCGCCGAGCCAGCGCAACCCATGCTCGACGGCGCCCGCCAGCGCTTCGCCGAAGCCGGGCAGGCCGCCGAATTCATCCAGGCGCCCTGGCAGGAACTGCTCGGCCAGCTCACCGAGCCCTACGACCTGGTGCTCTGCCACGCCGTGCTCGAGTGGCTGGCCGAACCCCATGCGATCCTGCCGGTGCTGCACCAACTCTGCGCACCCGGCGGCTGGCTGTCGCTGGCCTTCTACAATCGCGACGCGCTGATCTACCGCAACCTGCTCAAGGGCCACTTCCGCAAGCTGCGCAAGGAACGCTTCGCTGGCGAGGGGCAGAGCCTGACCCCGCAGCGCCCGCTCGACCCGCGCGAGCTGGAACAGGCGCTGGCAGAGCGTTGGCGCATCGAGGCGCGCAGCGGCGTGCGGGTGTTCCACGACTACATGCCGAGCGAGTTCCAGGCCAAGGCCGAACGGCTCGACCTGGTGGAAATGGAACTGGCCTACCGCCGCCACCCGGCCTTTGCCGGGCTTGGCCGCTACCTGCACTGGCTGTGCCGCCCGCAATGAAAGGCGCAGAATGCAGTCTGAGCCTGCAAGGGCCGCCGACGTAGCGCGGCCACGGAGCGTCGAGCATGCAATCGCGACTGTTGATCCTGCCGTTACTCGCCAGCCTGGCCGCCCTCGGTGCCTGCCAGGGCGACAATCCCTACCGCGCCAGCTCTCTGCCCTACCCGCCGCAGCCGGCCACCGCGGCCAATCCCGGCCTCGATCCCGGCGCCTATCCGGCGGCGCCGCGCGACTACGCCCGCTACCGTAGCTGGAGCTGGGCCGCCGCCGGGGTCAGCGGCTTTCCCCAGGGCCTGGACGACAACCAGTTGCGCGACGCCGTCAGCCAGCAGCTCGACCAGCGCGGCCTGCGCCCGGCGCGGCCGGGCAGCGCGGCCGACCTGCAGGTCAGCGCGTTCCTGCGCAACGAACTGCGCACCCGCCAGGTTACCGACTACTACGGCGGCTACTACGGCAACTACGGCGGCTGGCGCGATCCCTGGTACGGCTATGGCGCCAGCTACCCGGTGACCCGCAGCTACACCGTGCAGGTCACCGTGGTCCGCGTCGAGCTGAACGACGCCCGCAGCGGTCAGCCGGTGTGGGGCAACAGCGCCGAGTTCGACTCCGGCGACTCCGCCAGCGAACAGGCCAAGGCCCTGCGCGAAGCGGTGAAACGGGCGCTGTCGAGCTACCCGCCGGGCTGATCGGCGAGCACCCGGCGGCGGATCGCCTCCATCTTCCTGGGCGAGTTGCTCATCACCGCGTCGGCGCCCAGGGCGCGCGCGGTGCGGTAGTCCTCGGCGGTCTCGATGCCGAACATCACCACCTTCACCGGCTCGCGGCGCACGCAGTCCATCGCTTTGCGCGTCCACAACTGCGCCGCCGGCACCTTGTAGGAAGACTCGCCAAGGGTGAAGCGCTCGGTCACCGTCAGTTCGCGGCGCAGCTCGATGCCCATCCAGGTGCCGCCGGCCGGCGGTGCCTCGCAGCGCTCGCCGAAGGCCAGGCCGACCAGGCGGTTGCGCGTCGCATCGCGGCTTTCGAACTGTCGCGCGCGGTCCGCGTAGCGCTGCGTCAGGTAGTCGTTGGCGGCCTTCTCGGTGGAATAGAAACGCACCCGCGACCAGGCCTTCTGCCGCTCCAGCTCGCCGGCCACGGCATCGACCAGCGGCTCCACCGGCAGCGACTTCATGTCGAGGAACACCGGCACCTGCGGCGGGATCGCCCGCAGCGCCTGGCGCAGCGTAGGAATCCGCAGCGGCTTCTGGCGGTAGGGATAGCTGCCGTCCTCGGCCTTGAACATATAGCCGGCGTTCAAGCGCGCCAGCTCGGCCAGGCTCGACTGGCCGACCGCACCGGCGCCCTGGGTCAGGACCGCCAGGTCAGCGGGGCGATAGAGCACCGGATGGCCATCGGCGCTCAACTGCACCGACAACCATAGCGCGTCGGCGCCGTTGTCCAGCGCCTTGCGGATCGCCAGCAGGGTGTTCTCCGGGTAGTCCGCGGTGCCGGCGCGATGGGCCACCAGCAGCGGGCCCGGGCCATCCGCCGGTACCACCGAGCGTGCCTCGACGCAGCCGGTCAGCGACAGGCCCAGCAGCAGGATCGCAATACTTCGATTCATTTCATTCTCCCGTCGCGCCCTATAGGGCGGGTGCTCGCCAACGTTACTTGTGGAGACGCTTCAAACCCGCGTTTCCTCTTGCCTTTCATCCGGCGCTGAGCTTGGATGTGAACTCTGACTGGAGAAAAACCATGATCCGCC
Source organism: Pseudomonas sp. HMSC065H01 (assembly GCF_001815235.1). Classification (NCBI taxonomy): domain Bacteria; kingdom Pseudomonadati; phylum Pseudomonadota; class Gammaproteobacteria; order Pseudomonadales; family Pseudomonadaceae; genus Pseudomonas; species Pseudomonas sp. HMSC065H01. The sequence continues at coordinate 560,349 of NZ_KV819937.1, read as the reverse complement.
GAATCCTGCTGCTCGGCCTGCTCCTCAGCCTCGCAGCCTGCGAAACCACCCAGCTCGACCGCGACTTCGACAGCTCCCGCGACTTCGCCGCCTACCGTAGCTGGAGCTGGTCGCAACCCGCCTTCGAATACCGCCCCGACGACCCACGCATCAAGAGCGACCTCACCGAGCAACGCATCCGCGAAGCCGTCGCCCAGCAGCTCGACCAGCGCGGCCTGCGTCCGGCCCAGGGCAACGCCAGAGGCGACGTCACGGTGCGCGCCTACCTGATCGTCGACGATCGCCAGGACCAGATCACCACCAACTACGGCGGCGGTTACTGGGGCGGCTACTGGGGAGGATACTGGGGCGGCCCGGCGATGGCCGAGACGCGCACCGTGAATTACAAGGTTGCCACCCTCCAGGTCGACCTGTTCGACGGCAAGGACGGCAAACTGGTCTGGCGCGGCAGCGGCGAGCAGATCATGCGCACCAGCCCGCCGAGCCCGGCCGAGCGCGAGCAGGCGATCCGCGAGACGGTGCAGAAAGTCATGTCGCAATACCCGCCGCGCTGACATGCAGCTCAGCCACCGCCCGGCGGAGACCGGTGACCTGGAGACGGTCGCCGGCTTCCCCCAGGACCGCGACGAACTCTTCTATTGCTACCCCAAGGCGATCTGGCCGTTCAGCGTCGCCCAGCTGGCCGCCGCCATCGCCGAACGCCGCGGCAGCACCGTGGCCGTGCACGACGGACAGGTGCTCGGCTTCGCCAACTTCTACCAGTGGCAGCACGGCGACTTCTGCGCCCTCGGCAACATGATGGTGGCGCCCGCCGCGCGCGGCCTGGGCGTGGCCCGCTACCTGATCGGGGTCATGGAAAACCTCGCCCGCGAACAGTACAAAGCGCGCCTGATGAAGATTTCCTGCTTCAACGCCAACGCCGCCGGGCTGCTGCTCTATACCCAGCTCGGCTACCAGCCGCGCGCCATCGCCGAACGCCACGATCCGGACGGCCGGCGCGTGGCGCTGATCCAGATGGACAAGCCCCTTGAACCCTGACACCCACCCCCAGCGCGTCCTCATCATCGTCTCCAGCGGCCCGAGCACCCCGGCCCGCTGCGCCGCGCCCTTCCACACCGCCACCCTGCTGGCCTGCATGGACGCCGAGGTGACCCTGTTCCTCAGCGGCGAAGGCGTGCAGTTGGCCCGCCGCGCCGTCGCCGACCAGTTGCGCGCGCTGGACGGCGGCGAGCCGCTGCGCCACTTCATCCGCCAGGCCCGCGAGGCCGGCGCGCGCCTGCTGATGTGCCGCCAACCCGGGGTGAACATCGACGAAAGCGAACTGATCGAGGAACTCGACGAAATCTCCAGCGGCGGCGAACTGGCACGGCTGATCCTCGAATCCGAGCGGGTGCTGACCCTATGAGCGCGAACCTGCACGGCCTGGAGTTCCCCGACGGGCTGTTCTACGCCCCGGACTACAACCTGTGGTTGCGCGAGGAAGTCGACGGCAGCCTGACCCTGGGCCTGAGCGCCTACGGCTGCGCGCTGTATGGCGAAATCTTCGCCTTCACCCCCAAGCGCGACGGCTGGCACATCGAACGCGACCGCAGCTTCGGCGTGGTCGAGTTCGCCAAGGCTGCCTCCTCGGCCCGCAGCCCGTTGGCCGGGACCCTGCTGGCGAGCAACCCGGCGGTGGTCAAGCGCCCGGCGCTGATCAACCGGGATTGCTACGGCGAGGGCTGGATGGTACGGCTGCAACCGGACGACTGGGCCTCGGCGCGGAGCGCGTTTCTCCAGGGAGACGCGGCGCGGGAGGCATTCGCCGAGCGCATGCGCCTGGATGGGTTCGATCCGCAGCATCCAGGGGTGCAGGCGCTGGACGTCTGAGACTCCCGGGTTTTACCCGCACCCCGCTCGCGGAAGGCGGATAACGCCGCTGGCGTTATTCGCCCTACCCCAGCTCTCCATCGCCGCCAATCTCCCGCATATCCCCGGAGTCCGCCATGTCCTCACCCCAACCGCCCCGCTTCGACGGCCAACGCTGGAGCAACGCCGACGACGACCGCATCGAGGTGCTGCCTGCCGACCCCGCCTGGCCACAACACTTCGCCGCCGAAGCCGAGGCCATCCGCACGGCGCTGGCGCTGCCCGGGCTGGGCATCGAGCATGTCGGCAGCACCGCGGTGCCCGGGCTCGACGCCAAGCCGATCATCGACATCCTCCTGCTGCCGCCGCCCGGCCACGATCCGCAGCGGCTGGTAGCCCCGCTGGAGGGCCTCGGCTACCAGTTCTGGCGCGAGAACCCGAACACCCAGCGGATGTTCTTCGTCAAAGGCATGCCGCCCTTCGGCCATGGCCGCACCCACCATGTCCATGTCATGCCCCTGGCCCAGGCCGACCGCTACCTGCTGTTCCGCGACTGGCTGCGCAACCACCCCGACGACGCCCGCCTCTACGCCGAAACCAAGCACGCCCTGGCCCGCCGCTACCCCACCGACCGCGAGGCCTATACCCGTGGCAAGGACGAGGTCGTCGCAAGGATTCTCGGCCGGGCGCTGGCGGCGACGCGGCACCCAATGATACAGAGTGGCCTGGTAAGGAGAGAACGCGAAACGCACGCCAGGGAACTGCGTGAAACGCTGGTCGCCGGCGCGGAATCGACGCCAGGCGGCCCCGCCGATACAGCCTATTTCGAGTCGCTGCGCAGCCGGGTAAGCAAGCCCCAGGACTGAGGCGGATAGCGTGCTTCGCTCACTACTGCGACTGTGCGAGCGCGGCTTCCACCAACCTCTCGATCACCTCCCCCACCCTCCCCGGCTCGCCAACCTCCACCCAGCGCAAATGCGCGAACCGCGGATCCTCGCGCAGGCCGGTGTATTTGCGGCGGTTGCCTGCGAAGGTGGTCCATGACCAGAGCAGGATCGAATCCCTGGAGCAGAACGCCATCCGCAGCGATTCACGGTTGCCGTGGGACAGGCGGGTGCGCAGCAGGCCCCGGGCCAGGGTGCGGCGAAGGACCCGGGAGAACACCGTCCAGCGGCCGAAATTCAGCCATACCACGTGGGTGGCGCGGCCCCAGAGCAACTCGCGGACGGCGCTGTAGTTGCCGTCGGCGACCCAGCGCGGCGCCGTCGTCGCCCGCTCCACGGCGTGCTCGAAGCGTTCGTGGGGCACGGCTTGCCAGCCGGGGCCCCAGTAGAGTCGGTCGAGTTCGACATGCGTACAACCCAGCCTGGCGGCCAGCGCGGCGGAGAAGGTCGACTTCCCGGCCCCGCTGGTGCCGACCACCACCACACGCAGCGGCGCGCCTCGCCCGGCCTCGACGCAGGTCATGCCTTGACCGCGACCAGCGTGTAGCACATCGGGATCGCCAGCGGTCCGTCCTCGTAGAGGTCGTAGAGTTCCTCGCGGTTCGAGTGCGGGTACTCCTTGAAGTGACTCAGGCGCAGGCCGGCGCCGAGCAGCCCGCCGAGGATGTCGCCGAGCGGGTGGACGTACCAGTAGCTGGCGATGCCGGTATCGCTGCCGCTGCCTTCGTAGACGATGGCCTCCCGGGATACGTGGGGCGTGTCGGTGAAGTAGTCGTTGCGCAGTTCGAACGGTCGCTCCGACTCGGGTTCGAGCATCTCCAGGAACGGGTGGGTCTCATAGATCGCCAATTGCCCGCCCGGCTTCAGCAGGCCGCTCACCGAGGCGAAGAAGCGCGCGATGTCGGGCATCCAGTTGAGCACACCGATGGTGATCAGCAGCAGGTCGAACTGACCGTTCAGCTCGGCCGGCAGCTCGTAGGCATTGGCTTCGACGAAACGCGGCTGATGCGGCGAGCGCTCGGCCAGTTGCCGCGCCTGGGCGAGGAAGGCGGCGGACTGGTCGATCCCAACCGCCCGCGCGACGCCGAAGGCGTACAGCGAAAGCACTTCCCGGCCGTTGTTGCAGCCGACCTGGACCGCCGCCTTGCCGGCCAGGTCCAGATTGCGCAGCACGCCAGCCAGGGTCTCGTCCAGGCAACTGAAGCCGGTTTCCTGTACCGCCAGCGACAATTCCTGCCAGCCGCTGCCACGCAGGTGACTGTCGGCGGACGCGTCCCAGGCGCGTCGGTTGCTTTCCACCGCGTGTTCAAGATCCGTCATGCGAAAACCTCAGAAGTGTTCCCAGGAAGGCCAGCCGAGTCGCGAACCCGCAGCCCACTCAATCGCGGAATTGCAGCCCGATATGGGCTCGGCAGTCGCGTCGTTCCAGGCTGCCTTCCTGGAAAGCGCCGCAGGCGCGGTTTCTCAGAGGCAGCGTCTGTTCCACCACGGTCACCCGCACCTCGTTCGCCGGTTGGCGCTGCTCGGCGGGTCGCGGCGCCTGACGCCGGCCGTTCAGGTTGTCGGCCCCGCCTGGCGGGATGGGCCGGCGCGTCGCGGCGATCCGCCTGCATGCTCAATAGAGACCGGTGGCGCTGCCCCGCTCGAACAGCGGCACCTGGTTGGCCAGGATCATGTTGTAGCTGAGCATGAACGGCACCCCGCCGCCGCTTTCGGCGATCTGGCCTACCCAGCCGATGGGGTTGTTGAACAGCGATTCGTCGGGGCTGAGCACGCCGACGGCGGCGCTGTCCGGGTCGCCGTCCCAGGTCACGTCGCCCCAGTGCCAGCCGAGGCCACGCACGTACTGCGCGCCGATCAGCGCGCCGAGGGCGAAGACCGCCTCGTCGTCGAGGCTGCGCCCCTGCTCCCTCGCATCGCGCACGTAGTCGGTGACGGCGGCGACGATCTGCGCCGGCGTCTCGTCCGCGGCGACGCCAAGCAAGGCGAGCCCCTGTGCCTGCAGCTCCGCCAGTTGCTGTTGCAGGTCCGTTGAAAGCGGATTGATCTCGGCCATCCCTGTTCTCCCGAGGCAAGCGTGCGCACCCGTCCGTCGGGCGCGCCATGAAGCGCGTTATCTTACGGCTTCGCGGCGACGAAAGCGCCCTCCCCAGCCAAACGTAGCGCAGCCGCTAATCGCCTCTTCCCGGAAATGCTGCCTTCGGCTCTACTGGCGAATTTGTGCCATCCATACCCGAGACAGCCCCATGACGCTGATCGCCGCCGCCCAGAGCTGCGCCCACCCCGCCGACCTGCCACGCAACCTCGACGACCACCTGCGCCTGATGCGTATCGCCCAGGCACGGGGCGTGCGCCTGCTGGTGTTTCCCGAACTGTCGCTCACCGGCTACGAACCCACCGCTGCCGCCGCCCTCGCCCAGCCGGCGGACACGCCCCTGCTGCAACCGCTGCGCCAGCTCGCCGAGCAGGCACGGATGACCACGGTGGTCGGCCTGCCGCTGCGCTCGCCGAAGCATGCCAAGCCGCTGATCGCCGCCCTGATCCTCGGCGCCGACGGCAGCCTCGGCGTCTATGCCAAGCAGCACCTGCACGCGGGCGAGGAACGCCACTTCTCAGCCGGCGACGGCGGCCCCCTGCTGGAGATCGACGGCCTGCCGATGGCGTTGGCGGTCTGCGCCGACTTCAGCCAACCCAGCCACCCGGCCCACGCCGCCCGTGCCGGCGCTCGCCTCTACATCGCCAGCGCGCTGATCGGAGAAAACGGCTACCCGGCCGACTCGGCCCTACTGGCCGGTTATGCCCGCGAGCACGGAATGGGCGTGCTGCTGGCCAACCATGGCGGGCCGACGGGTGGCTGGAAGGCGGCGGGCAGGAGTGCGTTTTGGAATGAGCGGGGAGCGCTGGTCAGGGAGACGACGGGGACGGGTGAGACGCTGCTTCTGCTGGAACGGACCGAGATAGACGCTTGATCCTGTGAGACACGATGGCCGCCGAAAGCGAGCGGAGAATTGGCGGAAGGCAGTGGGAGTCGAACCCACCCAGGAACGGCTGCCGTCCCCCACCGGATTTGAAGTCCGGCCACGCCACCGGGCGTGATTGCCTTCCTCTTTGATTTGCAAGAGGTTTTCCTCGAGACGGGAGCTTATCAGGCCGGGGTCCGAAGAAGAAATGCCGGATGTCATGGAAAGTCGTTCGCATGGCCGGGCGAGCAGAGCGTAGCCCAGCCTCGGAGCACTTCACAGGCGTTTCAGGCAATGGCAGTAGACGAAGTGCTGGACCCGGCCGGCGGGAGTGACGTGGTGTTCGTCGCGGTGCTCGGTGAGCTGGAAGGCGGAGCCGAACTCGGCGTGCAGTTCGTCGGCGTCGTAGCGCATGACTGGCAGGCCGCTGCATTCGGTCGGGCCGTCGGCGGCGAAGGTGGCGACGATCACGTGGCCGCCGTGGCGGACCGCCTTCATCACCTGGCGCACGTAGGCGCGGCGGGCTTCGGCAGTGGTAAGGAAGTGGAACACGGCGCGGTCATGCCAGACATCGTAGGTGGCTTCCGGCAGGTCGACGCCGGTGATGTCGCCGGCGATCCAGCGCACCTCTTCGCCGCGCGCGCCGAGGCGGTTGCGGGCGACGCGCAGGGCGGCGTCGGAAAGGTCGAGCACCGTCAGGTCGCCGAAGCCTTCGGCGAGCAGGCCGTCGACCAGGGTCGAGGCGCCGCCGCCGACATCGATGATCGCCGCCTCGCGGGGCGCGCCGATGCGTCGGATCAGGTCGAGGGACAGCGTGGCCTCGGCCTGGAACCAGCTCACCGCGTCGGACGGCTTGCTCTCGTATACCCGTTGCCAGTGCTCTCGTTCGGACATGACGACCTTCTCCGTGTTGCGCTGCGACCCATTACCCACCAAGGGCGTTAACGGCACATTAACGCCATAGGCGGTGTTGCGACAGGGCCGCTCCTCAACCGTAGGCACCGCGCAGTGACATCACGCCGCGCCTTCGCGCCGCCTGGCGGATCAGCAGTTCGCCCACGGCCAGGGCCAGCGCCACGCCGCCGACGATCTTGCCGGCGTAGGCCCAGTCCATCGGCGCGCCGGGGGTGACGACGAACAGGCAGATGCCGGCCAGCACATGCAGCGCGACGAACAGCGCCCAGAGACTGGCCAGGCGGTCGCCCAGCGGCATCCGGTAGGGCCGTGGACGCGGGTCGGCGCGGCGCAGGCGGACGAAGGCCAGGCACATCAGCACATAGGGCATCATGAAAACCATGGCGAAGATCGACAGCAGGGTCCAGAACAGTTCCTCGGCAGTGTGCGCCACCAGGCCGTAGAGCAGCAGCAGGACGATGCTCACCGCCGAGGCCAGCACCGCCGAGCCGATCGGCGTGCCGTGGCGCGAATGGACCACGCCGAACAGCGCCGGCAGCTCGCCGGCCTTGGCCGCTTCCACCGCGGCACGGTTGGTGCCCATGCTCCAGGTGACCATGTTGGTGAAGAGGGTGAACAGGACGAAGGCGCCGACCAGGTCGGCGAGCATCCCGCCGGCGCCGTCGTGGCCGTAGATGTTGTAGAGGGTATGGGCGAAGATCCGGGTGACGTCGGTTTCCTCGGCCGGTACCGCGGCCAGCACGCCGAGGGTGCCGAAGATGTTGAAGGCGCCGACGATCAGCCCGGAGATCAGCACCGCGCGCGGGATGTCGCGGCGCGCGTTGCGCATCTCCGCGGCGCTGCAACAGGCCAGCTCGGTCCCCATGATGCCATAGACCATCACTCCCAGCGCGGCCATCTGGCCCGGCGAGGACGGGACGATGGAGTCCAGGCTGAAGTCGTTGGCGAAGCCATGGTTCCAGCCGAAGTGCAGGCCGCCGACGCCCAGGGCGAGCACCGCGAGCAGCTTGAGCAGCGCGCCGAGGTTCGGCAGCCACTTGCCCAGGCGCAGCGCGACCACGTTGAACGCCGCGGTGAGCAGCGCCAGGGCTATGCCGATGGCGATCTTGCCCCAGAGGCTCAGCTCGGGGAAATAGAAGGCGCCGAGCATGCTGCCGAACAGGGTGTAGACCGAAGGCATCCACAGTGCGTTGTTGACCCAGTACATCCATGACACCCGGGCCCCCCAGCGGAAGCCGAAGGCGCTGCGCACCCAGTGGTAGACGCCGCCGTTGGCGGGGAAGGCGGTGCCCAGCTCGGAGGTCATCATGGCCATCGGCAGGAACAGCAGGACCAGCACGTAGAGCCACCAGAACAGGCTCGACGGACCGAGGGAGGAAGCCAGGGCGATCTGGTCCATGAAGAGCATCGCCGAGACCGTGTAGAGCACCACATCGCGCAACCGCAGGACCTTGTTCTTGTTGTCGTCCATTGGGGTTCTCCTGAATGTTCGGGTGGGGCGCCGGCGGCGCCCCGGCGCTTACCGGTGACCGGCGCGGACAAGATCCTCCACGGTTTCCTCGATGCTCTCGCGCAGCACCCGGACCACGGTATCGACCTGTTCGCGGGTGAGGATCAGCGGCGGCGACATCACGTTCAGGTGGACGATCGGACGAACCAGCAGGCCGCGCTTCTGCGCCCGCAGGTGGACCCACTCGCCGATGTTCAGGCTTTCCGGAAACAGCGCCTTGCTCGCCTTGTCGGCGACGAACTCGACACAGGCCATGAAGCGCATCCCGCGCACGTCGCCGACGATGGGCAGGTCGCGGAGACTTTGCAGGCGCTCCTCGAAGTAGCGGCCGACCTCGTCGGCGTGGGCGAGCAAGCCCTCGCGCTCGATGATCTCGATGTTCTTCAGCGCCGCCGCGCAGGCCACCGGGTGGCCGGAGTAGGTGAAACCATGGCTGAAGCAGCGGCCCTTGTCCGGCTCGGCGATCACCTCCCAGATGCGCCGGGAGAAGATGCACGCGCCCAGCGGCTGGTAGCCGGAGGTGAGGCCCTTGGCGGTGAGGATGATGTCCGGCTGTACGCCGAACACCGCCTGGCTGGCGAAGAAGTGGCCGAGGCGGCCGAAGGAGGTCACCACTTCGTCGGAGATGTACAGCACGTCGTAGCGCTGGCACAGATCCCACATCCGCCGGTGGTAGCCCGCGGGCGGGACGATCACGCCGCCGGAGCCGAACACCGGCTCGGAGATGAACGCCCCCACCCGGTCGGCGCCCAGTTCGAGGATCTTGCGTTCGAACTCCGCCACCAGGCCATCGAGGAACTCGGCCTCGCCCACTCCTTCCGGAGCGCGGTAGTAGTAGGGACAGGCAAGGTGGTGGATGCGCTCGTCGAGGAAGTCGAACTCGGCCGGCCGGTCGGCGCTCTTGCCGCCCAGCGACATGCCGAGGAAGGTCGAGCCGTGGTAGGCGTTGATCCGCGTGATGACGTGCTTCTTGGCGCGCTTGCCGCGGCAGTTCTGGTAGTAGTGCATGAGGCGGATCGCGGTGTCCACGGCGGTGGAACCGCCGGTGGTGAGGAACACGTGGTCGAGGTCGCCGGGGGCCAGCTCGGCGAGCTTGCGGCAGAGTTCGATGGCGCGCGGGTTGGCCATGTCGCAGAAGGGATTGGAATAGGCCAGCAGGCGGGTCTGCTCGGCCACGGTGCGAGCCATTTCCTCGCGCCCCAGGCCGATGTTGGTGCACCACATGCCGCCCACCGCGTCGAGGTAGCGGTTGCCGGCGGTGTCGTAGATATAGGCGCCGTCGCCGGCGGCGATGTTCAGCGAGCCGTTGACGCGGTGGTCGTCGAACACGTGGTAGCCGTGCATGTAGTGGGCCTGGTCGGCACGGACCAGGTCGGCGTCGCCGAGGGGGGACGTGGCGTGCAGTCTTGCGTTCATCGGGCTGTCGCTCTTCTCGGATGGATGCTCCGAGGGTGCAAGAGCACCGCGCGGCGGGCCATACCCCATTTTGGGGTAAGCGCTGGGTGCGGCCGACGCGGCTTGCTATCCTGCGGCGACAACGACAAGAACGAGCCATACCGTCCATGCAGGCCATCGCCCCGAACGCGCTCGACCGCTGGCACGAACACCTGGCGCTGGCGATCCGGCGCCTGCGCCAACCCGACTTCCTCGCCGCGCTGGTCGACGCCATCCACCAACTGGTGCCGATCGAGTCGAGCATGATCAGCCTGGAACGCAAGGGCCACGCGCCCACCCTGCTCTACGAGCGCGGCATCGCCGAGCGCTTCCGCGAGGCGATCATCCGCCGCTACTTCTCCCGCGGCTACCTGCTCGACCCTTTCTGCCTGGCGGTGGAGGAAGGCCTTCCGGAAGGCTTCTACACCCTCGGCGAGATCGCCCCCGACGACTTCTTCCAGAGCGCCTACTACCAGACCTACTACCTCGGCGCCGGAGCGGTGGAGGACGTCTACTACATCCTCGACCTCGGCCCCACCGAGAAGCTCTCGATCTGTCTCTACAACGGCCTTTCGGCGAGCCGCTACAGCGACGCCCAGATCGCCGTCCTCGCCGGCCTGGCGCCGCCGGTGCTGGAGCTGGCCCGGCAGTTCTGCGCCGGGCGCGCCGACCTCTCGCCGAACCCGCAGGCCGACCTCGCCCCGCGCCTTCAGGAAGTGCTGCGCGGCTTCGGTCGCGGCGTGCTCACCGACCGCGAACGCGAGGCTTGCCACCTGCTGCTCAGCGGCCACTCGGCGAAATCCAGCGCGCGGCTGATGGACATCTCCCCGGAGACCGTGCGCATGCACCGGAAGAATCTCTACACCAAGCTGGAAGTCGGCTCGCAGTCGGAACTGTTCGCGCTGTTCATCGAGTGCCTGAGCCAGGGGCAGCGCGTCGGCCCCTGAGACTCAGGGCGAGACGCCGCCGAGCAACTGTTCGGCCAGCGCCGAGCCCTCGCGCAGGCGACGGTCGTTGCCGATGCGGCGGGTCAGGCCGATGCGGTCGAAGTGCTCGAGGATCTGGATGCTGCGCTTGCGGCCGATACCCAGGCGGTCGCGGAATTCCGCCGGGCGGATCAGCCCGGCGGGGTCGCGCACCTGCACGGCGATCTCGGCCAATTGACGCAGGGTGGCTTCCGGGTAGAACAGGTCGCGCACCACCTGCTGCAACTGGCCCAGGCGTGCCAGCTTGCGCAGCAGGTTGCGCATGACGGCTTCATCCTGGCGCAGCTCGCGGGCCAGGTCGCGGACCCAGGGCGGGTCGTAGCGGCCGGCTTCGAGCAGCGGCCAGAGGCGCGCGCGCAGTTGCTCCTCGCTATCGCTCAGGCGCACTTCGTGGCCGGGCAGGTGCAGCCAGGGCCCGCTGCTGTGCACATCGCCGCCGGCCAGGGCGGCGTCGAGCAGGGCGATGAACACCGGCCGCTCCAGCTGCGGCAGGGCGTAGCGACGCAGGCGGTCGCGGTCGGGACCGAGTTCGTCCGGTAGCTCTTCGTGGAAGCGCCGCAGGCCGGCGAGCAGTTGCTCGACCAGGGCGAACCAGCGCTCCCCGGCGAACAACCGGGGGCCGAGGCGGGTCTGCACCTCGACCACCTCTTCCGGCAGCCGCCAGTGCTCGCGCGGGCGGTTGAAGGATTGCACCAGGCGTTGCGGGTCGAGGCCGTTCTCGGCCGCGCCGAGCAAGGTCGGCAGCGCCTCCTCCAGGCTTTCCTGGCGCAGCGCCTGAAGCTGTGCCAGACGTGCCGGCGTTCGTCGGTTGCGCGCCGGCGCGGCGCCGTCGAGCACCCGCCCGCCGCCAAGGGTGCGCTGCGCCGACTGGTCGCGCAGCACCAGGCGGTCGCCATGCAGGGCCTGGATCGGCGCGTTCAGCACCAGTTGGGCGAAGGCGCGGTGGCCAGGCTCCAGTTGTTCGCCTTCGAGCAGGGCCAGGCGCCCGGTGACGTCCTGGGTGCCCAGGTGCAGGTGCACCGGGGTCCAGTGGGTGAAGTCGCGGAGTTCGTCGGGCAACAGGCGGAAGTCGATGTCGACCCGCGTGGTCGGCGCGTGCAGCGCGGCCTGCAGCAGCCAGTCGCCGCGCTGGATCTGTTCCAGCGCGAGGCGCTCGCCGGCGATGTTCAAGGCCACGCGCTGGCCGGCCCAGGCCTGTTGCGCGGGCCGGTTCTGCGCGTGCAGGCCGCGCACCCGCACCGGCCGTCCGGCGTTGCCGAGGAGCAGTTCGTCGCCCACCGCGACCTGTCCGGAGAAGGCCGTACCGGTGACCACGATGCCGCTGCCGGCGACGCTGAAGGCCCGGTCCACCGCCAGGCGGAAGTATCCCTCGCGGCTACGCTCGCGGACTTCGCCGGCGAGCCCGCCGAGTGCTTCGCGCAACGCCTCGACGCCCTCCCCGGTGCTGCTGGAGAGCGGGAAGATCGGTGAGCGCGCCAGCGGGCCGGAGGCCAGCAGGTGTTCGACCTGGGTCCGCACCTGCTGCACCCGCTGCGGCTCGACCCGGTCGATCTTGGTCAGCGCCACCAGCGCCCGGCGGATACCGAGCAGTTCGACGATCGCCAGGTGCTCGCGGGTCTGCGGCATCAGGCCGTCGTCGGCGGCCACCACCAGCAGCACGCAATCGATGCCGCTGGCGCCGGCCAGCATGTTGTGGACGAAGCGCTCGTGGCCGGGCACGTCGATGAAGCCGGTGGGGCTGCCGTCGCCAAGGTCGGCGTAGAGATAGCCCAGGTCGATGGTGATCCCGCGTTGGCGCTCGGCCGGGCGGCGGTCGCCCTCGATGCCGGTGAGGGCGCGCAGCAGCGAGGTCTTGCCGTGGTCGATGTGCCCGGCGGTGCCGACGATCACGACAGCTCGCTCCGCAGTCGCGGCAACTGGGCGAGGAACCCCGGCTCGTCGTCGAGCTGGCGCAGATCGAGCCAGAGGGCGTCGTCGTCGAGCCGACCGATCACCGGCAGCGGCAGCCCGCGCAGGGCTTCCTCGAGGTTGCGCAGGGCGCGTCCGCGCAGGCGCCTGGGCTGCCGCGGACGCAGGCACAGCGCGGCGCTGGCCAGCCGCGCCACCGGCTGCGCGCCGCTGCCGATCATGCCCAGGGCGTCGACCACAGCGACCTCCCAGCCCTCGCCGAGCGCCTCGCCCAGCGCCGGCGCCAGACGCTCGGCCTGGGCGCGGATCTCCGCCGCCGGGCGGCTGAGCAGGCGCAGGGTGGTCAGGCGTTCGGCGAGGCGGTCCGGATCGCGGTACAGGCCGAGCACCGCCTCGAGGGCGGCGAGGGTCAGCTTGTCGACGCGCAGGGCGCGCTTGAGCGGGTTCTTCTTGATCCGCCCGATCAGTTCTCGGTTGCCGAGGATCAGCCCGGCCTGGGGCCCGCCGAGCAATTTGTCGCCGCTGAAGGTAACGATGTCGGCGCCGTCGGCCAGGGCTTCCTGCACCGTCGGTTCCTTGGGCAAGCCCCAGCGGGTCAGGTCCACCAGGGTGCCGCTGCCGAGGTCTTCCAGCAGCGGCAGGCCATGGCCATGGGCGATGGCCGCCAGTTGCGCGGTGGGCACGCTGGCGGTGAAGCCCTGGACGCTGTAGTTGCTGGTATGCACGCGCATCAGCAGGCCGCTGCGCGGGCCGATGGCGGCTTCGTAGTCCCTGGCGTGGGTGCGGTTGGTGGTGCCCACCTCGTGCAAGCGCACGCCGGCGCGGGCCATGATGTCGGGAATGCGGAAGGCACCGCCGATCTCGATCAGCTCGCCGCGCGAGATGATCCCTTCCTTGCGCGCCCCCAGGCTGTTCAGCGCCAGCAGCACCGCCGCCGCGTTGTTGTTGACCACGGTGACTGCCTCGGCGCCGGTGAGTTCGCGGATCAGCCCGGCGATCAGGTCGTCGCGGTCGCCGCGCTTGCCGCTGGCCAGGTCGAACTCCAGGTTCAGCGGGTAGCGCGCGGCCAGGGTGATCGCCTCGATGGCCTCGTCCGGCAGCAGGGCGCGGCCGAGGTTGGTATGCAACACCGTGCCGGTCAGGTTGAACACCCGCCGCACGCGGCTGGCATGCTGCGCGGCGAGGCGTTCGCCGGCGCGCCCGGCGAGCACCGCCTCGCTCAGTTCGATCTCGGCGAGGGCACCGCGTCGGGCCGGCTCGCGCAGTTCGTCGAGCAGGTCGCGGAGGGTCGCCAGCAACGCCTCGCGGCCGTAGCGCTGGTGCAGGGGAGCGGCCGCCGCGCTGCGCAGCAGGCGGTCGACCGAAGGCAAGCGAACGGAACTCATGGAGAAACCTTATCCACAGGGTAGGGTCACCGACACGCCCATCATAGACGCGTCGGCGCATGCCCGCAGCGTCTTCGGCTATTCGCCGCCGGGGGCCAGCAACAGGTTCGGCGAACGCCGCAGGTAGCCGTCCTCGGCCAGGCGCATGTCCAGCGCCAGGCTGGCCAGGTCGTCGGCAAGGGCATCGGCGTGGCGGTCGAACTCCAGGTAGAACTGCTTCAGGTAGCCCTGGCAACTGGGGCAGGTCTCGGCGCGCAGCACGGCTTTTTCCGCCGGCTGCCCGTCATGCTCCAGGGACAGGTAGGCCAGGTGCTTGCTTTCCTCGCAGTGGCTGCACTTGATCCGCACGTAGTGCCATTCGCAGGCGCACAGCGAGCAGCTCAGGTAGCGCAGACCGGTTTCCTTGCCGCCCTGGCGGATCATCCCGGCCATCGGCGGCGAGCCGCAGGCGGGGCACAGGGTCCGGCTCTCGGTCTCGACCACCGCGCCCTCCTCCAGTCCCAGCAGCCAATGGCTCCAGGCTACCTGCAGGGCGGCGCCGAGGAACGGCACCAGGGCCGCCGGCAGGAGGTCGAACTGACCGCTGAGCAAGGCGATGGCCCAGGCCTTGCGCTGGCCTTCGTCGGCTTCGCGCAATTGTTCGAGTGCCGCGCCGACGGCGGCGTTGGCCGGTGCCGGGTAGCCCGCGAGCAGGGCATCCAGCCAGGGCAGCCAGGCGCCTTCGCGCACCAGCAGGTCGTAGGCCAGCGGCGGCATGCCGTGCTCGCGGCTCTTGCGCAGGCGCTCGGGGTCGAGCGGGGCCAGGGCCGGCGGGTTGTCCAGCAGCGCCTGCTGGAGCCGGCAGAGACCGGCGACCAGCCGCAGGTAGTCGCCCATCGGGTGCCCCTCGGCCAGTTGCAGCAGACGCTCGCCGCGGCGGGCGAACAGGTCGCGCGACGGCTGGTGCAGGTGCGGGGGAATGTTGGCGGCGGCTTCGATCTGCCCCGGCTGAAGAATGGTGCGTGACACGGGAACTCCTCGGGTCTGCGCCGGCGGGCCGGTGGGCCGCGCCGCAACGATCGGGCGCCCGGTGGGGCGCGGAATGAATGCAAAGGCCCCATCGCTGGGGCCTCCGGTCGGGCGATGGCGACACTATACGCGTCAGTGCTCCTCGCCCTTGCCGACTTCCTTCAGCCAGCCGTTATGGTGCTTGCGCGCCCAGGCGCGGCTGACCTTGCCGTAGAGCATCGCGCCCATCGAGCCCTTGACCCAGATGCCGGCGTAGATATGCACGATGATGCTGGCGATCAGGACGAAGGCGGCGAAGGCGTGCAGGAGCGCCGACAGGCGGATCGCCTCGATGCCGAACCAGGCGCTGAAGTACTGGCGCCAGATCACGATGCCGGTGACCAGCAGGGTCAGCATGCTCAGCAGCAGCACCCAGAACAACAGCTTCTGCCCGGCGTTGTAGCGGCCGACTTCCGGGAGGTTCTCCTCGCGGTTGCTGACCACGTCGCGCCACTGCTTGAGCCACTGGATATCGCTCTTCTGCACCCGGTTGTGGTGGGCGAAGCGCACCACCAGGCCGAGGAAGAAGACGAACATCGCCAGCCCCAGGAAGGGGTGCAGGATACGCGTCCAGGGACCGCCGCCGAACAGGTTGGTCAGCCAGAACAGCGCCGGGTGGAACAGCGCCAGCCCGGACAACCCGGCCATGAAGAACAGGATCGCCACGGCCCAGTGGTTGCTGCGCTCGTTGGCGTTGTAGCGCTGGATTTCATTTTTCATTTCCGACTCCTCGAGAGCGCCGCCGCTGCCGCCGGGTCGCGGAGGACCGGCGGCAACGCCCGCGCGCAGGCTCAACGACGCTCGTGCGGGTCAAAGGTGTGTACCGACGGATCGACCTGGTGCACCGGTGCCTCGGCTTGCCCGTGGTCTTCCTCGTCGTCCGCGCGGTTGGGACCGACGCGCACATAGTGGAAGAACCCGGCGAGCACCGTGGCGCCCATGGCCAGCAGCGCCAGCGGCTTGGTCACGCCCTTCCACAGGCTGACCAGCGGGCTGACGCTCGGCTGGTCGGCCAGGCCGGCATAGAGCGACGGCTTGTCGGCGTGGTGCAGCACGTACATCACGTGGGTACCGCCCACCCCTTCGGGGTCGTACAGGCCGGCGTTCTCGTAACCGCGGCTCTTCAGGTCGACGATGCGTTCGGCGGCGTGTTCCTTCATGTCCTCCTTGCTGCCGAAGACGATGGCGCCGGTCGGGCAGGTCTTCACGCAGGCCGGCTCCATGCCCACCGAGACGCGGTCGGAACACAGGCTGCACTTGTAGGCCTTGTGGTCCTTCTGCGAGATCCGTGGGATGTCGAACGGGCAACCGGTGATGCAGTAGCCGCAACCGATGCACTTGTCCTGGTTGAAGTCGACGATGCCGTTGGCGTACTTCACGATCGCCCCCGGGCTCGGGCAGGCCTTCAGGCAGCCCGGCTCGGCGCAGTGCATGCAGCCATCCTTGCGGATCAGCCACTCGAGGTTGCCGGCCTCGTTCTCGTGCTCGGTGAAACGCATCACCGTCCACGAGTCGGCCGTCAGGTCCATGGGGTTGTCGTAGGTGCCGTGGTTGTGGCCGACCTCGTCGCGCAGCTCGTTCCATTCCGAGCAGGCGACCTGGCAGGCCTTGCAACCGATGCACTTGGACACGTCGATCAGTTTCGCCACTTCCTCCTGATTCCGCACCGAGGGCATCGGCGTGGTGGTCGCGGAGCGGGCGTGGATGTCCTGACTACTCATGTTTCACCTCACGCCTTTTCCACGTTGACCAGGAATGACTTGAACTCCGGCGTCTGGGTATTCCCGTCGCCCACGAAGGGGGTCAGGGTGTTGGCCAGGAAGCCGTTGCGCGCCATGCCGGCGAAGCCCCAGTGGATCGGGATGCCGACGTGGTGCACGGTCTTGCCGTCCACCTGCAGCGGGCGGATGCGCTTGGTCACCACCGCCACCGCCTTGATGTAGCCGCGGTTGGAGGAGACCTTGACCTTGTCGCCGGCATTGATGCCCAGCTCCTTGGCCAGCGCCTCGCCGATCTCGACGAACTGCTCGGGCTGGGTGATCGCATTCAGCCGGCAGTGCTTGGTCCAGTAGTGGAAGTGCTCGGTGAGCCGGTAGGTGGTCGCCGCGTAGGGGAACTCGTCGGCCGTGCCGAACAGTTCCATGTCGTTCTTGAACACCCGTGCCGCCGGGTTGCTGATCGCCTTGCGGTTGTCGCGGTGCAAGGGGTTCACCCCGATCGGCGTCTCGAACGGCTCGTAGTGCTCGGGGAACGGGCCTTCGGCCATCTTGTCGACGGCGAACAGGCGAGCCACCCCTTCGGGGTTCATGATGAACGGGTTCATCCCGGCTTCCGGCGGTACGTCGGCCTTGTAGTCGGGCACGTCGGTGCCGCCCCAGGACTTGCCGTTCCACCACACCAGGCGCTTCTTCTCCGGGTCCCACGGCTTGCCGCTGACGTCGGCCGAGGCGCGGTTGTAGAGAATCCGCCGGTTCGCCGGCCAGGCCCAGGCCCAGCCGAGGGTCTGGCCCATGCCGTAGGGGTCGCTGTTGTCGCGGCGGCCCATCTGGTTGCCCTGCTGGGTCCAGGAGCCGGCGAAGATCCAGCAGCCGCTCGCCGTGCTGCCGTCGTCGCGCAGCAGGGCAAAGCCCGGCAACTGCTCGCCGGCCTTGGCCAGGATCATGCCGTTGGCCGGGTCGACCAGGTCGCTCAGGGCCTTGCCGTTGAACTCCCGGGCCAGTTCGTCCGGGCCCGGTTCGTCGGGCTTGAGGTAGGACCAGTCGAGGCCGAGGATCGGGTCGGGGAAGGCCCCGCCGTCCTTGCGGTACATCTCGCGCAGGCGGTGGAACAGCCCGGCCATGATGGCGATGTCCGGACGCGCCTGGCCCGGCGGCTCGGCGCCCTTCCAGTGCCACTGCAACCAGCGGCCGCTGTTGACGATCGAGCCGTCTTCCTCGGCGAAGCAGGAGGTGGGCAGGCGGAACACCGTGGTCTTGATGCTGGCGGTGTCGACGTCGTTGTACTCGCCGACGTTGCGCCAGAACTCCGAGGTCTCGGTCACCAGCGGGTCCATCACCACCATCCACTTCAGGCGCGCCAGCGCGGCGCCGACCTTGGCCTTGTTGGGGAACGAGGCGATGGGGTTGAAGCCCTGGCAGAAGTAACCGTTGACCTTGCCCTGGTACATCATGTCGAAGTAGCGCAGCACGTCGTAGCCGGCGCCCGGCATGTCGAGCTTGGGCAGCCAGTCGTAGCACCAGTTGTTTTCCTTGGTCGCCGACTTGCCGAACCAGGCCTTCATCAGGCTGACGTGGAACTTGCCGTAGTTCTGCCAGTAGGACAGCTGTCCCGGGCGCAGCGGCTTGGCCGTGCGCTTGGCGATGTAGGCGTCGTAGTCCTGCTCGGCGTCCATCGCCAGGGTCAGGTAGCCCGGCAGCGAGTTGGACAGCAGGCCGAGGTCGGTCAGGCCCTGGATGTTGGAGTGGCCACGCAGGGCGTTCATGCCGCCGCCGGGCATGCCGATGTTGCCCAGCAGCAGCTGGACCATCGCGCCGGTGCGGATCATCTGCGCGCCTACCGAGTGCTGGGTCCAGCCCAGGGCGTACATGATGGTCATGACCTTGCCCGGCTTGGAGGTCTCGGCGATTTCCGCCCAGACCTTGAGCATCATGTCCTTCGGCGTACCGCAGATGTTGCTCACCACGTCCGGGGTGTAGCGGCTGTAGTGCTGCTTGAGCAGGTTGAACACGCAGCGCGGGTGGGTCAGGGTCGGGTCGACCTTGGCATAGCCGTCCTCACCGATCTCGTAGCCCCAGGAGGACTTGTCCGGGTAGGTCCGCTTCTCGGCATCGTAGCCGTTGAACAGGCCGTCCTCGAAGCTGAAGCCTTCCTTCACGATGAACGAGACATCGGTGTAGTTGCGCACGTATTCGTGCTGGATCTTGTCGTTTTCCAGCAGGTAGTTGATCAGGCCGCCGAGGAAGGCGATGTCGGTGCCGGTCCGGATCGGCGCGTAGTAGTCGGCGACCGAGGCGGAACGGGTGAAACGCGGATCGACCACCAGCAGCCGCGCCTTGTTGTGCGCCTTGGCTTCGGTGACCCATTTGAATCCGCACGGGTGGGCTTCGGCGGCGTTGCCGCCCATGATCAGCACCAGATCGGCATTCTTGATGTCGGTCCAGTGGTTGGTCATGGCTCCACGGCCAAACGTCGGGGCAAGACTTGCCACCGTCGGGCCGTGTCAGACACGCGCCTGGTTGTCGAATCCCAGGATGCCGAGGGAGCGCATCACCTTGTGGGTGATGTAGCCGGCCTCGTTGGACGAGGCGGACGCGGCGAGGAAGCCGGTGGTCAACCAGCGGTTGACGGTCTGGCCCTGCTCGTTCTTCTCGACGAAGTTGGCGTCGCGGTCTTCCTTCATCAGCTTGGCGATGCGCTCGAGGGCTTCGTCCCACTCGATGCGCTTCCACTCGCTGGAGCCGGCCTCGCGCACTTCCGGATACTTCAGGCGGTTCGGGCTGTGGATGTAGTCCAGCAGGCCGGCGCCTTTCGGGCAGAGGGTGCCGCGGTTGACCGGATGGTCGGCGTCGCCCTCGATATGGATGATGTTCTGCGCGACGTTCTTGGCGCCGTCGCCCTGGCTGTACATGATCAGGCCGCAACCGACCGAACAGTAGGTACAGGTGTTGCGGGTCTCGACCGTGTGCGCCAGCTTGAAGTGGCGGACCTGGTCGGCGAAGGCCTCCGTGGGGGCCATCCCGAGCGCCGCAAGGCTCGATCCTCCAAGGCCTATACCGCAGACCTTGAAGAATTGCCGACGGTTCATATCCATCGTGCATCTCCTGCATCAGGCAAAGGACACCCGGGACATGGCCGGATGTCTCTGGTTAAAAGATAGCCAGCCTGGCGCGGTACGCCAGCCGGGCATGGCTACGGGGCAGCGAACCCTACACGAACGCTGGGTTTTTCTGCCTTGACCGGAGTCATTACACGGCGGCGCAAACCTTGTCCAGCAAGGTGCGCGGAATCGGGACAGGTCCGAACGCCGCGAGGCGCGCGAACAGGAGGTGATATCCAGGTGCCATTAGACCAAAGACTAATGCCGGGTCGCCTAGGGCTGCGGCGACCCGGCGAGCGGATCAGAGTCCGACGTTCCTGAGGCGATTGGCATGCTGCCGATAGACCTGGGTCGGGTCGCTCTCGAACAGGCTGACCAGGCCGAGCAACTGGTTGACTTCGTCCAGATGGTCCATCCGGTAGTTGTCCTTCACCACGCTGCCCAGGTGGCTGGAGCATTGGCCGACCAGACCGTCGTTGGCCTCGCCGAACAGCAGCCCGGTCACCGCCAGGCCGGCGGAGCTCGGGTCGAGCGCATTGGTCAGGGAGCCGGTGCCGCTCATCGAGTAGTAGCGCACCCCGGCTACCGTCTCCGCGCCCTGGCCACAGGCGCTGGCCGGGATCGCCTGCGGGAAGCGCTGGTTGAACCGCGCGGTGCCGGGAGTGTTGAGACTGTTCAGGGCAGCCAGCGCGTCGCCCTTGACCCACTCGCCGCCGTCGACGATGTCGACCACCGAGAACAGCGCCTCCACCGCCGAGGCGATCACCTCGGTGCCGATCGGCCCGAGGAACTCGCTGAAGCCGGTCACCGCGTCGGCTACCGGCGTGCCCTTGTGCGGCGTGCCCATGGTGGTGACCGAGGCCACCAGTTGCGGCGCCACCCCGGCGACGTAGCGCACGGTCATGCCGCCCTGGCTGTGGCCGATCAGGTTGACTTTCTCCGCGCCGGTCAGGGCCAGGACTTCCTCCACCTGCGCCAGTAGCTGTTCGCCGCGCACCTCGTTGCTGTTCACCGGCGACTGCGAGGTGGCGAAGACCTTCGCGCCGTCCTTCTCCAGGGCCGGCACGATAGCGTGCCAGTAGTCCACCGGGCCGACGCTCTTGAAGCCGAACAGACCGTGGGACAGCACGATGGGATAGCGCGTGCGGGTGTAGTCGGTCGCAGCGTGCACGGGAAGGCTGGCGGCCAGCGCTACCAGCGCCGCCGCGAGGAACGTCTTGTTCTTGTTCATCGTCGAGACTCCGTTCGGATTGGACAGGCAGTTGGCAAGGCACGTGCTGGGCGGGCCGGAACCCCAGCCTGACAGCGCCGCCAAAGGCGTCGAGCCGTGCTTAAGTTGGGCTCCCGGCGCACGCCATTACCCCGGGTAACAGCGCCGCCGTTCCCATTCCGCCCGCCGCGCCGCAAGTGCTGTCGGAGAGCTTTCGATGCCTGTCACCCGGGGCCACAGCGGTGCAGCGCAGCGAGCACCTATCCGATCAGCCAGTCCGCCGGCTTGACCGAAATGCCTGGCGGTTCCGGCAAGCGGGCCGCATTCGGCGGCGGCGCAACTTCCTATGGTGAAGCGTCCCTGGCTACCGGAACCGCGCCATGCGCAACCCCTACCCGCCGCTCGCCGCCGCTCCCTATCCGCACCTGCTGGCCCCGCTGGACCTGGGCTTCACCCGTCTGCGCAACCGCGTGGTGATGGGTTCGATGCACACCGGGCTGGAGGATCGTCTGTGGGACTTCGGCAAGCTCGCTGCCTACTACCGCGAGCGTGCCCGGGGCGGCGTCGGGCTGATCGTCACCGGCGGCTTCGCGCCCTGCCGCGAAGGTTGGCTGCTGCCCTTCGGCAGCAGCCTCACCAGCGCCCTGGAGGTGCCCGCCCATCGTCGCCTGACCCAGGCGGTGCATGCCGAGGGCGGCAAGATCCTGCTGCAGATCCTCCACGCCGGGCGCTATGGCTACCACCCGATGGCGGTGTCCGCCTCGCCGTTGAAGTCGCCGATCAGTTGGTTCACCCCGCACGAGCTCTCCGAGCGCGGCATCCGCAAGACCATCCGCGCCTTCGTCCGTTGCGCGCGGCTGGCCAAGGCCGCCGCCTACGACGGCGTGGAGGTGATGGGCAGCGAAGGCTACCTGCTCAACCAGTTCCTCTGCCCGCGCACCAATCGCCGCGACGACCAGTGGGGCGGCCCGCTGGAAAACCGCATGCGCCTGGCGCTGGAGATCGTCCGCGGCATCCGGCGGATCGTCGGCCAACGCTTCATCCTCTGCTATCGCCTGTCGCTGCTCGACCTGGTCGAGGGCGGCAATACCTGGGACGAGGTGCGGCGCATCGCCCTGGCCCTGGAGGAAGCCGGAATCACCCTGCTCAACACCGGCATCGGCTGGCACGAGTCGCGCGTGCCGACCATCGTCACCTCGGTGCCGCGCGCGGCCTTCGCCGAGGTCAGCGCACGGCTGCGCCACGAGTTGAAGGTGCCGGTGATCGCCAGTAACCGGATCAACACCCCCGAGGTCGCCGAATCCCTGCTCGCCACCGACAAGGCCGACCTGGTGTCGATGGCCCGGCCGCTGCTGGCCGACCCGCAGTTCGTGGCCAAGGCCGGCGCCGGCCGGGCCGAGGAGATCAACACCTGCATCGCCTGCAACCAGGCCTGCCTCGATCATGCCTTCGCCAACCGCCGCGCCACCTGCCTGGTCAACCCGCGGGCGGCCTTCGAGACCGAATTGCGCTACCGCAAGGCGCGCACGCAGAAGCGCATCGCGGTGATCGGCGCCGGCCCCGCCGGGCTCTCCGCCGCCTGCGTGGCCGCCGAGCGCGGGCATCGGGTCAGCCTGTTCGAGGCGAGCGGGGAAATCGGCGGGCAGTTCAACCTGGCCAAGCGGATTCCCGGCAAGGAGGAGTTCCGCGAAACCCTGCGCTACTTCCGCGTGCGTCTGGAACGCCTCGGCGTCGACCTGCGCCTCGGCCACCGGGTGCGCCAGGGCGAGCTGGACGGTCAGTTCGACGACGTGGTGGTGGCCACCGGCATCCAGCCACGCCGGCCAAGGATCGACGGCATCGGCGGACCGACCGTACTCAGCTACGTGGACGTGCTGCGCGGCGCGCCGGTGGGCGCGCGGGTCGCCATCGTCGGCGCCGGCGGCATCGGCTTCGACGTCGCCGCCTTCCTCGTCGCCGCGCCCAGCGACGGCCAGCCGCGGGCGCTCGGCGAATGGCTCGCGGAATGGGGCGTGGACCTCGACAACAGCCAGCCCGGCGGTCTCCGCGAACCCGCTCCGACGCGGCCGGCGCGCCAGGTCTGGCTGCTCCAGCGCAAGCCCGGCGCTCCCGGCGCGCGGCTCGGCAAGACCAGCGGCTGGGTACACCGCGCGCACCTCAGGCACAACGCCGTACGGATGCTCGGCGGGGTGGAGTACCTGAAGATCGACGAACGCGGCCTGTTGATCCGCGTCGACGGCGAGGAACGCTGGCTGGAGGTGGACAACGTGGTGATCTGCGCCGGCCAGGAGCCGCTGCGCGAGTTGCAGATCAGCCAGGCGGCGGAAAGCCTGCGCTTCCACCTGATCGGTGGGGCGCGGGTGGCAGGGGAACTGGATGCCAAGCGGGCGATTCGCGAGGGGGCCATGCTGGCGGCGCGCTTGTAGGGGGATAACGCCGCTGGCGGTATGGCTGCCGTAGAGCGAACAACCGCTCGCGGTTACCCGCCGGGCGGAATCCGAGGGCGTGCGATGGGGTCTCGCGTTTTCCTCCTCCGCCCCCGCCTGGTGCATACTGTGCGACTCCCCGTACCACTCCGGCCCGTCCCTCGCCATGCGCGGGGCGCGCTCGCCGTCATCGTTCCAGGAGTCTTGCATGCCCACTCCACCCTGGTGGCTGTTCGTCCTGCCCCTGCTCGCCGGCGCCTGCCTGCCGCTGCAGGCAGGGATCAACGGCCAGTTGGCCAAGCAGGTGTCCAGCGTCCTCGCCGCGGCACTGATCTCGTTCTTCGTCGGCACCCTCGGGTTGCTCGCCCTGACCCTCTCGCAGCGCGAGTTTCCCGGCCTGGCGGCATTGCGCGGGCTGAGCTGGTGGCACTGGTGCGGCGGTTTCCTCGGCATGTTCTTCATCTTCATCGCCGCCTTCGCCGCACCGCGCATCGGCGCGCTGATGTTCATGGTGCTGGTGCTTGCCGGCCAGCTGGGCATGGCCATGAGCCTCGACCACTTCGGTTGGGCCGGCTTCCGCGAGGCACCGATCAGCGCGCTGAAGCTGGGCGGGTTGGCACTGATCGGCGCCGGCATCTGGATGATCCGCAAGGGCTGAGTGCGTCTTGCCGCGGACGCGTCGGCCGGCCTATAGTCGGCCTCGGCGTTCTCCACGCCTCCCGTCCGCGGAAAGGGCAGCGCCCAGGCGATCCACCCCACGCATCGCGCATGCGACTCCAGGCCTGATGGCGGACAAGGCTGCAGAGGAGATCGTATGTCCTTTTCCCGCATTCTCGGCGACGGCCGGATCAATCTCGAACAGCAACGCAAGCGCGCCAAGGAGCTGTTGCGCCAGTGGCGCCGCGACCCGGCCAGCCGTACAGGGCTTCCGGGGCAGGCGCCGCGCCTGGCCGACGCCCAGTGGCAGGTGGCGCGCGAACTGGGCTTCGCCAGTTGGCCGCGACTCAAGGCGCATGTCGACGCCATCGCCTTCGCCAGCCGCCACCCCGATCTGGTCGGCGGCGATGAGGCCGCGACCCTGCACCTGCGCTGCGGCAACGACATCGCCCACGGCCTGAAGCTCGCCGGCTTTCGCGGCGGCTTCCGGATGTTCGCCGACCCGCTGACCATGGGACCGGTGCCGAACCTGCCGTTGCCCGAGTTCCTCGCCCTGCGCAGCGACTACCTGAGCCGCGCCTTCGACCTCGACCCGGCCGACGCCCAGGCCCGCCAGCGCCAGGAATACGCCGGGCTCGAGCGGCTCGGCGAATACTCGCGGGTGGCGCTCTGGTGCGAGGCGGATGCCTACGACCAGTTGTTCCTGGTCCGGGTGCTGGCAGGAATGCAGACGCCGCCGGAGCACCTGGAACTGATCGAGATCGACCGCGTGCCAGGCGTCGAGCGCTTCGTCGGCATCGGCCAACTGGCGCCTGAGCTGCTCGCCTGGCTATGGACCCGGCGTCGCCCGCTGGACGCCGAAGCCCTGGCGCTGGCCCGCGCGGCCTGGGACGCCTACCGCGATCCGGCGCCACTGCGCTGGGCGCAACTGGCCGCCGCGCCGACCCCGGCGCTACCGTTGCTGGGGCCGGCGCTGCGTCGGCAACTGCATGAACTGCCGGCCCTGCGCGACGGCCTGTCGCTGAGCGAACGGCTGACCCTGGAGATCGTCCGCGACAGCGAGCGGCCGAGCGCCGGCCAGGTCTTCGCCGAGCTGACCGCACGGCGCGAGCCGCTGCCCTATCTCGGCGACCTGATGTTCCGCGTCCTGCTCCGCGCGCTGCTGGAAGAGCCCGGCGCGCTGCTGCGCACGCCGGCGCCGGAACTGCCCTGGGAACGCCAGCCGCTGGCCCTGACCGCTGCGGGCCGCGAGGTCCTGGCCGGGCGGCGCTACCGCCTCGACCTCGGCGCCCCCGAACGCTGGGTCGGCGGCGTATGCCTGCGCGCCGGCACCGCGCACTGGGCGCTGGACGAGCAGGACCGGCCGGTATGGCGGGAGGACCCACGGCACTGACGCTCATCGCCCGGACGAGCGCAACGGGCGCGCAGCCACTATCATTGCGCGCCCGTTTTCCCCGCACCCGCCCGCCGATGAAGAAAATCCCGCTCGCCGCCGCCGACCCCGACCGCCTGGATACCTGGGTGAAATACCGCGAAGGCCTGTGCGGCGAGTGCAACGCGACCTGCTGCACGCTGCCGGTGGAAGTGCGCATCGACGACCTGATCCGCATGCGACTGGTCGACGAGTTCGAGCGCGAGGAGCCGGCCAAGCGAATCGCCAAGCGACTGGAAAAGGATGGCGTGATCGAGCACTTCAACCACAAGCGCGAGATCTTCACCCTCACCCGCATGGCCAACGGCGACTGCCTGTACCTCGACCGCAAGACCCGCCTATGCACCATCTATGCCCGCCGCCCGGACACCTGCCGCAACCACCCGCGCATCGGCCCGCGTCCCGGCTACTGCGCCTACCGGCCGAGGTAGTCTCAGCCAGGCGGCGCCACGCCCTGGCATAACTGGTACTGTCCCACCGGCGGCCGGCAGCGCAAGCGCTGGCGCACCTCGTCGGGCAAGGCGCCGAACGAACGCGAGCGGATCGCCAGCAGGGCGTCGCGACGCAACCAGCCGGCCAGCTCGCTGTCCTCCGCCCGTTGCGCCCGCCCGCCGCTGTAGAACACTGCCGAGTACGGCCGCTTCGGCCAGAACACCAGCGGCCGCTCGCGCCAGCCGGCGTCGCTGGCCAGCAGCGCGGCGGTGGACTTCTGCTCGGCGCGCGAGCCCAGCAGCAGGGAGCCGAGGAACAGCGCGAACAGCAATGGGGTCAGTGCCAGGCAAGCCAACCCGCCACGCCGCAGCCAGGCGCTGCGCGCCAGCGGCGCGCGCAGCAGGTCGGCGGCGAGCAACGCCAGGGCCGGCAGGCCGGGCAGCACGTAGGTCCAGAGGACGTTGCCGGCGAAGGTGAAGAACAGGCACGGCGCCAGTCCCCAGAACAGCCAGTAGCGCCTGCGCGAGGCGACGCCATCGACCACCTCCCCGCGCTGGCGCCAGCCCAGCCAGAGCAGCAGCGGCAGCCAGAGGCTCCAGGGAAACGCGGCGGCCAGCAGGAACAGCCAGACGCTGCCGTAGGGATAGGCGTGGGCATTGCCGTAGCGGTCGCCGTCCCAGCCGGCGGTGACGAAGCGCTGCCAATGCTCGCCGAGCAGGAAGTACTCGAGGAAGCCCGGCGTCTTCAACTCCGCCAGCAGGTACCAGGGCGCGGCCACCAGGAGCATCAGCAGGCTTCCGCGGATCCATGGCAGGCCTCGCCAGAGCGCGCGCCAGCGCCACTCCAGCAAGGCCCACAGGCCGATCGGCAATCCGGCGAGGATCAGCGTCAGCGGCCCCTTCGCCAGCAACCCGAGGCCGAGGCCGAGGAACATCAGCCAGCCCTCGCGGCGCCGGATTCCCTCCGCGCCATGCAGGCCCAGCCAGAAGCCGCGCATGGCCAGGACCAGCGCCAGGGCCAGGGCCATGTCGGTCATTACCGCCCCGGAGGCGACGAAGAACAGCGCCGAACTGCCCAGCAGGACGCAGGCGATCCGCGCCTGCCGACGATCTTCGCGAGCCTGCCAGTCCCATACCAGCCACAGCACCAGCACGCCCAGCAACCAGTGCGGCAGGCGGCTGGCGAACTCGTTGGCGCCGAGCAGAAGCTGGCCGCCGGCGCTGAGCCAGAAGGCCAGCGGCGGCTTGCCCCAGAACGGCACGCCGACGTCGTACCAGGGCGTGATCCAGTCGCCCAGTTCGGCCATCTTCCGCGCCACCTCGCCATAGCGGGCCTCGGTGGTGTCCATCAGCGGATAGCTGCCCAGGCTCAGCAGGCGGATGGCGAAGGCCAGGGCGAGCAGGAGCCAGGCCAGCGGCCAGCCGCGCAGCGCCCTCACGGATTGGCCCCGCCGACCTGAGCCGGCAGGTAGCGGTCGATCAGGTAGAGCGGGCGGCGCCGCGCTTCCATGGTCATCCGCCCGAGGTATTCGCTGCACACGCCGATGGCCAGCAGTTGCAGGCCGCCGATCAGGAACAGCGCGGCGATCACCGGCCAGTGTTCGTGGATCTCCTGCTGGCCGAAGATCCCGGCGAGCAGGGTCGCCAGGGCCGCCAACAGGCTGAGCAGGCCGAGGTAGCCGGCGACCTTCAGCGGCGCGGTGGAAAACCCGGTGATGCCTTCCAGGGCGAAGTTCCACAGCCGCCAGTAGCGCCACTTGCTGTGGCCGGCGACGCGGGCGGCGCGGCTATAGGCGATATCGACCTGGCGGAAACCGACCCAGGCGAACAGTCCCTTCATGAAGCGATTGCCTTCCGGCAGCTCGCAAAGGGCATCGACCACCCGCCGGTCGAGCAGGCGGAAGTCGCCGACGTCGCGCGGGATCGGCACCTCGCTGAGGCGGTTGATCAAACGGTAAAAGGCGCTCGCCGAGGCGCGCTTCAGCCAGCTTTCGCCGGCCCGGCTGCGGCGGCGCATGTTGACCATTTCGGCGCCGCCGATCCAGGCGTCGAGCATCTGCGGGATCAGTTCCGGGGGATCCTGCAGGTCGGCATCGATGACGATCACCGCGGCGCCGCGCGACAGCTTGAGCCCGGCGCTCATCGCCTGTTCCTTGCCGAAGTTGCGGGTGAAGCGGGCCACGCCCACCCGGCGGTCGGCGGCCTGTAGCTGGGCGAGGATCGTCGCGCTGCGGTCGGTGCTGCCGTCGTCGACATAGAGCACCTCGCAATCGTCGCCAAGGTCGCCGAGCACGGCGCCCAGGCGCTGGTGGAAGGCCGGCAGCACCGCCTCCTCGTTGAACACCGGCACTACCACGCTGAGCAGGCAGGGGGCCTCGAGCTTCGACGCCAGGGAAGGTTCGATCATCATGAGAAGGTCCAGAGTCGATGAAGGTGATAGGTCGCCAACAGCAGTGCGCCGGTCGCGGCGAGCTGGGCCAGGCGGTAGTCGAGTCCGGCGAGGTCGCCGAGCAGCAACACCAGGACGGCGTTGCCGAGTACGCAAAGCAGGCTGACGGCGAAGAAGCGCGGCAGCGAACGGAACACCGGGCCACGGTGGCGGAAAGTCTTCCGGCGATGCCCCAGGTAGGCAGCCAGAGCCCCGCAGCCTGCTCCCGTCGCGGCGGCCACGGCGGCGCCGACGGCGAAGCCCTCGACCAGGAGGGTCAGCACCAGGTAATGAACGGCGGTGGCACCGGCGCCGACCGAGACGAAACGCCCCAGGAGCATGCATGGCTTCCTCTGGAAACAACCGACGCCGGCATTCTAGGAAGGTGCGCAAAGCCCCGCGGTTAGCGCTGCGCAAGCTTCCTGACAGGTTTTCGCAGGGTTCCCCGCGGCAGGCCTGGAAGCCGCGTCGGACAAGGAATACACGGCAGGCAGAGGTCTGTTACCGGATATGAAAAACGGGTTTTCCGCAGGCCTCGCCGCCGTCGCTATACTGCCCGGCCGATCCGGAGGACCCCATGAGCCTGTTGCGCGATGCCTGGCGCCACGCCCCGACCCACCACAGGGTCTGGGCGCTGGCCGGGCCGATGATTCTGTCGAACGTTTCCGTTCCCCTGGTGCACCTGGTGGACAGCACGGTGGTCGGCCACCTGCCGCACGCCTACCAGCTCGGCGCGGTAGCCGTGGGCGGCAGCCTGTACACCCTGATGGTCGGCGTGCTCGGCTTCCTGCGCATGGGCACCACCGGCTTCGCCGCCCAGGCCGCCGGCCGCGACGATGGCGGCGCGCTGCGCCTGATCCTCGCCCAGGGCCTGGGCATGGCGCTGCTCCTGGCCCTGCTGCTCGGCGCGCTGGCCCTGCCCCTGAGCGGCTGGGCCCTGCAACTGATGCAACCTTCGGCGGAACTGACCGGCGAGGCCCGCGCCTTCTTCCATACCCGCCTGCTCGGCCTGCCGGCGGCCCTGGCCAGCTACGCACTGGTCGGCTGGTTCCTCGGCACGCAGAACGCACGGGCGCCATTGGCGATCCTGTTGACCACCAACCTGAGCAACATCGCCCTGGTGCTCTGGTTCGTCCACGGCCTCGACTGGGGCGTGCAAGGCGCGGCCCGCGCCTCGGTGCTGGCGGAATGGAGCGGCGCCCTGCTCGGCCTGGCCCTGACCCGCCGCGACCTGGCCCGGCGCCCCGGGCGGGCGCAGTGGCAACGCCTGCGCCACTGGCTGTCGTGGCTGCCGCTGCTGATGGTCAACCGGGATATCTTCATCCGCAGCCTGGCCCTGCAACTGGTGTTTTTCCTGCTCACCGTACAGGGCACCCGCCTCGGCGACGCCACGGTAGCCGCCAACGCCCTGCTGCTCAACGGCCTGCTCCTGACGTCCTACGCCCTCGACGGTCTCGCCCACGCGGTGGAGGCGCTCTGCGGCCACGCCATCGGCGCCCGCGACCGAGCCGCCCTGCGCCGCGCGCTGGTGGTAGCCGGTGGTTGGTCGCTGCTGGCAAGCCTGGCGTTCGCCGCGCTGTTCGCCTTGTTCGGCCACCTGTTCATCGACCTGCAGAGCGACATCGCCGGCGTCCGCGAAGTCGCCTACGCCTATCTGCCGTACCTGGCCTGCCTGCCGCTGCTGGGGATGTGGAGCTATCTGCTCGACGGCCTGTTCATCGGCGCCACCCGCGCCCGCGAGATGCGTAACGCGATGCTCGTCGCGGTGGCCGCCAGCCTGCCCCTCGGCTGGCTGTTGCAGGGGCTGGGCAACCACGGGCTATGGCTGGCGTTCCTCGCCTTCATGCTGCTGCGCGGGCTGGTCCTGGCCGCCTACGGCTGGCGCCTGACCCGCCGCGATGGCTGGTTCGCCGCTCAGGGCGCCGACAGCGGACGATAGGCGAGCATCAGCGGGACGTCGGCAGCGTGCGCGACCTGTACCAGTTCGCTGGCCAGGCGCCCACCGGGAAACACCAGCACCAGGTCCGGCGCGGCCTCGCCGAGGACGCCCTCGCCATACTCGCGCAGGGCGTTGTCGCTGCCACTGCGCTCCGGATAATCGTAGGCGCGCGAATCCGCGCCACGCTCGCGGCACCAGCGCTCGGCCTCGTCCGGCAGGCCGCTGCCGGCATGCAGCAGGTGGCCGAGCAGCGCCACCGGTTGCAGGCCGTGGCACTGGTCGAGCGCCAGGCGCAGGCGTTCGGCGTCCTTGAAATGGCGTCCGGCGCAGATCAGGAGGCGCATGCCGATCCCTCCCCTTGCCCTGGCTCGTCCGGCCGCTTCGCCATCGGATCGATGCCGCTGCGTTCGAGCAGCGGATAGGCCAGGGCGGTGACATGATGGTGGATGCGTCGGTAGTCGCGGAGAATGCGCTGGAACACGTCACCGGACTCCACCCAGGCACCACGATCGTCGCGCAGGCGACGGAAGCGCTCGCGACTGGCATCGGCCTCCAGTCGCTGCAGCAACTTCTTGCGCGCCACCAGGCGCAGCGCGGCGTCCAGGTCTTCGCGAAGGAACGCGCTGATCGCCAGGTGCAGGCTCTCCTCGATCGCCGCCTGCAACGGCAGCATGCGGCCCAGCTCGAACTCGCTGCCGGCGCGGCTGCGCCCGGCCCAGCGCATCGCCAGGGGCAGCAGGCTGTTGGCGACGAGATCGCCGATGTGCTCGATGTTGATGGCGAACAGAAGGATTTCCTGGGCACGATCGGCGTCGCTGTCGCCGAGGCCGTCCTGGCCGAGGTCTGCCAGGTAGGCGCGGATCGCCGCACTCAACTGGTCGAGGGCCTGGTCCTGGCGACGGATTTCCGCCGCCACCTTCGCCTCCGGTCGCTGCAACAGGCCGCTGGTGGCGCGCAGCATCAGACTGGCCATGTCGGCCAGCCGCAGGACTTCGCGAGTAGCGTTGGCCAGGCCGATGTTGGCCACCTCCAGCCCGGCTTCGTCGAGGTAGCGCGGCATGCCCGGCTCGTCGGACTGTGCCTCTTCCGGCAACAGGCGCGCGAGCAGCGCCGCAAGGGGTCCGGTGAAGCCGATCGCCAGCAGTGCCAGGGCCAGGTTGAAAGCACTGTGGAACCAGACCGCCGCCGCACCGCCGAGTGCGTTGGCCGGTTGCGCCAGCGCCGTCAGCCAGGGCAGCACCAGCAGGCAACCGAGCAGGCGCACCAGCAGGTTGCCCAACGGCAGGCGCCGCGCCACCCGGCTACCGGCCACCCCCAGCGCCGGCAAGGCGCCGCCGAGGTTGGCACCGAGCACCAGGGCCAGGGCGATGGGCAGCGAGACCAGTCCGGCCTGGGCCAGGGACGCCACCAGCAGTACCACCGCGACACTGGAATGGCAGGCCCAGGTCAGCAGCGCGGCGAGCAGCAGGGCGATCAGCGGATCGCCTTCGAGGCCGTGGATCACCGCGACAAAGGCTGGCGAGGCCTCGATCTGCTGCAGGGAATGGCCGAGCAACGCCAGCGCCAGAAGCATCAGGCCGAGTCCGATCAGGCACTGGCCAAGGCTCTCCAGGCGTGGACCGTCGCCCAGGCGGAACAGCAGCAGGCCGGACAGCAGGGCCAGCGGCGCCAGCAACGAGGTGTCGAAGCTGAGCAGTTGCACCACCAGGGTGGTGCCGACGTTGGCGCCGAGCATCACTGCCAGCGCCGGCGCCAGGCCCAGGGTGCCACTGGCAGTGAAGGACGCTGCCATCAGGCTGGTGGCGGTGCTGCTCTGCAGCAGGCCGGTGATGCCGAGCCCGGCGAGCAGGGCCAGCCAGCGGTTGCCCAGGTGGCGGCCGAGCCAGTTGCGCAGCACAGTGCCGAAACCGCGCAGCACGCCGCTGGAGACCATGTGCGTGCCCCACAACAGGAGGGCCACGGCACCGGCCAGGTTGATCAGGAGGATGGTTCCCAGCATGGCGGAACTCCCGGTTCGGAATGGATCGTGAAGGGAACGGGCTCATTGACCCATGGCCAGCCTGAGCGATGCACGGTTGAGCGCGCTCGAGCAGTCCAGCAGGTATTTCACTTCGACCTGGCTCAGGCGGCCGCTGGCGTATGCGCGCACGCTGACCACCATCAGCAGGTGCGCGGCCTTCGCCAGCAGCCGTGCTGCCAGGCCACAGAGCGCGCGGCGAGACGCGCCCAGGCATTTGCGTACGACGTTCATGGCTGCTTCCTCGGTGGAGGAGCGCGCCGCAGCGCGGCACGCCCTTGGGCTCAGAAACGCAAGGTCGCTCCCGAGACCAGCCATCGCTCGCGCTCGCCGCGCAGGTGGCCGCCGAGCAGCAGATCGAGGTCCAGCCGTTCGCCCAGGTGCAGCCGCGGTCCGGCCTGCCAGCCGCTGTCGCCGGCCGACTCGCCGAAGCGTTCGGCGATCAGGGTCAACGGCTGGCCGACCCGGTATTCCATGCCCACGCCCCAGTTCCAGCGATGCCGGCGCTCGCCCTCGGCGTAGGCATGCCCCAGGCCGACCCCGGCGTTCAGGCGCAGGGCCTCGAACGGCTGGTAGCTCAGCGGCAGGTTGAAGCCGGCGCCTTCGAAGGCGTGCCGGCGGTCCAGGTAGAGATCCGCCGAGAGCGCGAAGGCCAACGCCAGGCCGAGGTCGTCGCGGGCCAGCAGCGGTGTCTTCAGCTCGGGGCTGAGGCGGCTGTGCCGATCGCCTGCGTCGCCCTCGCGCACCAGCGCCGCGCCGAGCTGCACCGATGGTAGGGCGGAGAAGGTGCAGGCTGGCGACAGCACCGACTGGTAGCGGTTGCCGTGGTGGCGTTCGCGCTGGTGCCAGGCGTCCAGGTTGCATTCGCCGACGGGGTCGATCTCGCCGTCGTCGACCCGGTAGGCGCCGCCCGCGGCGCGAGCCTCGGACAGCAGCGCCAGCAGCAGGACGCAGGCGAGCGCGGCGGCGACGAAGCCCAGGCGCCAGGACAGGGCGCGTCGCAGCGCGGCCGGCAGCGGTTGGAAAAGGGGCGCCCGCGGGCGCCGGTCGTGCAGGGTCATGATGCGTCTCTCCATGCGTGGGTCCGGTGTGCGTTGCGCGGCGCGGCGAGGCTTGCCGACGCGCCGGGAAAGGCCGGGACGAAGCCCGGCCGATCGCTCAGAACCACTGGCCGAAGCGGCGGATGTAGAGGGTCTTCATGGTCTGCGCGGTGACGCAGTAGCAGAGCAGCGTGCCCACCAGCCAGGGGAAGTACTCCCACGGCAGCGGCTGCAGGCCGACCATCGCTCCCAGCGGCGAGAACGGCACGTAGATGCCCAGCGCCATCACCAGCCCGGTCATCAGCATCACCGGCAGCGCCGCGGTGCTCTGGATGAAGGGAATCTTCTGGGTACGCAGCATGTGCACCACCAGGGTCTGCGAGAGCAGGCCCTCGATGAACCAGCCGGACTGGAACAGCGACTGCATTTCCGGGCTGTTGGCGGCGAACACGAACCACATCAGCGCGTAGGTGGTGATGTCGAAGATCGACGAGGTCGGGCCGATCCAGACCATGAAGCGGCCGATGTTCTTCGAGTCCCACTTGCGCGGCTTGGCGAGGAATTCCTTGTCCATCTTGTCCCACGGCAGCGACAGCTGGGAGATGTCGTACATCAGGTTCTGCAGCAGCAGGTGGATCGCCAGCATCGGCAGGAAGGGGATGAAGGCGCTGGCCACCAGTACCGAGAACACGTTGCCGAAGTTGGAGCTGGCAGTCATGTTCAGGTACTTCATGATGTTGCCGAAGGTCTCGCGGCCCTTGATAACGCCCTCCTCCAGGACCATCAGGCTTTTTTCCAGGAGGATGATGTCGGCCGATTCCTTGGCGATGTCGGTGCCGCTGTCCACCGAGATGCCGACATCGGCATCTCGCAGCGCGGGGGCGTCGTTGATGCCGTCGCCGAGGAAGCCAACGGTGTGTCCGTTGCCCTGCAGGGCCTTGAGCACCCGCGACTTCTGCAGCGGCGTCAGCTTGGCGAACACCGTGCGCTCCTCGGCCAGGCGTTGCAGGGTGGCATCGTCCATCAGGTCGATGTCGCGACCGAGCAGCGGCTCGCCGACGTCCAGGCCGACCTCGCGGCAGATCTTCGCGCTGACCACCGGGTTGTCGCCGGTGAGCACCTTCACCGCCACGCCGTTCTCGCGCAACGCGGCGATGGCCGGGCCGGCGGTTTCCTTCGGTGGATCGAGGAAGGTCAGCAGGCCGGCGATCACCAGGTCGCGCTCGTCGCTGGCGCCGTACTGGGCCTGGGACTCCGTGCGCGAGAGGCTGCGGGTGCCGAGCAGGAGCACGCGGAAGCCGTCGCGGTTGTATTGCTCGGCCAGCGCCAGCAGGGCCCGGCGGCGTTCCTCGTCGAGCGGCAGGTCGACACCGTCCTGGTGCACGCGGGTGGCGATCTCGAGCATTTCCTCGACCGCGCCCTTGCACACCAGCAGGTGTTCGCCGTCCTTGCCCTCGAGGATCACCGAGAGACGCCGACGGACGAAATCGAAGGGCAGTTCGTCGACCTTGCGCCAGGCATCCGACGGCGTGATGCGCGGGTTCTGTTCGACGAAGGCGACCACCGCGCGGTCCATCAGGTTCTTCATCCCGGACTGGTGGAAGCTGTTCAGCCAGGCCATTTGCAGGACCCGGTCGCAGCGCCGGCCGGCAACGTCGACGTGATGCTCGAGGATGATCCGGTCCTGGGTCAGGGTGCCGGTCTTGTCGGTGCAGAGCACGTCCATGGCGCCGAAGTTCTGGATCGCGTTGAGGCGCTTGACCACCACCTTGCGCCGCGACATCGCCACCGCGCCCTTGGCCAGGTTGGCGCTGACGATCATCGGCAGCATTTCCGGGGTCAGGCCGACCGCCACGGCGAGAGCGAACATGAACGCCTCGGTCCAGTCGCCCTTGGTGAAACCGTTGATCAGCAGCACGATCGGCACCATCACCAGCATGAAGCGGATCAGCAGCCAACTGACGCTGTTCACCCCACGGTCGAAGGCGGTCTGCGCCCGCGAACCGACGATGGAACGGGCCAGCGAACCGAAATAGGTGCGCGCACCGGTGGCGACCACCACCGCGGTGGCCGTGCCGCTGACCACGTTGGTGCCCATGAAGCAGATGTTCGGCAGTTCGAGCAGGTCCTGCTGGTCGGCGGCGATCCGCTTGGCGGACTTCTCGCGGACCGCGCCGAGGGTGTCGTATTTCTCCACCGGCAGCGCCTCGCCGGTGAGTACGGCCTGGCTGATGAACAGGTCGCGCGATTCGATCAGGCGGATGTCGGCGGGGATCATGTCGCCGGCGGACAGGCGCACGATGTCGCCGACCACCAGTTCGCCCATGGGGATTTCCCGCAGCTCGCCGCGCATCCCGCGCTCGTCGCGGCGCAGCACGGTGGCGGTGTTCCGCACCATGGCCTTGAGCGCCTCGGCGGCCTTGCCCGAACGGTATTCCTGCCAGAAGCGCATCAGGCCGCTGACCAGGACCATGCAGAGGACGATGATGACGCCGGTGAGATCGGTTTCCTCACCGTCCTGCAGGGGCAGCCAGAAGTCGGTGAAGAAGCTGATCGCAGAGAGCGTCATCAGCACGTAGATGAAGGGGTTGTTGAACGCCTGCAGCAATTGCACCAGGACGTGTGGCGGACGGTCGTGGGCCACTTCGTTGGGGCCGTCGGCGTGCAGCCGGGCGGCGGCCTCGGCCTGGTCGAGGCCATCCTGGCGACCGCGGACGTTGGTGAGGGTGGTTTCCAGGCTGTTCTGCGCTTCGCGGGCGGCGCGCATGGACAGTCGGTCGTTGCGGCGCTCGGTATCGAGCTGGGTATTGCGTTGGGTCGCTACGCTCATGACTCGGTCTCCTGTCGCGAGCTGCGCGACGGCGACACGAGTCGGTTGCCGGTCAGGTGACAGGCAAAGGCGTGCCGGGTCGCGATGTTCGCGATCGGTGGGAAGAATGTTCGGCTTGTCCGGGTGAGGCCCACTGCGCGCGGCCGCTCAGGCGGCACGCAGCAGGCCGACTTGGTGGTTCGTCCATGGCAGGCTCCTTGTGCGAAGGGTTGGGCAGGAGAAAGGGTCAGCCGCGCATCGGGCGGCGACCGCTCTCAGGGTTCTCTTCGACCTGCGTCTCCAGGCGGCGATACTCCAGGCGACCGCCGGCCGGGTCGACACGCCAGGCGAGGCTCGCAGGATGGCCGTGGCCGGGAAGGATCGCGCCGGGGGACTGCGCGGCGCGCACGCGCATCTTCGCCACGAAGGCGGATACGCCGGGGGATACCGAATTCTCGAAGTTCATGACTCACCTGTACCCGGCGTGCCGGACACGGGTGAGAAGCAGTGGGTCAGCCCAGGATGCCGCTCAACCGACCGACCCGTTGCGGGTTCCGTCGTGCGTTGGTTTGGGTCATCGCACCAGCCGGCATCTGCTGGGCCGGGCGACGACTACTGGGAATACTGTCCATGGCTCTCTTCGTAGGGGGAAAGAAAGTGCCCGGCTCTGCGGGCGGGGGTTTTATAGACCTCTTGCCAGACGAGGTCAACCGAAAAAGCCGTTTCGTTCAGGCTTCTATGGAACATCGGAAAATTCCCGCAGGAGTCCGGCGAAAAGACACCGGCCAAAAGCGCTCAGGCGGAGATCAGTCCCGCCAGCCGTCGCGCCAGCGCCGGCACTTCGGAGGCCGGGTCGAGGCGCAGGCGAAAACGGGTCTGCAGGATGTCCAGCAGTTCCTCGACGTCGCGCAGTTGGCGCTGCAGCGTCTCGCCGTTGCCGGCGCGCTGGCCGAACAGCCCGTCGGCCAGGGTCAGGCGCAGGTCGCCCTCGGTTATGGCGGCCTTCAGGCCCTGGCGGAATACGCTGTGCGGGTGGGTCGAGGTGTACCAGTTGCGCGGGATGTAATCGATCCACAACTGCGGGCGCAGGTCGAAGCGGTACAGCGGCAGCCAGCCGCTGCGACCGCGCACGGCGCTTTCGTAGAGACCGGCGTGCGGGTCGACCAGGCGCACGCAATGCACCTGTCCGGCGTCCGCCTCGTCGCCCGGCAAAGGCAGTGCTCGCGGCGGATTGGCCGAGCCGAAGCCGACATCCACCAGGAACTCGCCCTCCGCCAGGTACAGACGCAGCATCAGATGCGATTGCTGGGTCAGCGGCGCGTCGTCCGGGAGTCCCCAGCGTACCCGTGCCACCAGCAGTTCCAGCTCGTAGCCGAGGGCCAGCAGCAGGCGGGCGAACAGCGAGTTGAGTTCGAAGCAATAACCGCCGCGGCTGCCCTCGACGACCTTGGCGAAAACCTTGTCGGCGTCGATCTCGATGGGACGGTCGAGCAGCACGTCGAGGTTCTCGAAGGCGACCCGACGCAGATGCGCGTCGATCAGTCGGTCGAGATTCGCCAGACTCGGCGGACCGGGATCGTCGATGCCGATATGGTGCAGGTAGGCATGGGTCTGCTCGGGCGTCAGCGGGGTCATGGCGGGCTCCGGAAAATGGCCAGCTCGATTCTAGACGCATTCTCGGGGAATACCGGAAGCGCCGTCAGGCACATTGGCCCGGGGTCTGCTTGACTGTGCCCATCCCACCCCGAGGAGCGCCGCCATGGCCCAGGCAATCGTCGCCTACCTGCACTACCTGTCGATCTTCCTGCTGTTCGCCCTGCTGGTGTTGCAGCACCGCCTGCTGCGCCTGCCGCTGGACCTGGAGCGCGCCCGCAGCCTGGCGGCGATCGACCGCGGCTACGGCCTCTGCGCCCTGGCGGTACTGGCCAGCGGGTTGGCGCGGGTGCTGTGGTACGGCAAGGGCGTCGACTATTACCTGCACAATGGTCTGTTCCACGCCAAGGTCGGGCTATTCGTCCTCGCTGCCCTGGTCTCGCTGTTGCCGACCGTTACCTTCCTTGGCTGGCGCGGCGCCCTCAAGGCCGGCGAAGTGCCGGCGGTGACGCCGGCCCGGGGCCGGCGGGTGGTCATGGCGGTGCGCCTGCAACTGCTCCTGCTGCTGGTCATTCCGTTGCTGGCTACGCTGATGGCGCGCGGCTTCGGCATGCGCGGCTGAGCCCTCAGTTCTGCATGGCCCGGCCATGCACGTCCATCGCCGCCTGGCGCAGCGCCTCGGAGCGGGTCGGATGCGGATGGCAGGTCAGCGCGAGGTCCTCCGCCGAGGCGCTGAACTCCATGGCCACGCAGGCTTCGCCGATCATCTCGCTGACGCCCGGCCCGATCATGTGCACGCCGAGCACCTGGTCGCTGCGGGCATCGGAGAGGATCTTGATGAAGCCTTCGCTCTCGTGGTTGATCTTCGCCCGGCTGTTGGCGCTGAACGGGAAGCGTCCGACCTTGTACTCGCGCCTCGCCGCCTGCAGCTGCTCCTCGCCGAGGCCGACGCTGGCCACTTCCGGCTGGGTGTAGATGACCGACGGAATCACCTCGGCGTTCATCTCCGCCGCATGCCCGGCGATCCGCTCGATGCAGACGATCGCCTCTTCCTCGGCCTTGTGCGCCAGCATCGGTCCCGAGGTCACGTCGCCGATCACCCAGACGCCCGGCGCCGCGCTGCGCTGTCCCTGGTTCTCCAGCATGCCGCGACGATCGCTGGCCAGGCCGACCGTCTCCAGCCCCAGTCCTTCGGTATAGGGGCGCCGGCCGATGGCCACCAGCACGTAGTCCGCCTGCAGCGATTCCGTAGCGCCGC
Source organism: Pseudomonas sp. HMSC065H01 (assembly GCF_001815235.1). Classification (NCBI taxonomy): domain Bacteria; kingdom Pseudomonadati; phylum Pseudomonadota; class Gammaproteobacteria; order Pseudomonadales; family Pseudomonadaceae; genus Pseudomonas; species Pseudomonas sp. HMSC065H01. The sequence goes on along the minus strand of NZ_KV819937.1, from coordinate 521,356 downwards.
CGGCGGCCGGTTGCAGGTCGAGTTCGACGCCCTGCTCGCCACTGCGCGCGGCGACCACGCGGGTGCCGAGGCGAAACCGCATGCCCTGGCGGGTCAGGGCGCGCTGCAGGGTCCTTGCGGTTTCCCCATCCAGCCCCGGGCAGATCCGCTCGAGGTACTCCAGCACCGTGACCTGTGCGCCCAGCCGGCGCCAGACCGAACCAAGCTCCAGGCCGATCACGCCGGCGCCGATCACCACCAGGTGGCGAGGCACTTCGACCAACTCCAGGGCGCCGGTGGAGTCGAGGATGCGCTGGTTGTCCACAGGCACGCCGGGCAGCGGCGCCGGTTCCGAACCGGTGGCGATAACGATGTCGCGCGCCTCCAGTTGCGCGTGGCCGCCGTCGGCAAGGGCCACGCCGACCCGGCCCTCGCCTTGCAAGCGCGCCCAGCCCTTGATCCACTGCACCTTGTGCTTGCGGAAGAGGAATTCGACGCCACGGGTCAGGGCGGCGACGCTCTCGTCCTTCTGCTTCATCATCTGCGCCAGGTCCAGTTCCGGGCTGACCCGGATGCCGAGCCGGGCGAACTCGCCGCCGCTCGCCGCGGCGTATAGCTCCGAGGCGTGCAACAGGGCCTTGGACGGCATGCAGCCGACGTTCAGGCAAGTCCCGCCAAGGGTTTCGCGACCCTCCACGCAGGCCACCTTCAGGCCCAGCTGGCCGGCGCGAATGGCAGCGTTGTAGCCCCCCGGACCGGCGCCGATCACGATCACGTCATAGCTTTCCATCATCCTGCTCCTCGGTTGTCCCGCCACGGCCCCCTCAGCGTAGGCGACGCCGGCGCAAATAGAGGAAACGCCGCGTAGAGGGACCGAAAGCGATTGTATTTCGCTCGTCATGCAAAGCTTATATGATGACCGTAATTTTCCTGCAACCCTTTCCCACCACGACAGGAGCACTACCATGGAACAGCCCGGCCGCGAAGATCGCCTGAACGCCTGGATCGCCACCGAACGGGCCGCCCGCGCCCGCCTCGGCGCCAGCGGAACCCTGGAGCTGGCGCAAGTCGCCGCGCTCTCCCCGCAGGAGTTCTTCGACCGCATCGGCAGCGGCCAACTGCCCTGTCCGCCCTACGGCGAACTGGTCGACTTCGTTCCCATCGAGTGGTCCGAAGGGCGCTTCCTGTTCCAGGGCACCCCGGACCGCCGCCACTACAATCCGCTGGGTAGCGTGCACGGCGGCTACGCCGCGTCGCTGCTGGACTCCTGCATGGGCTGCGCGATCCATACCCGGCTCCAGGCCGGCCAGGGCTATACCACCACCGACCTGCGGATCAGCTACCTGCGCGCGCTGACCGACAAGGTCGGCCCGGTGCGTGCCGAAGGCCGGGTGGTGCACCTCGGCCGCTCGACGGCGGTCGCCGAGGGCCGGTTGTACGATGTCGACGACCGTCTCTACGCCGTCGGCTCGACCACCTGCCTGGTCCTGCACATGGCCGGATGAACGCGGCTTCGCCAGGGAAGGCCGCCAGGCGTTAAGATGACGACCTGCATTCCAAGGTATCGAAGCCATGCGTTATCCCGAAGACCACAAGCAGAAGACCCGCCGGCGTATCGTCGAGGAGGCTGCCCGGCTGTTCCGCCAGGACGGCGTCGGCGCCACCGGGCTGCAACCGCTGATGAAGGCCCTGGGCCTGACCCATGGCGGCTTCTACGCGCACTTCAAGTCCAAGGACGACCTGGTGGAAACCGCGTTGCGGCATGCCGCGGCGCAACTCGACGAAATCACCGCGCCCCTGGCGGAGGCGGAACGACCGCTGGCGCTGCTGATAGAGCAGTACCTGTCGCCGCGTCACCGCGATAACCCCGGCGCCGGCTGCCCGTTGCCGACCCTGTCGGCGGAACTCGGCCAGCGCGGCACGCCGAGCCCGACCACCGACAGCATCGTGCGCAAGCGCCTGGCGATGATCGAAGCGGCCCTGGAGGGCGAGGACGCAGGCGAGCGCGCCGTGCTGCTGCTCGCTTCGCTGGTCGGCGCGCTGCAACTGTCGCGCAGCGTGCAGGATGAGGCGCTGTCGCAACGGATACTGGAAGCGACGCGCAAGAAGCTGCTGGAGCAGATGGAGCGCTAGGGCCTCAGCCGAGGTAGCGCTCGGCCGGCCGCTGCCGCGACAGATTGGGCGCGAGCCTGGCCCGCGCCGTCATCAGCGCCTGCCAATCGGCCGCATCCGGCAACGACGGGATGGTCACCGCTTCACGCCGATCGAAACCGACCAGCGCCGCCTCCACCAAGTCCTCGACCTCCATCACCATCTCCGCGGGAATCCCGGCGATTCCGGTGCCGCTGCGCTCCCAGATCTCGGTACGGGTGACGCCGGGCAGCACCGCCTGGACGTAAACGCCGCTGCCGGCCAGCTCGTGCTGCAGCGACTGGCTCAGGCTCAGCACGTAGGCCTTGGTCGCGCTATAGACGGCATTGAACAACTCCGGCGCCAGCGCCACCACCGAACCAAGGTTGACGATGGCGCCGCCGCCACGCCGGCGGAACCCCTCCGCCGCGCCGGCAGCCAGGCGGGTCAGGGCCACCACGTTGAGGGCGATCATCCGCTCCGCCCGGTCCATGTCGGCATCGGCCAGCGGACCGTTCATCGCCACGCCGGCGTTGTTCACCAGCAACGCGATCGAGGCGTCGTCGCGCAACCGTCGCTCGACCCGCAACCTATCGTCGCGCTCGGACAGGTCGGCGCGCAGGATCTCCACCCTGACCCCGTGGGCTTGGCGAAGTCGATCCGCCAGGGCTTCCAGGCGTTGCCGGTCGCGCGCCACCAGCAACAGGTCGTGGCCACGGCGGGCCAAGTGCTCGGCGTAGGTCGCGCCGATTCCGGAAGAGGCGCCGGTGACCAGGGCGACGCCATTGCCAATCTGTTCGTTCATGTGGGTTCTCGCTGGAAAAAAGCCTGACCGCTGACAGCGGCTGTTTATATTACACACTTAATATTATGACCATAATTAAAACCGTCAAGCCTTTATCCGTTCCAACGAGCAGGGAGGGATGAGGAAAACCTTCATGCAACCGTCACGGAAAACGCCAATAAAAGGTCAGGACCCACACCACCCCGACATGCCCTACCATGGCGTTGTCTATCGCGGGAGGATCATGCGTCATGTATCACGGTGAAAGACTCAATGCCTGGACCCACCTGATCGGTGCGGTCGCCGCCTGTACCGGCGCCGTCTGGCTGACGGTCCAGGCGAGCCTCAACGGCAGTCCGTGGAAGATCGTCGGGGTCGGCGTCTACGGCGTCACCCTGACGCTGCTCTACAGCATCTCGACCGCCTACCACAGCGTGCGCGGGCGAGCGAAGGTGGTGATGCGCAAGCTCGACCACCTGTCCATCTACCTGCTGATCGCCGGCAGCTACACGCCTTTCTGCCTGGTCACGCTGCGCGGTCCCTGGGGCTGGACGCTGTTCGGCATCGTCTGGGGCCTGGCGGTACTCGGCATGCTCCAGGAGATCAAGCCACGCTCCGAGGCGCGAGTGCTGTCGGTGGTGATCTACGCGGTGATGGGCTGGATCGTGCTGATCGCGGTGAAACCGCTGCTCGCCGCCCTCGGCAGCGCCGGCTTCACCTGGCTGGCGGCCGGCGGCGTGCTCTATACCGTAGGGATCGTCTTCTATGCCTATGACCACCGCTTCCGCCACTGGCATGGCATCTGGCACCTGTTCGTGATCGCCGGCAGCCTCCTCCACTTCGTGGCGATCTGGCGCTACGTACTCTAGGCGCGGTCCGGCGCGAAGCAGCGGGAGCTGGTCGCGCCGGAGGCTCAGCCCTTCTTCGTCCGCGACAGCGCGATGCACGCCACCACGATCAGCACGCCGCCGGCGATGGTCAGCGCGTCCGGCACCTCGCTCCAGAACAGCCAGCCCCAGCCGGCGTTGAAGACGATGCCGATATAGCGGGTCACCGCAACGATGGTCGCGCTCTCGTGACTGAAGGCGCGGGTTAGGAACACCTGGCCGAGTAGCGATACCACCCCGATGGCCAGCAGCAGCCCCCACTCGCGCAGCGTCGCCGGCACCACGAAGTCGTTCCACATCAGCGGGATGGCCACCAGGGTGGCCACCGCCAGGAAGTAGAAGACGATCTCGTAGGTATGGTGCCGCGCGCTCAGTTGGCGGATCGCCACCGAGGCACCGGCGGCGAACACCGCACTGAGCAGGCCGACCACGGCGTATACCGAGTAGCTGGAATAGCTGAACGGCTTGACGATCATCAGCGCGCCGAGCACCACCACCAGCAACAGCCAATAGACCGCCCGGGGAATCCGCTCGCCGAGGAACAGCGCGGAGAAGAGGATGACGAAGAACGGCGACATGTGCGCCAGGATGCTCGCGTCCGCCAGCGGGATATGGGCGATGGCGTAGAAATAGCAGACCAGGTACAGCGCCCCCATCACCCCGCGCACCAGCAGCATCGGCACGCCCTGGCGCGACAGGGCGACACCGGCCTGGCGCATCAGCAGATAGATCAGCAGGGTACCGATGGCGCTGCGGAAGAACACGATCTCGGCAGCCGGCAGGGTGGCGCTGGCTTCCTTGACCAGGGCGTTCATCACGCTGAAGGTGAAGGACGCCAGCACCGCCAGCAGCACCCCGCTCTTCAGCAGGTCGAGCACCATTGGCGATAGATGGCGTCCGCCGCCGGACGGCTGTCGATCGGATACAGGCTTGGATGGCACTGGCTCGCTCCTTGGCAATCGATGAATCGGGACACGGCGTTCTCGTAGCTCGCCAACAGGCTGCGCGCCTGCGGCATGGCCAGGTCGAAGTGGGCGGCCAGCGCGACGATCAGCGCCAGCTTGCGATAGTCCTCCAGCGGCACCCGCGGGAGCCGCCAGAGTCCGTCTTCGTCGCGACTGACGCGGCGGAACGGCACGGCGGAAAAGTCGAAGTGGCGACCCTGCTCGTCGGCCGGAGAGAACGGATCGACCAGCAACGCCGCATAGCGCACGAACAGCAGGTATTCCTGGCGCTCGGCGCCCGCCTCGGCGAAGCCGTCGATGGCCGCGCGCGGCAGCATCGTCTCGTGCACCGGGTAGTTGTCGTCGTTGAGGAACCGCAGCAGGTTCAACGGCTCGGCGCCCATCCGCCGCAACAGTTCGCTCAGCTCGCACCACAGCCGCCGCATGGCGCCAATGGCCCCGGGGGTGATAGGTCCCTCCGGGTAGAGCTTGTACATGAAACCGGGCGGCCCCTGCTCGGAAAGTATCCGGGCGAGGGCGAACTCGCCGAGAAAGAACGGACTGTGCACGTAGGTGGTGACGTTGCGGCCCTCCGCCGCTTCCGGCGTCGCCAGGGGTACCACCTCCACCCCGCTGCCGGCCAGGACTCGCCGCCAGGTCTCCCGCGCCGGGCAGTCCGGCCGGCTGGAACCCAGGTAGACCCTGCGCTTGACCGCCTTGGTCAGGGCCCGCAGCGGTTGTGTCTCGTCGATCACCTTGGTCGCCGCGTAGTAGCTGGACAGGCTCAGCACGGTCGCCTGGCACCCCGCCGGCAGGGCGCTGCGCACCAGCAGGTTGGCGCCGATGAAGGCGGACACCAGCAGCAGCGTGCGCACCCCGCCGAGTCGCTCCCAGGGCAACCCGCGGACCACGTCCAGGTAACTGTCGGCCGGCACGCAGAGCACCAGGGTCTGCCAATCGTCGCGAAGCTCAGCGGGGTCCTGGTGGAAGACGTCCAGCGCGGCGTTGCCGGACAGCCAGCGATGCTGCCCCTGCCCTTCCAGCTGCAGGCAGGCGCCGCGCGCCAGGGCCTCGGCGATCCGCTGGCTGCGCCGGCCGGGATGGTTCAGCGCGCCGAGGCGACCGGCACCGTGGCGGCGCAGGTCCAGCGCGACCTGGATCGCCACCGCGCCCAGACCGACCAGCAGGACGTTGCCCAGGCTCTCATCAGCGGCATTCATCGACCGGACTTCTCCAGGATCAGGGTGTCGTACAGCGGCTGGCTGACCCGCTCCGCGCAAACCCGCCAGCCATCCAGTTCGGCCGGCTCCACCGGATAGTTGAACAGTCCCTTGATGCCGCTGCCGTGACGCAGCAGGACCTTGGCGTCGGCGCGCATGACCTGGCGGATCTGCGCCAGCACCGCGCTTTTCTGCTGCACCAGCGAAGCGATCAGGAAATGCGTGGCATCGCGGGAAAACGCCAGTTCCGCCGGCGGCAGCGAGGAAAACTGCATGCGCGCCTCCAGCCCCTGGCAGCGGGCGATCTCGCGGGCACAGCCCAGGGCCTCCTCGTCGATGTCCAGGCAGCACAAATGTGCGCCGACCTCCCGCGCCAGCACCAGGGCCGAGGTCGGCAGGGCACCGGAGCCGACGAACAGGACCCGTGCATCGGCATCTATCCCGGCGCTGTCGAGTTCGCCGCGGATGGATTCCAGCAGGCTACCCAGGTAGCGGCCCATCTCGCCGGGCTCATGCAGCACGCCCTGGCAAAGGTGCTTCTCCAGTTCGCAGAGGGCCTGCACCGCCGCGTCGCGCAGGCGCAGGCCGAGCGCCTGCAACGCAGGGTCGTCCGAATCGGCCTGCCACTGCGCCCGGCTGCAATCCTCCCCGATCAGTCCGCTCAGACGGTCGAGCTTGCGCCTGAGGATCTCGTAGCAGCCGCAACACTCGCGGGCATAGACGGTGAGCAGGCGAATCTCGCATTCCAGTTCGCGGAGGGTTTCCAGCAGCGGTGTGCGTCCTTGCATGGCATGGCTTCCTGGCGGCGGTAGAGGGCTCAGTAGTTCAGGGTCAGGCTCATGGTCAGGTTGCGCGGCTCGCCGGGGGCGACCCAGACGTTGTTATAGGAACGCTCGTAGTAGCGACGATCGAAGAGGTTGTTGACGTTCACCCCGAGGGTGGCATTGCTCGCCAGCGGATAGCGCGCGAGCAGGTCGACGGTGGTGTAGGCCGGCAGTTCGAAGCCGCTGTCGCTGCTGTCGCCGGCGCGCTCGCCGACATAGTTGACCGCCGCGCCGGCATCGGCGCCGTGCAGCCAGCCTTCGCGGAACTCGTAGACGCCCATCAGGCTGCCGCTGTGCTTCGGCACGTTGAGCAGGCGGCTGCCGCGAGCGATGTTCTCATCCTTGGTCACTTCGGCGTCGATATAGGCGTAGGCGCCGATCAGCCGCAACTGCTCGGTGAGCTGGCCGCTGAACTGCAGGTCGAAGCCCTGGCTGCGCGCCTCGCCGGCGGTCTGCTGGTAACCGGGATTGCTCGGGTCGGCGGTGAGCACGTTCTTCTTTTTCAGGTGGAACGCGGCGAGGGTCATGCCCAGCCGGCCATCGAGCAGGTCGAGCTTCACCCCCGCCTCGTAGCCGCGCCCCTCCTCCGGGTCGAAGGCCTTGCCGGCCATGTCGGTACCGCCATTGGGCTTGAAGGATTTCGAGGCGTTGGCGAACAGGCCGACCTCCGGGGTCGCCTGGTACAGCACGCCGATGCGCGGGGTGGCGGCACGCTGGGTCTGCTGCGAGCTGGTGTCGCGGAAGCGGCCATTGTTCAGGCGCGTGGCGTTCATGTCCTGGCGGTAGCGGTCGAAGCGCACGCCGAGCAGGCCGCGCCATTTCTCGCTGAACTCGATCTGGTCCTGCAGGTTGAGGGCCATCGCGTCGACTTCCTCGTGGTTGCGGTCGTCGCGTCCGAAGGGTGGTTTCGGCTGGCCGTAGACCGGCCGGCGGATGTCGATGGCATAGGGGTTGCGCGACGGGATGCTACGCAGGATCAGTTCGTCGTTGTGGTAGCGCTCGTACTCGAGGCCCATCAGCAACTGGTGGCGGATCGAGCCGGTATGGAGGTCGCCGAGCAGGTCGAGCTGGGTGATGCTGTCGTGCCACTCGAAGTCGCGGTAGCGGTACTCCCGGCGCAGGCTGTAGCCGTCGGCGGCGAGGCTGGAGTTCTCCGAGGCGTAGCCGTCCAGGTGGCCATGCTTGTAGTGGCTGGCCAGGCGCAGGCTCCACTGCTCGTTGAAGTGATGGCGCAGGGTGGCCTGGAGGGTTTCGTTGTTGTTGTCGATCTTGCCGTCGTCCGGTTCGCCGAAGAACCGCGAGCGCGGCAGGCTGCCCAGGTGGTTGTGCGGCGCCACGGTGCCGCGGTCGAAGACCTGGCGGTTGCGCACCACCTCGGCTTCCACCAGCAACGAGGTGTCCGGGTCCAGTTGCCAGCTGAACGATGGCGCCACCAGCAGGCGCTGGCCGTCGGCGTAGTCGCGGAAGCCCTTGCTGTCCTCCACCGCCAGGTTCATCCGGTAGAGCAGGTCGCCCTCTTCGTCCAGCGGCGTGTTCAGGTCCAGGGTCGAGCGGTAGCGGTCCCAACTGCCGGCGCTGGCATGCAGGCGGGCGAAGCGCTCGGCCTGGGGCTTCTTGGTCACCAGGTTCACCGTGCCGCCGGGATCGCCGCGCCCGTACAGGCTGGAGGCCGGTCCCTTGAGGATTTCCACGCGCTCGATGGTGGCGCTGTCCGGGGCGTTCATATAGCCGCGGTTGGCGCTGAAGCCGTCGCGGTAGAACTCCGAAGTGGTGAAGCCACGGACGTTGTACTCGAACATCGTCAGGCCGCCGAAGTTGTTCTGCCGCGAGACCCCGCCGGCGAAGTCCAGCGCCCGTTCGATACGAGCGCTGTCAAGGTCGTCGAGCACCTGGCGCGGCACCACGCTGATGGCTTGCGGGATGTCCTCGATACGGGTGTCGGTGCGCGTCGCGCTGGCCGTCCGATTGGCCCGGTAGCCCTGCACCGGGCCCTCCGCGCGCTCCGCTTCGGCGGTGACAGTGAGGACCTCCAGCTCCGCGGGACTTTCCGTTTCCGCCCAGAGCGCCGGACTGCTGCAACCGAGGCCGACACCGAGGACAAGCGACACACTGACTCTCATGGGAAATCGCACCAGAAAAGAAATGATATACTATAACGCTACCAGTTCGATTCCGGCCTCGCAATACAATGCCCGGCTCTATCTCGCTTCTCGCCGCCAGGCTGTGATACTCATCCCTCTTTTCCGACGACCAGCCCAGCCATGCCCAACTCCGTCTCCAATTCCTCCCGCCTGCACAGCATCGACGCCCTGCGCGGCCTGGTGATGCTGTTCATGCTGCTCGACCATGTCCGCGAGACCTTTTTCCTGCACCGCCAGGTCGGCGACCCGATGGACGTCGCCAGCACCGAGCCGGCGCTGTTCCTCAGCCGCACCCTGGCGCACCTGTGCGCGCCGGTGTTCGTCTTCCTCACCGGCCTGTCGGCATTCCTCTACGGCGAGAAGCACCAGGGACGCCGGGCGGTCTCGGCGTTCCTGTTCAAGCGCGGGTTGTTCCTGGTGGCGCTGGAACTGACCCTGGTGAACTTCGCCTGGACCTTCCAGTTGCCGCCGACGGTGATCTACCTCCAGGTGATCTGGGCGATCGGCCTGAGCATGCTCGCCCTGGCCGCCCTGCTCTGGTTGCCGCGCCCTCTGCTCGCGGCGCTCGGCGTGCTGCTGGTGGCCGGCCACAACCTGCTCGATCCGCTGCATTTCGCTCCCGGCTCGGCCTGGCACCTGCCGTGGGCGGTGCTCCACGACCGCGGCTGGATCGAAGCGGGCGACGCCCTGCGCCTGCGCACCTCCTACCCCCTGCTGCCGTGGATCGGTGTGATCGCCCTGGGCTATGCCGCAGGCAACTGGTTCAGCGGCGCCACGCCGGCAACCACGCGCCGACGCTACCTCCTGGCGGGCGGTGGCGGGCTGCTGCTCGGCTTCATCCTGCTGCGCCTGCTCAACGGCTATGGCGAGAAACCCTGGGCCTTCGGCGAGACGCCGGCGATCACCCTGATGGGCTTCTTCAACGTCACCAAGTATCCGCCGTCGCTGCTGTTCCTCGCCCTCACCCTGGGAATCGGCCTGCTGCTCCTGGCCTGGTTCGAACGCCTGGACTGGAGCGGTCGCGGCAAGGCCCTGGTGGCGTTCGGCGGAGCGCCGATGTTCTTCTACCTGCTGCATCTCTACCTACTGAAGCTGCTGTACCTGCTGGCGCTGGCGATCTGGGGCGCCAACCGGGGCGACTACTTCGGTTTCTCCTCGGTGCCGGCGCTATGGCTGTGCAGCATCCTGCTGGCCGTGGCGCTGTACCCGGCGGTGCACTGGTTCGCCGGTTTCAAGGCGCGGCGGCGGGATATCGCCTGGTTGAAATACTTCTGAGGCGCGGAGCATCCAGGAGCCGCTGGAAACGTCCGGCCCTTCCCCCCCACGGGTAGGACGAATGATGCGAAGCGTTATCCGCCGGACACAGCAGGCAACCACGCCGACGTCCACCGCCGGCAGGGAAGTAGAAATGAAGGGTTGCGCGGAACTCCCAGACAACGGAAACGAAACGGCCGGCGGGCGCCTCGCGCCCGCCGGCCATTGCCTGGTTCGCTTCCCGTCGCCGACGGGCTAGCCAGTCAGGACAGGTACGCCGAGCGGGTCAGCCCCAGGCGCAGCGCATCCAGGTACTGGTTGCGCTCGCGGGCGGTGAGCTTGGCCCCGGCGACCTTGTCGCGGTAGAGGGTCATCAGTTCCTCCGGCGACAGGTGCACGTAGCGCAGCATGTCCTCGATGGTGTCGTGGGTCTCAATGCCGGCGTGATAGATGCCGCCGTCTGCGCGCTGGTAGACGTTCACCGAGTCGGTGTCGCCGAACAGGTTGTGCATGTCGCCGAGGATCTCCTGGTAGGCGCCGACCAGGAATACCCCGATCAGGTAGTCCTCGCCCTCCTTCACCTCGTGCACCGGCAGGCTGGTCTCGATGCTCTGCTCGTCGACGTACTGGGTGATCTTGCCGTCGGAGTCGCAGGTCAGGTCCTGCAGTACCGCGCGCCGATCCGGCTCCTCGCCCAGGCGGTGCAGCGGCAGGATCGGCAGCACCTGGCCGATGGCCCAGGTATCCGGCAGGCTCTGGAACACCGAGAAGTTGCAGATGTACTTGTCGGCGAGCTTGTCGTTGAGTTCGTCGAGGACCTGCCGGTGGGAGCGCTGGCGGGCCTTGAGCTGGTTGTGCAGGCGCCGGCAGATAGCGAAGTAGCACTGCTCGGCGAGGGCTTTCTGCGCCAGGCTGATCTTGCCGTCGGCATACTGCGCGGCGGCGTCGCCGATGTAGTGGGTGGCGCGCCAGTAGGTCTCGGTGACCATCTCGGCATCGGTCGGGCCGAGCAGTTCGGCCAGCCAGCGAACGATCTCCGGCTGCTCGTCGAGATCGACGATCTTCGGCACGTCGTCGTTGTGCCGCTCGACGTCGGTGACCTGGGTGATCAGCACCGCATGGTGCGCGGTCAGCGCCCGGCCGCTCTCCGAGAAGATGTGCGGATGCGGCAGGCCCTGGGCGTCGCAGAACTCCTTGAGCATGCCGACCACCACGCCGGCATAGTCATCGATGTCGTAGTTGATCGAGCTGGCGTTGCGCGAATGGGTGCCGTCGTAGTCGACGCCGAGGCCGCCGCCAACGTCGATGTGATCCACCGGCAGGCCGAGCGCGCGCAGCTCGCCGTAGTAGCGGATGGCTTCCTTGAAGCCGTGCTGGTAGTCGGCCAGGTTGGCGATCTGCGAGCCCATGTGGAAATGCAGCAGGCGCACGCCCTGGTCGAGACCGGCCTGGCGGAAGCGCTCGACCACCGACAGGAGCTGGGCGGCGGAAAGGCCGAACTTGGCCTTCTCGCCACCGGTGTCTGCCCACTTCGACGAAGCCAGCGAGGACAGCCGCACGCGCAGGCCGACCTGGGGCTGCACGCCGACGTTGGCGGCCTCCTCGATCACCAGCTGCACCTCGGATTCCTTCTCGATCACGATGAACACGTTGTGCCCGAGCTTCTGCCCCATCAGCGCCAGCTTGATGAACTCGCGGTCCTTGTAGCCGTTGCAGACGATGGTGCCGCCCTTCGGGGCCAGCGCCAGCACCGCCATGAGTTCCGGCTTGGAGCCTGCCTCCAGGCCGATGGAGACGTTCTCGGTGGCGATGATGTTCTCCACCACCGCTTCCTGCTGGTTGACCTTGATCGGATACAGCGCGGTATAGCGGTTCTGGTATTCGAGGCGCTCGATGTTCGCGTCGAAGGCGCCGGTGAGCTTGCGCACGCGGTCCTGCAGGATATCCGGGAAGCGCACCAGCAGCGGCAGGCTCAGGCCCGCCTCGCGCAGCTGGCCGACCAGCTCGTAGAGATCGATGGGCGTCGAGTCGGCACCCTGCGGACGCACTTCGACATTGCCGCCATCGTTGATGGCGAAATAACCCGCACCCCAGTGGCGGATGCCGTATACGCCGCGGCTGTCGGCCACGGTCCAGTTGCTGCCATCGTCTTTGCGAGTCCGTCGAGCGGCCATGCGCGGTGATCTCCTCAATGTTCGGGGTCGGGCGGGCGCCGGGATCTCCGGATGGCCCTGGGCCGGCACGCCTGTGGTGGAGGCTAGCCGGAGGATGTGACGTTGCCGTGTTGACCGCCACTCTGGGCGGTAGTTTAGGAAAGCCGAGGAAATCCGCTCATGCGGGTATCCGCAGTCTCCCATCTAGGGAAAGGGCTGGTGCGGCCTTCGCGGTGCCGGACCTGCCCGCTCTCTGCAGGGGAGAACGCGGTCAGCCGCCGGACTTCTTCGCCTTGAAACCGCGCTTGAGGAGTTCGTCGATCAGCAGTTCGACATGCTCGCCCTGGATCTCCACCACGCCGTCCTTGAGACTGCCGCCGGTGCCGCAGCGCCGCTTCAGCGCGCTGGCCAGCTCCTTGAGCGCATCGCCGGCGAGCGGCAGGCCACTGATGGTGGTCACCGTCTTGCCGCCGCGGCCCTTGGTCTCGCGGCGCACGCGCGCGATCCCGTCGCCGACAGGCGCTACGGCCTGCCCGCAGATGCAGGCGTCTTTGGGTTGCTGGCAGTCCGGGCAATGCCGGCCGCCATCCGTGGAATACACCAGCCCGCCGAGGGCGGACAGGGACGAAGCTTTTTTGACCACCGGGCGTTTCCCCCAGAATGGCCTCGACGGGCCAGGTCAACAACGATGGCCGGCGGGAGCCGACCGCGACGCCCCACTCAGGCAGGGGCTGCGCAGGGGCGGCATGGGGACCGCCCGAAAAGGTCGCGCAATTTAGCAGCATTGCGAGCAAATGCTAAGAGCGAAAATGCGCCATTGATCGGTGAAATGGCGACATCCGCGGCTCAGGCGTCCAGGTACAGGCGCAACGCCTGCAGGGAATCGGGGCAGTATGGCAAGCTGCGAGCCTCCTCCAGCGCCAGTTCGGGACGGATGAAGCGGGCCTCGGAGATTTCCTCCGCCTGCAGGCGCAAGGGCGCATCGGAGACGGCGGAAAACACCGCGCACCAGAGCCGGTTGCCCGGTTCGTCGAAGAAGAAGCGACCATGTTCGCGCAGGACCGCGTCGCGGATTCCCAGCTCTTCCTCCAGTTCGCGGGCGGCGGAGTCGGCGTAGGGCTCGCCGGCCTGGACCATGCCGCCGGCGGCGAGGTCCCAGTACCCGGGATAGACCGCCTTGCTCAGGGTCCGGCGCTGCACGCACAGCTCGCCGGCGGAGTTGAACAGCAGGATGAAGGTGCCGCGACCGATCAGCCCGCGCTCGCGCAGCTCCGCGCGCGGCAGGCTACCGAGCGGGCGGTCCTGCTCGTCGACCCAGGCGATGAGTTCGGCGTCGGAGGCGGCCCGGTGGGCCACCTCTTCGGCGCTGATCGGCGCGGCCATGGGTCAGCCCTGGGAAAGCAGCTGGCGCAGGTCGATCACCGCGGCGTTGGCGCGGGAAATGTAGTTGGCCATCACCAGCGAGTGGTTGGCCAGGATGCCGTAGCCGCTGCCGTTCAGCACCATCGGGCTCCACAACGGCTCCTGCGCGGCCTCCAGTTCGCGGATGATCTGCCGCACGCTGACCGTGGCGTTCTTCTTCGCCAGCACGTCGGCGAAGTCGACCTCGATGGCGCGCAGCAGGTGCGACAGCGCCCAGGCCTGGCCCCGGGCCTCGTAGAAGACGTTGTCGATCTGCAGCCAGGGGGTTTCCTGGACCACTTCCTCGACCTTGGGCGCCTCGCCCGGCTGTACCTCTTCGGGGTTCTTGATGTTGGTGTTCAGCTTGACCCGGCCGACGCTCGCCGACAGGCGCTGGGACAGCGAGCCCAGGCGGGTGGCGACGTCGCCCAGCCAGTTGTTCAGGTTGTCGGCGCGGGCATAGAACTGCGCGTTGGGCTGGTTCGGGTCGGACAGCCGGGCCAGGTAGCGATCCAGCGACTTGATGCCTTCCTGGTACTCCGACTCGGACGCCGGCAGCGCCCAGCTCTTGTTGTCGAAGTTGAAACGCGGCTCGGCGCGAGCCAGGTCGGCGTCCTCGGTGGACTGCGACTGCGAACGGGCGAAATCCTTGCGCAGCGCCCGGCTGATGTCGCGCACCTGGACCAGCACGCCATACTCCCAGCTGGGCATGTTGTCCATCCAGATGCCCGGCGGGAAGATGTCGTTGGAGATGTAGCCGCCCGGCTTGGTCAGCAGGGTATCGACTACTTCCTTGAGGGTCTCCACCGTGGTGTAGCCGGTGACCATCTGCCGCCCGGCGCGCTCGGCGGCGGCCTGGGCGTCCTGCTGCACGGGGAACAGGTCGGGTTCCTGGCTCCAGTACCAGCCAACCAGCATCGCCACCAGCAGGTAGATGCCCAGCAGGCCTCCCACCACGCGCACCAGCCAGGGGCCGCCGAAGTAGGTACGCACATCATCCACGGAATTGTCCACGCGATCGCGCATGGTCCCACGACGCTTCTTCCAGTCCAGCATGGCAAGGGTCCTTAAAACAGCTCGATAGATGGGGGATTGGACCATGGCGAACGCGTTCCGTGCCAAGCGCCAACCCTTCCAGGACGCCGAAAACCTCGGCATCGTCGGCTTTCAGCGTAGTGGAAGCCGGTTTTGTGCCGGAATGCTCAGTGAGAATTTTCCGAAACAGGCATAAGCATGCCGTAGTCCGTCGCACAAAGGCACCCACCAACAGGTGGGGATGACATTTGGAAAAGAAAAGGCTCCTCTCGTCAGCCGCCCAACGGCCGCTGGCTTTCATGGCGATAGATGATAGCATAGAGCCATCATTCGCAGCGACGCTCTGCCGCGAAGACCACGAAAGAAGCGCGTCATGATGACCGAGCACGATGACCCGACCCTGGACCGCCTGAAGCACCACTTCGCCCAGCGAGTGATCAACCAGGCGCGCCAGGTTCTGGAGGTCTGGCAACGCCTGACCCGCGCGGAGTGGAACAGCGACGGCATGGAAGAACTGGCCGACGCCACCCTGCGCCTGCAGCGCTACGCCGAACGCTTCGAGCAAGCCGAGCATGCCCAGTTGGCCGGTGCCATCGACCGTACCCTGGACGTCGTCGAGGCCAACCGCGGCCGGCTTTCCAGCGAGTCGATCAGCGAACTCAACCAGTTGATGCAGCGCCTGTCGCGCACCGGCCTGCGGCATGGCGACCAGCTCGAGCACACCGTCCTGCCGCCGTTGCGCAAACCGGTCTACCTGGCACTGAAGGACCGCGAACGCGCCGAGCGCCTGGCCCAGCAACTGGAGTTCTTCGGTCTGCAGGCGCTGAGCTGCGAGACCGCCGACGCCTTCCGCGCCAGCATGCGCGAACGCTACCCGGCGGCGATCGTCATGGAAGTCGACTTCGCCGGCCCCGACATGGGCCTGCGACTGGCCAGCGAGGCCCAGGCCGGCCTCGAACACAAGCTGCCGGTGCTGTTCTTCAGCGACAGCGAGACCGACACACCGACCCGCCTGGCCGCGGCCCGCGCCGGCGGCCAGGAATTCTTCACCGGCACCCTGGACGCCTCCAGCGTGCTGGAAAAGATCGAGACCCTCAGCCGCCTGAGCTTCTACGAGCCCTACCGGGTACTGATCGTCGACGACTCCCGGGCCCAGGCGCTGCACACCGAGATGGTCCTCAACAGCGCCGGGATCATCACCCGCGCACTCACCGAGCCACTGTCGGTGATGGCCGAGCTGAGCGACTTCCAGCCCGACCTGATCATCCTCGACATGTACATGCCCGAATGCCTGGGCACCGAATTGGCCAAGGTGATCCGCCAGCACGAGCGCCACGTCAGCGTGCCGATCATCTACCTGTCCGCCGAGGACGACCTGGACAAGCAGCTGGACGCCATGAGCGAAGGCGGCGACGACTTCCTCACCAAGCCGATCCGCCCGCGCCACCTGATCGCCACCGTGCGCACCCGCGCCAGCCGCGCGCGCAGCCTGAAGGCGCGGATGGTGCGCGACAGCCTGACCGGCCTGTACAACCACACCCATACCCTGCAACTGCTCGAGGACGCCCGTCTGCGCGCACGTCGCGATGGCCGTCCGCTGAGCTTCGCGATGCTCGACATCGACCACTTCAAGCAGGTCAACGACCGTTTCGGCCACCCCATGGGCGACCGGGTGATCAAGGGCCTGGCGCTGTTCCTCAAGCAACGCCTGCGCAAGACCGACCACATCGGCCGCTATGGCGGCGAAGAGTTCGCCGTGGTCCTTCCGGACACCGACCTGGACGCCGCGCGCCTGGTGCTCGACGAGATTCGCCAGCGCTTCGCCGAGATCCACTACCCGGCGCAACCGACCGACCTGCGCTGCACCTTCAGTTGCGGCATCGCCGAGCTGACCCCGGACCTCGATATCAAGAGCATGGCCAAGCAGGCCGACGAAGCGCTGTACCGGGCCAAGCACGGCGGGCGCAACCGGATCGAGGTATATCGTCCCGACGCTCGATAATGGCCTTTTGTCATCAGTCGGTAACCGAACGGAAATAACCTGCGGTCTCGCCGTTCCGTAGTCGGACGAGACTCGCCATGCGCCTCAAGCAACTCACCAACCTCAACACCCTGCTCCTGCTCACCGTCTGCCTCGCCCTGGGAATCACCCTGTGGTGGTCGCAACGCGCCATGGAGCGGCCCTTCCAGTTGCTCGACCAGTACCTGGAGCTGTCGCAGCGCTTCGACGAACAGGTCGCGCGCAACATCCGCCAGTACCTCGGCAGCGGCGACGCCGTGCGCCAGCAGGCCGCGCTGCAAGCCCTGGAAAGCCTCGCCGAGGCCTTGCCGGAGCTACCGCCGGACCTCGCCCGGACCCTCGCGCCAAGCCTCGCGGAGTTGCGCGAATTCAGCGCCGGCGACCTGCTCGCCGCCGGCAAGCTCGCCGGCGACCCGCAGGGCCTGCTGCTACAGGCCGAGCGCGACCTCACCGGCAACCTGGAACAATGGTCCGCCTACCTGGACGCCGCGGCGGGGCAGCCCCAGGCCGGCGCCTGCCGCACCCCGCTGCTGCTCGCCAGCCTGCACCTGACCCGCCTCAGCCTGGCCCGCGCCAAGCTGGTGGAAAGCGCCAACCCGGCCCTGGCCGGCGACGTCGAGCGCGAATTGGCCAACCTGCGCGAGCAGGCCGGGCGGATCGAGGCCTTGCCGCTGCTCGGCGTGCTCGACGAGCAACGCTCGGCCAGCGACGACTTCGCCGCCATGATGGGGCTGGCCGGCGACGCCGAGGCTGGCGCCGGCAATGCCGAAGACCGCGGCGTGGCGCTGCGGCGCGAACTCGCCAGCCTGCTGCAACGCTATCCGGACGAGTTGCGCCGCACCCGCGACCTGATCGAGCGTCGCCAGCAACTGTCCGCCGACACCGGCGCCAGACTGGACGCGGTGCGCCAGGCCCTGGCCACCCTGGAACCGCAGGTGCGCGGCGAACGCCAGCGCCTGCAAGGCCAGGTACGCCTGATCCAGGGTGGGATGATCGCCCTGATCCTGCTCATCGCCCTCGCCATCGACAGCCTGCAAAGACGCCTGGCGCGGGTCCTCGGGCAACTGGTGCCGGCGCTCTCGGCCTGGGCCGACGGCGACTTCTCGCGCCCCATATCCCTGCGTACCCGCACCGAGGACCTGCGCAACCTGGAAGATTCGCTGAACCGCCTGCGCAGCTTCCTCGCCGAGCTGGTCGGCGCGATCCACCGCCGCGCCGAACAGGTCGCCGGCAGCAGCCAGACCCTGGCCGAGGTCAGCAGCGGCCTGCACGCCGGGGTCGAGCGCCAGGCCGGCGATACCGGGCAGATCCGCGACGCCCTCGGCGACATGGAAGCGGCGATCCAGCAGGTCGCCGGAGACGCCAGCCAGACCGCCGACGCCAGTCGCAGCGCAGGCCAGGCAGTGGAGCATGGCCAGCGGGTGATCGGCGAGAGCCTGGGCGGCCTGCGCGAGCTGGTCGACGAGGTGCAAGGCAACGCCCAGTCGATCGAGCGCCTGGCCGAGGAGTCGGCGACCATCGGCAGCGTGCTGACGGTGATCCGCTCGATCGCCGAACAGACCAACCTGCTCGCCCTCAATGCCGCCATCGAGGCCGCCCGCGCCGGCGACCAGGGCCGCGGCTTCGCCGTGGTCGCCGAGGAAGTCCGCTCGCTGGCCCAGCGCACCGCCGGCGCCACCGAGGAGATCCAGCAGCTCATCGGCCGCCTGCAACAGGCCGCGCGGCAATCGGTGGAGGCCATGCGCAGCCAGGTCGAGCATGCCGAACGCACCGCCGAACAGGCCGGCGCGGCGGAAGGCGCGCTGGACGAAGTGGTCGCCGCGATCCATACCATCGGCGTGATGGCCGAACGCATCGCCGAAGGCTCGACCCAGCAGAGCCAGGCGGTCGGCGAGATTCGCTCGCACAGCGAACGCATCCACGCCCTGGGCGGGGAAAACCTGCGGCTGATCGGCCATAGCCGCGAACAGGGCGAGCAACTGCGGCAACTGGGCGGCGACCTGCGCACCACGGTGCAGGCCTTCCGCCTGTGACCCTGCGGCGACGTGCCGCAAGGCGCCAGAGGAACCGTCTGGCTTCGGACCGGTCGGATACCGCTCAGCGGAACCGGGGCAGGACCTGATCAGCCGCACGGGGCTCGATCGGGCCCGGCTTTCCGCTATCATTCCGGCTTTTGATCCGACGAGATATCCATGCGCCGCCTGCTGACCCTGATCCTCCTGCTGGTCGCCCTGCCCGCCGGCGCGGGCCTGTTCGACAGCCGTCCCGGCGCCTCCCTCGGCGGCGGCCTCGATGGCGGCGGCTTCCTCAAGGTCGACCAGGCGTTCAAGCCCAGCGTCGAGCGCAGCGACGCGCAGCACGTGCTGCTGCGCTTCGTCAACGCCGAGGGCTACTACCTCTACCGCCACCGCTTCCAGTTCAAGGTCGAGCCAGCCCAGGTCAGCCTCGGCCAGGTGCAGCTGCCGGCGGGCAAGCAGCACCACGACGAGTACTTCGGCGATACCGAGGTCTACTACAACATCGTCGACCTGAAGATTCCCCTGAACAATCCGGCCCGGCAGCCCTATACCCTCGTGGTGACGTACCAGGGCTGCGCCGACAAGGGCCTCTGCTACCCCCCGGAAACCAGGCGCTTCGACATCGACGGCGGTGCCGCGACGCCAGCCGCGAGCGACGCGGCCGGCAAGGGCCCGCTCGAGCACAAGGGCAAGCGCAGCCTGCTGTTCTTCTTCCTCGCCGGCCTGACCCTGACCTTCACCCCCTGCGTGCTGCCGATGCTGCCGATCCTCTCCGGAGTGGTCCTGCGCGGCCGGCCGGGCGGTGGTCGCGGCTTCGTCCTGTCGCTCGCCTACGTGCTGCCGATGGCGCTCTGCTTCGCCCTGCTCGGCGCGCTGATGGGCATGTTCGGCGCCAGCCTCAATCTCCAGGCGCAATTGCAGTCGCCCTGGGTACTGGTGCCATTCGCGGCGTTCTTCGCGCTGTTCGCCGTGGCCATGTTCGGCTTCTTCGAGCTGCGCCTGCCCGGCTTCATCCGCGAACCGCTCGACCGTCTGGCCGGCGATGCGCGCGGCGGCTCGATCCTCGGCGCGGCCACCCTCGGCGTGCTTTCCAGCCTGCTGGTCTCGCCCTGCGTCTCCGCCCCGCTGGCCGCCTCGCTGCTCTATATCAGCGCCAGCGGCGATGCCTGGGGGGGCGGCCTGCAACTGTTCGCCCTCGGCCTGGGCATGGGTACGCCGCTGGTGGTGTTCGGCGCCGGCGGCGGCGCCCTGCTGCCCAAGAGCGGAGCCTGGATGAATGGCGTGCGCAACGCCTTCGGCGTGCTGTTGCTGGCGGTCGCCGTGTGGCTGCTGGAGCGGGTGGTGTCCGGCCCGGTGGCGCTGATGCTCTGGGGCATGCTCGCCGGCGGCGCCGGCCTGGCCCTGGGCGCCCTCGAATTCACCCCGAAGAGCGCCGCACGCCGCCTGCTGCAACTGCTTGGCCTGATGTTCCTGACCTACGCGGTGGCCGCCTGGATCGGCGCCCTGCAGGGCGAGTCGGACCCGATCCATCCGCTGGGCCGCTCGGTGCCGTCGATCCATGCCGGGCCGCCGAGCACGCCCGGCGAATGGCAGAACCTGACCACCCCGGCGCAGTTGGACGCCGCCCTGGCCGAGGCACGTCAGGCCGGCAAGCCGGTGCTGCTGGACTGGTATGCGGACTGGTGCATCAGTTGCAAGGTCATCGAGCGCCAGGTTCTCACCGATCCCACGGTGCAGGCACGACTGCCGGCCTACCGCCTGCTGCGCTTCGACATCACCGAAAGCAACCCGGCCCAGCGCGGCCTGCTGGACCGCTACAACCTGTTCGGTCCGCCGGCGATCCTGTTCTTCGCCCCGGGCGGTGACGAATGGAGCGACTTGCGCGTCATCGGAGAGATCGACGCCGCCGGGCTCGCCGAACGACTGCGCCGGGCCGCTACCCGGCAGTGACATGCGCTGACATACTTCTGCCGCAATTGCCGGTCAACATGCGGCGATCTACTGCAATCTAACAGTGACTGGACAGTCATACGGAAATTCCGGCATAGTGCCCGCTTGCCGTTTGCAGCCTGTACAGGACAATCAACAAGACAATGGCGACCCTCCTCGTATTGCACGGGCCGAATCTGAACCTGCTGGGCACCCGCGAGCCCGGCACCTACGGTTCGACCACCCTCGGGCAGATCAACCAGGACCTCGAGCGCCGCGCCCGCGAAGCCGGCCACCACCTGCTGCATCTGCAAAGCAACGCCGAATACGAACTGATCGACCGGATCCATGCCGCGCGCGACGAAGGCGTGGACTTCATCATCATCAATCCGGCGGCATTCACCCATACCAGCGTCGCGTTACGTGACGCGCTGCTTGCGGTGAGCATCCCATTCATCGAAGTGCACCTGTCGAACGTGCACAAACGTGAACCTTTCCGGCATCACTCCTACTTCTCCGACGTGGCGGTAGGGGTGATCTGCGGTCTCGGCGCCACAGGCTACCGCCTGGCCCTGGAATCCGCCCTTGAACAACTTCAACGCCCCTGACCTCACTGGGAGTGCTAGCGCTAATGGACATTCGTAAAGTCAAGAAACTGATCGAGCTGCTGGAAGAGTCCGGTATCGACGAGCTGGAAATCCGCGAAGGCGAAGAGTCGGTACGCATCAGCCGCCACAGCAAGACCGCCGCCCAGCCGGTGTACGCACAGGCTCCGGCCTTCGCCGCTCCGGTCGCCGCGCCGGCGCCGGCAGCCGCCGCTCCGGCCGCCGCTGCCGCGGAAAGCGCCCCGGCCGCGCCGAAGCTGAACGGCAACGTGGTTCGCTCGCCGATGGTCGGCACCTTCTACCGCGCCGCCTCGCCGACCTCGGCCAACTTCGTCGAAGTCGGCCAGAGCGTGAAGAAAGGCGACATCCTGTGCATCGTCGAAGCCATGAAGATGATGAACCACATCGAAGCCGAAGTTAGCGGCACCATCGAGTCGATCCTGGTGGAGAACGGCCAGCCGGTTGAGTTCGACCAGCCGCTGTTCACCATCGTCTAAGCCGCGGGGAACCTGCGATGTTGGAAAAAGTGCTGATCGCCAACCGCGGCGAAATCGCCTTGCGCATCCTTCGCGCATGCAAGGAGCTGGGGATCAAGACGGTGGCGGTACACTCCACCGCCGACCGCGAGTTGATGCACCTGTCGCTCGCCGACGAATCGGTGTGCATCGGTCCGGCCCCGGCCACCCAGTCGTACCTGCAGATCCCGGCGATCATCGCCGCGGCCGAGGTCACCGGCGCCACCGCGATCCACCCCGGCTACGGCTTCCTCGCCGAGAACGCCGACTTCGCCGAGCAGATCGAACGCTCCGGCTTCACCTTCGTCGGCCCGACCGCCGAGGTGATCCGCCTGATGGGCGACAAGGTCTCGGCCAAGGACGCCATGAAGCGCGCCGGCGTCCCCACCGTGCCGGGCTCCGACGGCCCGCTGCCGGAAGATGAAGAAACCGCCCTGGCGATCGCCCGCGAGGTCGGCTACCCGGTGATCATCAAGGCCGCCGGCGGCGGCGGTGGTCGCGGCATGCGCGTGGTCTACGACGAATCCGAGCTGATCAAGTCGGCCAAGCTGACCCGCACCGAGGCCGGCGCGGCGTTCGGCAACCCGATGGTCTACCTGGAGAAGTTCCTGACCAACCCGCGCCACGTGGAAGTCCAGGTGCTTTCCGACGGCCAGGGCAACGCCATCCACCTCGGCGACCGCGACTGCTCCCTGCAGCGCCGCCACCAGAAGGTGATCGAAGAGGCGCCGGCCCCCGGCATCGACGAGAAGGCTCGCCAGGAAGTCTTCGCCCGCTGCGTCCAGGCCTGCATCGAGATCGGCTACCGCGGCGCCGGCACCTTCGAGTTCCTCTACGAGAACGGCCGCTTCTACTTCATCGAGATGAACACTCGCGTGCAGGTGGAGCACCCGGTATCTGAGATGGTCACCGGTGTCGACATCGTCAAGGAGATGCTGCGCATCGCCTCCGGCGAGAAGCTCTCGATCCGCCAGGAGGACGTGGTCATCCGCGGCCATGCGCTGGAATGCCGGATCAACGCCGAAGACCCGAAGACCTTCATGCCCAGCCCGGGCAAGGTCAAGCACTTCCACGCCCCCGGCGGCAACGGCGTGCGCGTCGACTCGCACCTCTACAGCGGCTACAGCGTGCCGCCGAACTACGACTCGCTGGTCGGCAAGGTCATCACCTACGGTGCCGACCGCGACGAGGCGCTGGCGCGGATGCGCAATGCCCTGGACGAGTTGATCGTCGACGGTATCAAGACCAATACCGAACTGCACAAGGACCTGGTGCGCGACGCCGCCTTCTGCAAGGGCGGGGTGAACATCCATTACCTGGAGAAGAAACTGGGTATGGACAAGCACTGATCCGTCAGTCGCTGCGCACAAGGGCTGCCTCCGGGCGGCCCTTGTCGTTTCCGCCTGCCGGCCGCCCCAACGGTGCTATCCTCGTCGCCCCTCCACCACCGGACTCCTGCATGGAACGCATCCGCCGCTGGTACCGCCAATCGCTGGCCGCCGCGACCGAGGCCGCGACCTGCTTCGCCCTGGGTTTCAGGGAAAGCCTGCAACCCGCCGCACTCTTCCGCTCCGCGAGCCTGTGCATTCTCGTCAGCGTGCTGTGCACCTGGCTGTTCGTGCATTTCTTCGAACCGATCATCCGCCTCTGCGGCTGGGCCGCGCTGTACACGGCATTCAGCGTGGCCAACTTCGCCCTGATCCCCAGCGGCTCGCTGATCGAGGCCGGCAGCGGTGGCCCGTACTTCGATCCGCTGGCGGCCTTCAACGGCCTGGCGGGACTGGCGCAACTGGCGTTCTATTTCGTCGGCTATGCCGCGCTGTTCTTCGTCGTCCTGTACGCCGCCAGCATCGTCTTCGGCATCCGCCTGGGCCTGCGCATCGGCCTGCTCGGACAACTGAAGGAACAGGTCCGCCAACGCTACCCGCGACTGGCACCTGCCTCCGGCGAAAGGATCTCGCTGTGGCGTGCCGCCGGCTTCCGCCTGGCACCCTGGCTGGGCGTTTCCGGATCGATCCTGGTCGGCCTGCTGGTTCCGCTCTACAACGGTGTACTCCTGCTGCTGGCGCTGGCCTACCTGAACATCCGCTTCCTGCTGCCCGCCACGCTGGCCGGGCTGGCCGATGCCGGCGAGCAGCTCGCCGTACTTCGTGCTCGCCGCGGCAGCCTGTTGCTGTTCGGCCTGCTGATACTGCTCCTGGCGCTGGTGCCGCTGCTCAACCTGCTGCTGCCGGCGGTGCTCGGCGGCGGTACCTGCCACCTGGCCAATCGCGGCCTGGCGCAACTGCGCGGCGAGGCCACGGCAGAGAGTGGCAGCGCCGGCTAGCCTCAAGTAAGCTTGCGCGGTGGAAAACGGGTCGCCCCTGGGCGGCCCGTTTCGTTTACAGCCGCAACAGAGGTCGCCCCATGCCCTGGTTACAAGTTCGCCTGGCCATCACCCCGGAACAGGCCGAAACCTACGAAGACGCCCTGCTCGAAGTCGGCGCCGTCTCCGTGACCTTCATGGACGCCGAAGACCAGCCGATCTTCGAGCCGGACCTCGGCACCACCCCGCTGTGGTCGCGCACCCACCTGCTGGCGCTGTTCGAAGCGGACACCGACGAGACCGCCCTGCTCGCCCACCTCGCCTTGCTTACCGGCGGCGACCTGCCCGAGCACCATGTCGAGGAAATCGCCGACCAGGATTGGGAACGCAGCTGGATGGACAACTTCCAGCCGATGCGTTTCGGCCGCCGCCTGTGGATCGTGCCGAGCTGGCACGCCGCCCCCGAGCCGGACGCGGTCAACCTGCTGCTCGATCCGGGCCTGGCCTTCGGCACCGGCACCCACCCGACCACCGCGCTGTGCCTGGAATGGCTCGACGGCCAGGAACTGGCCGGCCGGCAGGTGCTCGACTTCGGTTGCGGCTCGGGAATCCTCGCCATCGCCGCGCTGCTGCTCGGCGCCGAACGGGCGGTCGGCACCGACATCGATCCACAGGCCCTGGAAGCCTCGCGCGACAATGCCTCGCGCAACGGTATCGAGCCCGCGCGGTTCCCTGTCTACCTGCCGGCGGACCTGCCGCAGCGACAGGCCGACGTGCTGGTCGCCAATATCCTCGCCGGCCCGCTGGTTTCCCTCGCCCCGCAACTGACCGGCCTGGTACGTCCCGGCGGCCTGCTGGCGCTGTCCGGCATCCTCGCCGAGCAGGCCGCGGAGGTCCGCGCGGCCTACTCCGCACACTTCGATCTCGACCCGACCGCCGAGCGCGAAGGCTGGATCCGCATCAGCGGCCGCCGCCGCGCCGATTGATGGCGCGCCGCCAGCCACCACTGATCCCGCCCCACTGCCTTCGTGCAAGAAGCTTGGGGTAGACTAGCCGCCGGATTTTCCCTACGGATCGCCGCATGAGCGAAAGCGTCATCACCCAATGTCCCCATTGCAGCACCAGTTTCCGCGTCAACGACGCGCAACTGGGCGCCGCCAATGGCGCGGTCCGCTGCGGCACCTGCCTGAAAGTCTTCAACGCCCTGCAACACCAGGTCGGTGGCGCGCCGCGCGCGAACGCTCCTTCGGCAGCCGAAGCGAAGCCGGCCGCCGCTCCGCCACCCGCGCCCAGCGTCGCGGCCGCCACCTCGGCCGCGCCCCCGGCAGCGCGCCCGCGCGACGAAACCCTGTGGATCCATGACGACCTCGACCTGGACAGCCTCAACCTCGACGAGGAACTGGCCAAGCTCGACGAATTCGAGCTGAACCAGGAATTCTCCAGCATCGAGAAGGCCCCGCGACCGGCGGAAAGCCTGCTGGCGCGCCGCGACGACGAACGCGATCCACATGACGAACGCTGGGCCGAGGCGCTGATCGCCGATGCCGAACCGGCCCAGCCGGCGCGCGGCAATCCGCGCCAGGAACCGAGCCTCGGCGAACCGCTGGCGGAAGAGCGGGTATCCTTCGTGCCGCTGCGCCGCGCCGAGGATCCGCCGGAACTTCGCCTCAGCCTCGATGACGACGATGACGACGAGCCCAGCCTCGGCAAGCGCCGCCACGGCCTGAGCGCCCTGGATGAAGACGACGAGGAAAGCGCCGAGGAACAGTCCGTCGCGCCCCTGGGCAGCGCCCGCAAACCGGACGAGGCGCCGGTCGAGAGTCTCGACCAGTTGCGCGACGAGCCGCTGCAACTGGCCTGGGAGAAGCCCCGGCGCCAATGGCCGCGGCGTCTCGGCTGGCTGCTGCTGATCCTGCTGGCGCTGGGCGGTCTCGCCGCTCAGTACATCGCCTACCATTTCGACGAACTGGCGCGCCAGGACGCCTATCGCCCCTGGTTCGCCCAGCTCTGCCCGGAAATCGGCTGCACCCTTCCCTCCAAGGTCGACGTGGAGCAGATCAGGAGCAGCAACCTGGTGGTCCGCAGCCATCCCGAATTCAGCGGCGCGCTGGTGGTCGACGCGATCATCTACAATCGCGCCAGCTTCTCGCAGCCGTTCCCGCTGCTGGAACTGCGCTTCGCCGACCTCAACGGCCACCTCATCGCCAATCGCCGCTTCAAGCCCGGCGAGTACCTCGGCGGCGAGCTGGCCGGACGAACGGAAATGCCACCGCAGGTACCGATCCACGTGTCGCTGGACATCCTCGACCCGGGTCCGAAGGCGGTGAACTACAGCCTGAGCTTCCATTCCCCGGAGTGACCGGAAAGACCTCGCCGGTCGCCGCCGGGCCGCTACGCCCACCCGCTCGCGCGGAGCGCCAGGCGCAAGTGCCGCTCGTCTTCCAACTGTAAGAACTAAGGAATCGGCTGTTCAGAATTTATCCAAAACAGCCTTTATCCGGTCATCCAGAGCGGGTATCATGCCCTCCCTTTTTTCGCAGCACCGCAAGACAGGGAAGCCCCATGTCGGTGGTACGCATCGGCCCATATACACTGCCCAACAGACTGATCCTCGCGCCGATGGCCGGGGTGACCGATCGTCCGTTCCGTCAGCTTTGCCGTCGCCTTGGCGCCGGGATGGTGGTATCGGAGATGGTGACCAGCGACGTCCGCCTGTGGAACAGCCGCAAGTCGCGCCTGCGCCTGATCCACGATGGCGAGGACGAGCCGCGCTCGGTGCAGATCGCCGGCGGCGATCCGGCCATGCTGGCCGAGGCCGCGCAGCGCAATGTGGAACTCGGTGCGCAGATCATCGACATCAACATGGGCTGCCCGGCGAAGAAGGTATGCAACAAGGCAGCGGGGTCCGCCCTGCTGCGGGACGAGGCGCTGGTCGCCGAGATCCTCGATGCCGTGGTCAGGGCGGTCGACGTACCGGTCACCCTGAAGATCCGGACCGGCTGGGACCGGGACAACCGTAACGGCGTCACCGTCGCGAAGCTCGCCGAACAGGCGGGGATCCAGGCTCTTGCGGTGCATGGCCGGACCCGCGCCGACCTGTACACCGGGGAGGCGGAGTACGAGACCATCGCGGCGATCAAGCAGGCCGTGTCGATACCGGTGTTCGCCAATGGCGACATCGATTCGCCGGAAAAGGCCAGGAAAGTCATCGAGCAGACCGGGGTGGATGCCCTGCTGATCGGTCGGGCCGCCCAGGGAAGACCGTGGATTTTCCGCGAGATCGACCATTACCTGCGGACCGGCGAGCACCTGCCGGCGGCGCCGCTTCCCGAAGTGCAGAGCATCCTGCTCGAACACCTCGCGGAGCTGCACCTTTTTTATGGGGAAGAAATGGGTGTGCGGATCGCCCGCAAGCATGTGGGGTGGTATCTCGCGACTCTGCCGGGCGCAAGGGAATTCCGCGCCCAGTTCAATCGCTTGCAGGACACGGATGCGCAGTGCGCCAGCGTCAGGCAGTTCTTCGCCGAGCGCCAGAACAACGGA
This sequence comes from Pseudomonas sp. HMSC065H01, assembly GCF_001815235.1. Taxonomy (NCBI): domain Bacteria; kingdom Pseudomonadati; phylum Pseudomonadota; class Gammaproteobacteria; order Pseudomonadales; family Pseudomonadaceae; genus Pseudomonas; species Pseudomonas sp. HMSC065H01. Next base: position 493,669 of record NZ_KV819937.1, on the reverse strand, counting down.
ACAGGGGTGGCCGCATGACAACGATGACGACCGAGACTTTAGTGAGTGGAACAACGCCCGTGAGCGACAACGCCAACCTGAAACAGCACCTCACCACGCCGACGCAAGAAGGGCAGACCCTGCGCGACAGCGTGGAGAAGGCATTGCACAACTACTTCGCCCACCTCGAAGGGCAGCCGGTCACGGACGTTTACAACATGGTGCTCTGCGAAGTCGAAGCGCCGCTGCTGGAAACCGTCATGAACCACGTCAAGGGGAACCAGACCAAGGCCTCCGAGCTACTCGGCCTGAACCGCGGGACCCTGCGCAAGAAACTCAAGCAATACGATCTTCTTTAAGAGCGGCGGCGGGCTCCGGCCAAGGGCGCGCGTCCCGGCCGGCACCCGCGGCCGGAAGCCAGCCCTCAGGACCCTTGCAATGACCGACCAAACCACCCGCCTGCCCATCCGCCGCGCGCTGATCAGCGTTTCCGACAAGACCGGCGTCGTCGACTTCGCCCGTGAGCTGGTCGCCCTCGGCGTGGAAATCCTTTCCACCGGCGGCACCTACAAGCTGCTCCGGGACAACGGCATCTCTGCCGTGGAAGTGGCCGACTACACCGGCTTCCCGGAAATGATGGACGGTCGGGTGAAGACCCTGCACCCGAAGGTGCATGGCGGTATCCTCGGTCGCCGCGACCTCGACGGCGCGGTCATGGAGCAGCACGGCATCAAGCCGATCGACCTGGTGGCGGTCAACCTGTATCCCTTCGAGGCCACGGTGGCCCGGCCCGACTGCGACCTGCCTACCGCCATCGAGAACATCGACATCGGCGGGCCGACCATGGTCCGTTCGGCGGCGAAGAACCACAAGGATGTCGCCATCGTGGTCAATGCCGGCGACTACGCCGCCGTGATCGAATCCCTCAAGGCCGGCGGCCTGACCTACGCCCAGCGTTTCGACCTGGCCCTCAAGGCGTTCGAGCACACCTCCGCCTACGACGGCATGATCGCCAACTACCTGGGTACCATCGACCAGACCCGCGATACCCTAGGCACCGCCGACCGCGGCGCCTTCCCGCGCACCTTCAACAGCCAGTTCGTCAAGGCCCAGGAAATGCGCTACGGCGAGAACCCGCACCAGAGCGCGGCGTTCTACGTCGAGGCGAAGAAGGGCGAGGCCAGCGTCTCCACCGCCATCCAGTTGCAGGGCAAGGAACTGTCGTTCAACAACGTCGCCGACACCGACGCCGCCCTGGAATGCGTGAAGAGCTTCCTCAAGCCGGCCTGCGTGATCGTCAAGCATGCCAACCCCTGCGGCGTCGCCGTGGTGCCGGAAGACGAAGGCGGCATCCGCAAGGCCTACGACCTGGCCTACGCCACCGATAGCGAATCGGCGTTCGGCGGCATCATCGCCTTCAACCGCGAGCTGGACGGCGAAACCGCCAAGGCCATCGTCGAGCGCCAGTTCGTCGAGGTGATCATCGCGCCGAAGATTTCCGCCGCCGCCCGCGAGGTGGTCGCCGCCAAGGCCAACGTACGCCTGCTCGAATGCGGCGAATGGCCAGCCGAGCGCGCCCCGGGCTGGGACTTCAAGCGGGTCAACGGCGGCCTGCTGGTACAGAGCCGCGACATCGGCATGATCAAGGCCGAGGACCTGAAGATCGTCACTCGCCGCGCGCCCACCGAGCAGGAGATCCACGACCTGATCTTCGCCTGGAAGGTGGCCAAATTCGTCAAGTCCAACGCCATCGTCTACGCCAGGAACCGCCAGACCGTCGGCGTCGGCGCCGGCCAGATGAGCCGGGTCAACTCCGCACGGATCGCCGCGATCAAGGCCGAGCACGCCGGCCTGGAAGTGAAAGGCGCGGTGATGGCTTCCGACGCCTTCTTCCCGTTCCGCGACGGCATCGACAACGCGGCCAAGGCCGGCATCACCGCGGTGATCCAGCCGGGCGGCTCGATGCGCGACAACGAAGTGATCGCGGCGGCCGACGAGGCGGATATCGCGATGGTGTTCACTGGCATGCGCCATTTCCGCCATTGAGTATCACGGCGGCTGAGCGCGATGCGGTCAGCCGCCCTACCCACGAATTTCACGCAGGGCGGATAACGCGGCGCGTTACCCGCCGTTGCGCCAGGAGAACCCCATGAACGTACTCATCATCGGCAGCGGCGGTCGTGAACATGCCCTGGCCTGGAAAGTCGCCCAGGACCCGCGCGTGGCGAAGGTCTTCGTCGCCCCGGGCAACGCCGGCACCGCCACCGAAGCCAAGTGCGAGAACGTCGCCATCGACGTGCTGGCCCTGGAGCAACTGGCCGACTTCGCCGCGAAGAACGTCCAGTTGACCATCGTCGGTCCCGAGGCGCCGCTGGTGGCAGGCGTGGTCGACCTGTTCCGCGAGCGCGGCCTGGATATCTTCGGCCCGACCGCCGGCGCCGCCCAGCTGGAAGGCTCGAAGGCCTTCACCAAGGACTTCCTCGCCCGCCACCGGATCCCCACCGCCGCCTATCGCAACTTCACCGAGGTCGAGCCGGCCCTGGCCTACCTGCGCGAGCAGGGCGCACCCATCGTCATCAAGGCCGATGGCCTGGCCGCGGGCAAGGGCGTGATCGTCGCCATGAACCTGGACGAAGCCGAAGCCGCCGTGCGCGACATGCTCGCCGGCAATGCCTTCGGCGACGCCGGCTCGCGCGTGGTGATCGAGGAGTTCCTCGATGGCGAGGAGGCCAGCTTCATCGTCATGGTCGACGGCCAGAACGTGCTGCCGATGGCCACCAGCCAGGACCACAAGCGCGTCGGCGATGGCGACAGCGGGCCGAACACCGGCGGCATGGGCGCCTACTCGCCGGCCCCGGTGGTCACCGCCGAGGTCCACCAGCGGGTGCTGGACGAAGTGATCTACCCGACCGTGCGCGGCATGGCCGAGGAAGGCAACGTCTATACCGGCTTCCTCTATGCCGGCCTGATGATCGACAAGAGCGGCGCGCCCAAGGTCATCGAATTCAACTGCCGCTTCGGCGATCCGGAAACCCAGCCGATCATGGTCCGCCTGGAGTCCTCCCTGGTCCTGCTGGTCGAGGCCGCCCTGGCCAAGGCGCTGGACAAGGTCGAGGCGACCTGGGACCCGCGTCCGACCGTGGGCGTGGTACTGGCCGCCGGCGGCTATCCGGGCGACTACGCCAAGGGCGAGGTCATCGAAGGCCTGGCCGAGGCCGCCGCGCTGGACGGCAAGGTGTTCCACGCCGGCACCGCGCTGAAGGATGGCCAGGTGGTCACCTCCGGCGGCCGCGTGCTCTGTGCCACCGCCATCGGCGAGAGCGTGTCCGCCGCCCAGCAACAGGCCTATCGCCTGGCCGAGAAGATCCGCTGGAACGGCTGCTTCTACCGCAAGGACATCGGCTACCGTGCCATCGCCCGCGAGCGCGGCGAGTCCTGACCGGGCCCGAAGCCGCGGGCGCCGCACGGCGCTTCCGCGGCCTATGCCGTTGCCACGGCCACTTGGCTATAATCCGGCCATTCACCTTCGAAGGGACTTCGCCGTGGTACGGCTTCGGATCGCCATAGGACTACTCGTCAGCTTCCTGCTGCTTCTGCTCGGTCCGATGTCGCCGGCGGTCGCGGACGACGCCGGCGTTTCCAGCGTTCCCCTGCAAACCACCGCCACCACCCCCAGCGTCAACCAGAACTGGCGCCTGCTGCGCGACGAGAGCGCGCAACTGCGGATCGCCGACGTCCTCCAGCGCAAGGAGCAGTTCCGCCCGCTGGCCAAGCGCTCCTTCATCTTCCCCGCCAGCCCCCAGGCGGTCTGGCTGCAGGTCCAGCTTCCCGCGCAGAAGGTGCCGAGCTGGCTGTGGATCTTCGCCCCGCGGGTGCAGTACCTGGACTACTACCTGGTGCAGGACGGCCAACTGGTGCGGGACCAGCACACCGGCGAGTCGCGACCGTTCCAGGAGCGCCCGCTGCCCTCGCGCTCCTACCTGTTCTCGCTGCCGGTCGACGGCAAACCGATGACCCTGTACGTGCGGATGACCTCCAACCATCCGCTGATGGCCTGGTTCGACCAGATCGACGAAGCCGGCCTGGTCGGCCTGGAGAAGCCCGCCTACGCCTTCGGCATGCTGCTCGGCGGCATGCTCCTGCTGCTGATGTACAACCTGATCCGCTTCGCCTACTCGCGCAGCGCCAGCAGCCTGTGGCTGGCGGCGGTGCACGCGGCGCTGGCGGTCTGCGCCGCGGCGAACCTGGGGCTGGTGGCGTTCTGGCTGCCGGGACTCAAGTTCAACCAGTCGCTGACCGCCGACCTCGGCGCCCTCGGCGCCGCGGTGAGCCTGCTGTGGTTCGCCTGCAGCTTCTTCCGCGGCACTGCGGAAAGCCGCCTGAACCGCCTCCTGCAAGGCGAGGCGCTGTTGATCCTGGCGGTCGGCGCGATCATCGCCTTCACCCAGCAACTCTGGTTCAGCTGGCTGATCTACCTGCTGGTGATCCTCAGTTCGCTCAGCGTCCCGCTGATCGCGGCCTGGCACTGGTATCGCGGCTACCAGCCGGCGCGCCTGATCGTTGCCGGGATGATCGTGTTCAACGCCGGCTTCATGGTGTTCCTGCCGGTACTGTTCGGCACCAAGCAACTCGATCCGGGCTGGCTGGTGCTCGGCGTGTTCAGCTTCGCCACCCTCGCCGGGCTGGTCCTGAGCGTCTCGCTCACCGAACGCCAGCGGCTGATCCAGCAGCTCAACCTGCAACAGCGCACCAGCGAGGCGGCGCACACCGCGGAATTGCAGACCAAGGCCGAGTTCCTGGCCAAGATCAGCCACGAGATCCGCACGCCCATGAACGGCGTGCTGGGGATGACCGAACTGCTCCTCGGCACCCCGTTGTCGGCGAAGCAGCGCGACTACGTGCAGACCATCCACAGCGCCGGCAACGAGCTGCTCACGCTGATCAACGAGATCCTCGACATCTCCAAGCTGGAGTCCGGGCAGATCGAGCTGGACGAAGTGCAGTTCGACCTCAACGCGTTGATCGAGGACTGCCTGGATATCTTCCGGGTCAAGGCCGAGCAGCAGCGCATCGAGCTGATCAGCTTCACCCAGCCGCAGGTGCCGCGGGTCATCGGCGGCGATCCGACGCGCCTGCGCCAGGTGGTCCTGAGCCTGCTGGACAACGCGTTCAAGCAGACCGAGGAAGGCGAGATCCTGCTGGTGGTGGCCCTCGACCACCAGGGCGAGACGCCACGCCTGCGCATCGCCGTGCAGGACAGCGGCCACCCGTTCGACGCCAAGGAGCGCGAGGCGCTGCTCACCGCCGAGCTGCACAGCGGCGACTTCCTTTCCGCCAGCAAGCTCGGCAGCCACCTCGGCCTGATCATCGCCCGCCAACTGGTGCGGCTGATGGGCGGGGAGTTCGGCATCCAGTCCGGCAGCAGCCAGGGCACCACCCTGTCGCTGACCCTGCCGCTCGACCCGCAGCAGCTGGAGAACCCCACCGCCGACCTCGACGGCCCGCTGCAGGGCGCCCGGCTGCTGGTGGTGGACGACAACGAAACCTGCCGCAAGGTGCTGGTGCAGCAGTGCAGCGGCTGGGGCCTGAACGTCAGCGCGGTGTCGTCCGGCAAGGAGGCGCTGGCCCAGTTGCGCACCAAGGCGCACCTGCGCGAGTACTTCGACGTGGTCCTGCTCGACCAGGACATGCCCGGCATGACCGGCATGCAACTGGCGGCGAAGATCAAGGAAGACCCCAACCTCAACCACGACATCCTGCTGATCATGCTCACCGGGATCAGCAACGCGCCGAGCAAGATCATCGCCCGCAACGCCGGGATCAAGCGCATCCTGGCCAAGCCGGTGGCCGGCTACACGCTGAAGGCGACCCTCGCCGACGAACTCGCCCAGCGCGGCGTCAGCGGCGTCACCAACTACCTGCAACCGGCCAAGGAAGCGCAGGCGCCGAGCCTGCCGAGCGACTTCCGGATCCTCGTCGCCGAGGACAACAGCATCTCCACCAAGGTCATCCGCGGCATGTTGAACAAGCTCAACCTCCAGCCGGACACCGCCAGCAACGGCCAGGAGGCGCTCAGCGCGATGAAGGCGACCCAGTACGACCTGGTGCTGATGGACTGCGAGATGCCGGTTCTGGACGGCTTCTCCGCCACCGAGCAGCTCCGCGCCTGGGAAGCCCACGAACAGCGCCCGCATACCCCGGTGGTGGCGCTCACCGCGCACATCCTCAGCGAACACAAGGAACGCGCGCGGCTGGTCGGCATGGACGGGCACATGGCCAAGCCGGTGGAGCTGTCGCAATTGCGTGAGCTGATCGCCTACTGGGTCGGCGAACGCGATCGCCGCCGCCAGGGCGACGCCCTGCCCTCCTGAGGGCAGCGACGTGCTCCGGCGCTGCACCCGGCCTCCGCCACGGCGGATAACCGCACGCGGCTATTCGCCCTACGCCCCGGTGGTCCCGGCTCCCGTAGGGCGCATGACGCCAACGGCGTTATCCGCCGATACCGCCACTTCCGCCACGGCGGATAACCGCACGCGGTTATTCGCCCTACGCCCCGGTGGTCCCGCCTCCCGTAGGGCGCATAACGCCAACGGCGTTATCC
>NZ_KV819937.1:470736-486989 GCF_001815235.1 Pseudomonas sp. HMSC065H01 | reverse complement strand
AGGGCGCATAACGCCAACGGCGTTATCCGCCGACATCCGGCCTCGTTGTCACATGCCACGCGAACCGGCATATTGCCAACCCGCCGGACATCGCACCGGCCCGTCGCACGCTATGCTCATGCCCACACCCGGACCGGAAGCGCCTCCATGCATTTGCTGTTCAGCGTCTACCTGAAGATGCTGGTGCTCTATAGCCCCTTCTTCGTGCTGTCCTGCTTCATCAGCCTCAGCCGCGGCTTCGGCCCGCGCGACCGCAAGCGCATGGCCTGGCGGGTGGCCCTGGCGGCGCTGATCGCCAGCGTCGCGCTGTACCTGTTCGGCCGCTACATCTTCATCCTCTTCGGTATCACCGCCGACGCCTTCCGCATCGGCGCCGGCAGCGTGCTGTTCATCTCCGCGCTGGGCATGGCCCAGGGTCGCGCGGCGGTGCAGAGCGACAACGTGCAGCAGGACGTGACCATCGTCCCGCTGACCATTCCTCTCACCGTCGGCCCCGGCACCATCGGCGCGCTGCTGGTGATGGGCGTCGGCCAGGGCTGGGAGGCCAAGCTGATCTCCCTGGTGGCGATCTTCCTCGCCTGCCTGACCCTCGGCACCACGCTCTATCTTTCCGACCGCATCGAACGCCTGCTTGGCGACCAGGGGCTACAGATCGTCAGTCGCCTGATGGGCCTGTTCGTCTGCGCACTGGCGGCGCAGATCATCGTCACCGGCCTGAAGGGTTCGCTGTTCCCAGGCTGAGCGCACCAGCCTGAGGCGAACGCCCTGGATGCCGCGCCCTGACGCACCGCGGTGGTGCCAGGACGGAGCGACGGCGTACCCATGGACGCGCCGCCGGCGGCAAGGAGGGAGGTCAGCGCGACGCCTCCCCTTCCGGAGCCCACGGCGCCTTCTCCGTCGATATCCGGCGAAAACCCGTTGAAAACGCAGCCTTCCCCGGCATAGCCAGACCTGCTCGGCATGCTTCCCCGGCGACTCGCGGCGCCTTTTCGCCGACCGATACCGGCCAGCGCCAAGAAGAGGCACAGCCTTTGCTCTGGAGCCTCGACGAAGAGATCCAGGCCGCAGTGCGCACCCCGCCGTCCACCGGACGGATGCCCGACGACAAGCACGACGCCTCCTGAAAACTGCCGCCCCGACCGCTGGTGAATGGAGAACAACACCAATGAAACGTCGCAGTCTGCTCAAGGCCTTCACGCTGTCCGCGTCCATCGCTTCCATGGGCCTGTCCTGGTCCATCCAGGCCGCCGAAACCATCAAGGTCGGCATCCTCCACTCGCTGTCCGGGACCATGGCGATCTCCGAGACCTCGCTGAAGGACATGGCCCTGATGACCATCGACGAGATCAACGCCAAGGGCGGGGTCAACGGCAGGAAGCTGGAGGCGGTGGTGGTCGATCCCGCGTCGAACTGGCCGCTGTTCGCGGAAAAGGCCCGCCAGTTGCTGACCCAGGACAAGGTCGCGGTGGTCTTCGGTTGCTGGACCTCGGTGTCGCGCAAATCGGTGTTGCCGGTGTTCGAGGAACTCAACGGATTGCTGTTCTACCCGGTCCAGTACGAGGGCGAGGAACTCTCGCCGAACGTCTTCTATACCGGCGCGGCGCCGAACCAGCAGGCGATCCCGGCGGTGGAGTACCTGATGAGCGAGGACGGCGGCGGCGCCAGGCGCTTCTTCCTGCTCGGCACCGACTATGTCTACCCGCGCACCACCAACAAGATCCTGCGCGCCTTCCTGCACAGCAAGGGCGTGGACGACAAGGACATCCAGGAGGTCTACACGCCGTTCGGCCACAGCGACTACCAGACCATCGTCGCCGACATCAAGAAGTTCGCCGCAGGCGGCAAGACCGCGGTGGTCTCCACCGTCAATGGCGACTCCAACGTGCCCTTCTACAAGGAACTGGCCAACCAGGGCCTGGAAGCCACCGAGGTACCGGTGGTGGCCTTCTCCGTAGGCGAGGAAGAACTGCGCGGCATCGACACCAAGCCGCTGGTCGGCAACCTCGCGGCATGGAACTACTTCGAGTCGGTGAGCAATCCGGTCAACGAGAAGTTCGTCGCCGACTGGAAAGCCTACGCCAAGGCAAAGAACCTGCCGAACTACGGCACCGCGGTGACCAACGACCCCATGGAAGCCACCTACGTCGGCATCCACATGTGGGCGCAGGCCGTGGAAAAGGCCGGCAGCACCGAGGTCGACAAGGTTCGCGAGGCGATGGCCGGGCAAAGCTTCAAGGCGCCATCCGGCTACACGCTGGTCATGGACAAGAGCAACCACCACCTGCACAAGCCGGTGATGATCGGCGAGATCCAGGACGACGGCCAGTTCGAAGTGGTCTGGAAGACCCCCGAGCCGCTTCGCGCGCAACCCTGGAGCCCGTTCATCCCGGGCAACGAGAAGAAGCCGGAGCATGCGCTGAAGAGCAACTGAGTTCTGCCGTGAAGAACCCTGCCCCCCTGACCAGGCGTTCCCCTGAACGGAACGGGAACGCCCCGGTCGCGCGCCTAACGGCCCCCTCGTCCTTCAGGGAGAGGGCGGGGGACCGGCCATACCGCACGTCGCCCAGGAACCCCAGCATGCCCCTTGCCCTCCTCACCCGCCCGCTCCATGCCTGTGTCCTGGTCCTGGCCGCCCTTCTCGCGGTGACGGCCTACGCCGGACCGGCGCAGGACTTCGCCGCTGCCGACAACGGCGGTCGCGCCCACCTGCTCGAACACTGGGCGGCGACGCCCGACGCCGATCGCCTGGCCTTTCTCGAAGCGCTGCGCCACAACCGCATTGCGCTGGACAGCCGCCAGCAGCCATTCATCCTCGGCGCCGACCAGCGTTTCCAGGCCGCCGAAGGCGACGCCCTGCCGGACGGCGAGCCGAAGCCGCTGCGCCTGAACAATCGCCTGCGCGGCCTGCTCAACACCGCCCTGGCCAGCCACCAGTTGGTGGCCAACGAAGTGCCGCTGCGGCAGGCCGCCGCGCAGCAGTTGCAGAAAACCGCCAAGGCCGCGCAACGGCCGCTGCTCGAAGCGCGCCTGCGGATCGAGAGCGACGCTGGCGTGAAGGAAGCCCTCGGCCTGGCCCTGGCCAACCTGCAACTCGGCGATCCCGACCCGGCGCTACGCCTTTCCGCCGTGCGCCTGCTCGGCGAGTCCGGCGATCCGCTGGCGCGAACCCGCCTGGAGAACCTGCTCGACCCGGCGGTGGAACCGGAGGAAGGCGTGCGCATCGCCGCCGCCACCAGCCTGGCCCAGGTCAAGCGCCGGCTGCTGGTCGGCGACCTGCTCGGCCAGGCCTTCAGTGGCCTGTCGCTGGGCTCGATCCTGCTGCTCGCGGCGCTCGGCCTGGCGATCACCTACGGCCTGCTCGGGGTGATCAACATGGCCCACGGCGAAATGCTCATGCTCGGCGCCTACTCCACCTACGTGGTGCAACTGCTGTTCCAGCGCCTGGCGCCGGAATGGCTGGCGCTCTACCCGTTGCTGGCGCTACCGGTGGCGTTCTGCGTCAGCGCCGCCATCGGCATGGCCCTGGAGCGCACGGTGATCCGCCATCTCTACGGCCGGCCGCTGGAAACCCTGCTCGCCACCTGGGGCATCAGCCTGGTGCTGATCCAACTGGTGCGGATGCTGTTCGGCGCGCAGAACGTCGAGGTAGCCAACCCGGCCTGGCTGTCCGGCGGCATCCAGGTGCTGCCGAACCTGGTGCTGCCGTGGAACCGCATCGTCATCATCGGCTTCGCCCTGTTCGTGCTGCTCCTCACCTGGCTGCTGCTGAACCGCACGCGGCTCGGCCTGAACGTCCGCGCGGTGACCCAGAACCGCAACATGGCGGCCTGCTGCGGGGTGCCCACAGGGCGCGTGGACATGCTCGCCTTCGGTCTCGGCTCGGGCATCGCCGGGCTCGGCGGGGTAGCCCTGTCGCAGGTCGGCAACGTCGGCCCGGACCTCGGCCAGGGCTACATCATCGACTCCTTCCTGGTGGTGGTACTCGGCGGCGTCGGCCAGCTCGCCGGCAGCGTCCTCGCCGCCTTCGGCCTCGGCGTGGCGAACAAGATCCTCGAACCGCAGATCGGCGCGGTGCTGGGCAAGATCCTGATCCTCGCGCTGATCGTCCTGTTCATCCAGAAACGCCCGCAGGGACTGTTCGCCCTGAAAGGGAGGGTCATCGATTGAACCAGCCACTCACCGTCACCCTCGCCCGCCGGGCCGGCGGCCGCGTCACCGCTATCGCGCTCGGCGCAGCCTTCGCCACGCTGCTGGCCATGCCGCTGCTGCACCTGCTGCCGGCGGACAGCGCGCTGCACCTCTCGGCCTACAGCCTGACCCTGACCGGCAAGATCCTCTGCTACGCCATCGTCGCCCTCGCCCTCGACCTGGTCTGGGGCTACGCCGGCCTGCTGTCCCTCGGCCACGGGCTGTTCTTCGCCCTCGGCGGCTACGCCATGGGCATGTACCTGATGCGCCAGGCCTCCGGCGACAGCCTGCCGGCGTTCATGACCTTCCTTTCCTGGAACGAACTGCCCTGGTACTGGGCCGGCACCCAGCACTTCCTCTGGGCGCTGTGCCTGGTGGTGCTGGTGCCCGGCGCGCTGGCCTTCGCCTTCGGCTACTTCGCCTTCCGCTCGCGGATCCGCGGCGTGTACTTCTCGATCATGACCCAGGCCCTGACCTTCGCCGGCATGCTGCTGTTCTTCCGTAACGAGACCGGTTTCGGCGGCAACAACGGCTTCACCGACTTCCGCAGCATCCTCGGCTTCCCGATCACCGCGCCGGGCACCCGCGCCGCCCTGTTCCTCGCCACCGTCGCGCTGCTCGCGGCCAGCCTGCTGCTCGGCTGGCGCCTGGCGCGAAGCAAGTTCGGCCGGGTCCTCACCGCGCTGCGCGACGCCGAGAACCGCCTGATGTTCTGCGGCTACGACCCGCGCGGCTACAAACTCTTCGTCTGGACCCTGAGCGCGGTGCTCTGCGGCCTCGCCGGCGCGCTGTTCGTGCCGCAGGTGGGGATCATCAACCCCAGCGAGATGTCGCCGACCAACTCCATCGAGGCCGCCGTCTGGGTCGCCCTCGGCGGACGCGGCACCCTGCTCGGCCCGCTGCTCGGCGCCGGCGTGGTGAACGGCGCGAAGAGCTGGTTCACCGTGGCCTTCCCGGAATACTGGCTGTTCTTCCTCGGCGCGCTGTTCATCGTCGTCACCCTGTACCTGCCGCGCGGCCTGCTCGGCCTGCTGCGCAAGGAGAAGGAGCAATGAGGACCACCCCGCACCTGATGCTCGAACCGGCCTTCCACCCCGGCCTCGATACCGCCGGCAGCGGCCGCGACGCCATCGGCCTGGGCGCCGCCACCAGCGGCCGGCTGGACGCGCGCCACGGCACCATCCTCAGCCTGGAAGACATCAACGTCAGCTTCGACGGCTTCAAGGCCCTGCGCGACCTGACCCTGTACATCGGCGTCGGCGAATTGCGCTGCATCATCGGCCCCAACGGCGCCGGCAAGACCACCCTGATGGACGTGATCACCGGCAAGACCCGCCCGCAGAGCGGTACCGCGTATTTCGGCGACACCCTCGACCTGACCCGCATGAGCGAGGTGCAGATCGCCCAGGCCGGGATCGGCCGCAAGTTCCAGAAGCCCACGGTGTTCGAGGCCCTGAGCGTGTTCGAGAACCTCGAACTGGCGCAGAGGGCCGACAAGTCGGTGTGGGCCAGCCTGCGCGCGCGGCTCGACGGCACGCAGAGGGAACGCATCGAGGAGGTGCTCGCCACCATCCGCCTGCTGGAGTCGCGGCAGCGTCCGGCGGGTTTGCTGTCCCACGGCCAGAAGCAGTTCCTCGAGATCGGCATGCTGCTGGTGCAGGAACCGCAGTTGCTGCTGCTCGACGAGCCGGTGGCGGGCATGACCGATGCCGAGACCGAATTCACCGCCGAGCTGTTCAAGTCCCTGGCGCGCAAGCACTCGCTGATGGTGGTGGAGCACGACATGGGTTTCGTCGGCAGCATCGCCGACCATGTCACCGTGCTGCACCAGGGCCACGTGCTGGCCGAAGGCTCGCTGGCGGAGGTACAGGCCGACGAACAGGTGATCGAGGTCTACCTCGGTCGCTGACGCCAGCCATCCGCTCGGCGGGTAGCGCCTGCCAAGTGGCGCCCGTCGCGTAGGGCGAATGACCGCTCGCGGTTATCCGCCGAGCCAGGTTGGGAATCGCAGTGAAGAACCATCACGGGACAAATGGAAGAGAACCATGCTGCAAGTCGACAAGCTCCACCAGTACTACGGCGGTAGCCATATCCTCCGTGGCCTGAGCTTCGAGGCGAAGGTGGGCGAGGTGACCTGCCTGCTCGGTCGCAACGGGGTGGGCAAGACCACCCTGCTGCGCTGCCTGATGGGCCTGGTCCCGGCCCGCGAGGGCCAGGTCGCCTGGGAAGGCCGCTCGCTCACCGGACTCAGGCCGCACCAGCGGGTCCGCGCCGGGATCGCCTACGTGCCGCAGGGACGGGAAATCTTCCCCCGGCTGACGGTGGAAGAGAACCTGCTGATGGGACTGTCCCGTTTCAGCGCCAGGGACGCCCGGGCGGTGCCGGACTTCATCTACGAGCTGTTCCCGGTCCTGCGCGAAATGAAACAGCGCCGCGGCGGCGACCTCTCCGGCGGCCAGCAGCAGCAACTGGCGATCGGCCGCGCCCTGGCCAGCCAGCCGCGACTGCTGATCCTCGACGAACCCACGGAAGGCATCCAGCCTTCGGTGATCAAGGAGATCGGCGCGGTCGTCCGCAGCCTGGCGGCGCGCGGCGACATGGCGATCCTGCTGGTCGAGCAGTTCTACGACTTCGCCGCCGAACTGGCCGACCAATACCTGGTGATGGCGCGCGGCGAGATCGTCCAGCAGGGCCGCGGCCGCGACATGGAGAGCGAGGGCGTGCGCGGGCTGGTGGCGATTTGAACGGACTGGGACACACTGCCGCTGGCGCAACCGGGGCCTGCGCTGGCAATCTCTATGCCCTCGTCTTTCCGCAGGAGGTCGAAATGACCGTCACTCTGCGCCCGGCCGTCCAGGCCGACGCGGGCTTCGCCGCGCTCTGCGTCGCCGCCGCCTATGCCCCGTGGATCGCGGTGATCGGCCGCAAGCCCTGGCCGATGACCCAGGACTACCACGAGGTGATCGCCAGCGACCGGGTCCTCATCGCCGAGCACGACGGCCAGCCGGTCGGCCTGCTGGTGACGCGGGAAACCGCCGACGGCTTCCTCGTCGACAACCTCGCCGTGCTTCCCGAATGCAAGGGCCAGGGCATCGGCCGACAACTGCTGGAGCGTGCCGAGCGCGACGCAACGAGCCTCGGCTACCGCTCGCTGTACCTCTACACCAATGAGCGGATGACGGAAAACATCGAGCTCTACGCCAGGGTCGGCTACCTCGAATACGAACGCCGCCAGGAAGAGGGATTCCGCCGCGTGTTCATGCGCAAGGCCCTGGCCTGACCCGACCGATGACCGCCGCCCTCCCCGACCTGAGCTTCCACCCCGCCTGGCACGCCCAACTGGAGCTGGCCTACGCCCGCGCCGGCGACGCCACCCGCCCGGTGACGCGGCGCCACGCCGGACCGCTGCGGGTGCAGAAGCACCTCTACGCCGAAGGCCCGGAAGTCTGCCAGCACATCCTCGTGCATCCGCCCGGCGGCATCGCCGGCGGCGACAGCCTGGCCTTCGACGTGCGCCTCGGCGAACGCGCCTGGGCCCAGCTCACCAGCCCCGGCGCAGCCAAGTGGTACCGCGCCGCCTGCCCGTCGCGGCAGACCCTGGAGATCCACCTGGAGCCCGGCGCCACCCTGGAATGGCTGCCGCAGGAAAGCATCGTCTTCGCCGGCGCCCAGGCCGAACTGGAAACCCGTATCCAGCTGCGCGGCGACGCCCGCCTGTTCTACTGGGACATGGTCGCGCTCGGCCGCCCGGCCAGCGGCGAGCGCTTCGCCAGCGGCCACTTCGTCGCGGCCCTGGACATCCGTCGCGACGACCGCCTGCTCTGGCACGAGCGCCAGCGCATCGACGGCGGCGACCGCCTGCTCGACTCGCCGATCGGCCTCGCCGGGCATCCGGTGCTGGCGACCCTGGTCGCCAGCGGCGAGATCGACACCGACCTGCTGCAACGCTGCCGCGCGCTCCCCTGCGCCGGCCGCGGCAACCTCAGCCAGTTGCCCGGCGGCCTGCTGGTGGCGCGCTGCCTGGCCGACGAGGCGCTGCACGCGCGAGCCTGGCTGATCGAACTCTGGCGCCTGCTGCGGCCGGCGCTGCTCGGCCGCGAGGCCGTTCCCCCACGCATCTGGAGTACCTGAGATGGACTTGTCCCCCCACGAGAAAGACAAGCTGCTGATCTTCACCGCCGGCCTGCTCGCCGAGCGCCGGCTGGCACGCGGTCTCAAGCTGAACTACCCGGAGGCGGTGGCGCTGATCTCCGCCGCCCTGCTGGAGGGCGCGCGCGACGGCCGCAGCGTCGCCGAGCTGATGCACTACGGCACCACCCTGCTGAACCGCGAGCAGGTGATGGAGGGCGTGCCGGAGATGATCCCGGACATCCAGGTGGAGGCCACCTTCCCCGACGGCACCAAGCTGGTGACCGTCCACCAGCCCATCGCCTGAGGCCGGCCATGAGCGCTTCGATCCGCGACGCCGGCGTCGCCGACCTGCCCGGCATCCTCGCCATCTACAACGACGCCGTGGGCAATACCACGGCGATCTGGAACGAAACCCCGGTGGACCTGGCCAACCGCCAGGCCTGGTTCGACACCCGCGCCCGCCAGGGCCACCCGATCCTGGTGGCGAGCGACGCCGCCGGCGAAGTGCTCGGCTACGCCTCCTACGGCGACTGGCGACCCTTCGAGGGCTTCCGCGGCACCGTCGAGCACTCCGTCTACGTGCGCGACGACCAGCGCGGCAAAGGCCTCGGCGTGCAACTGCTGCAGGCGCTGATCGAACGTGCGCGGGCCCAGGGCCTGCACGTCATGGTGGCCGCCATCGAAAGCGGCAATGCCGCCTCGATCGGCCTGCACCGGCGCCTCGGCTTCGAGATCAGCGGGCAGATGCCGCAGGTGGGCCAGAAGTTCGGCCGCTGGCTCGACCTGACCTTCATGCAACTGAACCTCGACCCGACGCGCAGCGCGCCCTGAGCCCCAAGGAGCCCCCATGATCCCCGGTGAATACGACATCCAGCCCGGCGATATCGAACTCAACGCCGGCCGCCGCACCCTCGCCCTGAGCGTGGCGAACACCGGCGACCGGCCGATCCAGGTCGGCTCGCACTACCACTTCTTCGAGGTCAACGACGCCCTCGCCTTCGACCGTCCGGCCACCCGTGGCATGCGCCTGAACATCGCCGCCGGCACCGCGGTGCGCTTCGAACCGGGGCAGAGCCGCGAGGTGGAGCTGGTGGAAATCGGCGGCGGACGGCGGGTATACGGCTTTGCCGGGCGGGTGATGGGGGACCTCTAGGGCCCCACTGGCCAGGTTCGACCAAAGACAGCGAACACCGACGATCGCCAAAGGAGCGTTCGATGAAAATCAGCAGACAAGCCTACGCCGACATGTTCGGCCCCACCGTCGGCGACCGCGTGCGCCTGGCCGACACCGACCTGTGGATCGAGGTGGAACGGGACTTCACCGTCTATGGCGAGGAAGTGAAGTTCGGCGGCGGCAAGGTCATCCGCGACGGCATGGGCCAGAGCCAGCTGGGCGCGGCGCAGGTGGTCGACACGGTGATCACCAATGCGCTGATCCTCGACCACTGGGGCGTGGTCAAGGCCGACGTCGGTCTCAAGGACGGGCGCATCCAGGCCATCGGCAAGGCCGGCAACCCGGACATCCAGCCCGGGGTGAACATCGCCATCGGCGCCGGCACCGAGGTGATCGCCGGCGAGGGCATGATCCTCACCGCCGGCGGCATCGACACGCACATCCACTTCATCTGCCCGCAGCAGATCGAAGAGGCGCTGATGAGCGGGGTCACCACCATGATCGGCGGCGGCACCGGCCCCGCCGCCGGGACCAACGCCACCACCTGCACCTCCGGTCCCTGGCACATGGCGCGGATGCTCCAGGCCGCCGACGCCTTCCCGATGAACATCGGCTTCACCGGCAAGGGCAACGCCAGCCTGCCGCTGCCGCTGGAGGAGCAGGTGCTCGCCGGCGCCATCGGCCTGAAGCTGCACGAGGACTGGGGCAGCACCCCGGCGGCGATCGACAACTGCCTGGAGGTCGCCGAGCGCCACGACATCCAGGTGGCGATCCACACCGACACCCTCAACGAATCCGGCTTCGTCGAGACCACCCTCGGCGCCTTCAAGGGCCGCACCATCCACACCTACCACACCGAGGGCGCCGGTGGCGGCCACGCACCGGACATCATCAAGGCCTGCGGCTTCGCCAACGTGCTGCCCAGCTCGACCAACCCGACACGGCCGTTCACCCGCAATACCATCGACGAGCACCTGGACATGCTGATGGTCTGCCACCACCTCGACCCGGCCATCGCCGAGGACGTGGCCTTCGCCGAGTCGCGCATCCGCCGCGAGACCATCGCCGCCGAGGACATCCTCCACGACCTCGGCGCGTTCAGCATGATCAGCTCCGACAGCCAGGCCATGGGCCGGGTCGGCGAAGTGATCACGCGCACCTGGCAGACCGCCGACAAGATGAAGCGCCAGCGCGGCCGCCTCGACGGCGACGGTGCGCGCAACGACAACTTCCGCGCCAGGCGCTACATCGCCAAGTACACCATCAACCCGGCGATCACCCACGGCATCAGCCATGAAGTGGGCTCCGTCGAAGCCGGCAAGTGGGCCGACCTGGTGCTCTGGCGCCCGGCCTTCTTCGGCGTCAAGCCGAGCCTGATCCTCAAGGGCGGTGCCATCGCCGCCAGCCTGATGGGCGACATCAACGGCTCGATCCCCACGCCGCAGCCGGTGCACTACCGACCGATGTTCGCCAGCTACGCCGGCAGCCGTCACGCGACCAGCCTGACCTTCGTCAGCCAGGCCGCCTTCGCCGCCGGCGTACCGCAGCAGCTCGGCCTGCGCAAGGCCATCGGCGTGGTCAGCGGCTGTCGCGGTGTGCAGAAGACCGACCTGATCCACAACGGCTACCTGCCGACCATCGAGGTCGACGCACAGAACTACCAGGTACGCGCCGACGGCCAGTTGCTCTGGTGCGAACCGGCGGACGTGCTGCCGATGGCGCAGCGCTATTTCCTGTTCTGATTCCCACGCGACGGGTCCCGGCGCCACGCCGGGACGTCGACCGCTCCGTTCGGACAGCTTGGCTTGTCGGCGCTAGCGGCGACAATGGCGCCTACCCGTAGCCGCCGGCAGTCCGTCCATGTCCTCCCGCCAATCGTCCCGCAACGCTTCCACCCCGTATCTGGCCAAGGCCTTCCAGGCAACGGCCATCGTCGTGGTGAGCTACTTCCTCTACTGGACCTACCAGCTCTACCAGTACGGCGAGATTCCCATCAGCAAGAAGGACGTGATGCTGCGCCAAGCCATCCTCGCGCGCTTTCCGGCGGACTACGAGGTGGAGATCAAGGGCGCCGACCTGCTCGGCTTCGGCGAGAAATTCCTGGTCGCCTACGGCAATCGGCGCTTCGTCGGCAAGGCCTTCGCCATGGACGACCAGGTCATCGAGCGCCTGGAGCGGAACCAGGGACGGACCAACCTGCCGCTGGTGAAGGTGTTCTACATCGCCGAACCCGGCCTCCTCTCCTCGCTGCTCAACCTTTCCCCGTTCCTGGATATCCAGAAGAACATGGTCGAGCTGAGCCTCCGGGAATACCGGAAGATCCAGTTGGTCCCCTTCGATCCGGACGCGAAGCGGAAACCGCGCGAGCAGTTCGAAACCGATTATGCCTTCCCCCAGCTGTTCAGCCTCAGCCAACTGGAAGTCGCCGACTACGACGGCGACGGCCGCGACGAACTGCGCCTGGGCTACCTGTCCTACGCCGGCGGTTCGGGAGGGACGCGCTGGTCGGTGATCTACGACCTGAAGGACGGCGCGCTGACCGCCCATTCCGGCTATCCGGAAATGCTCGACATCGACGTCGCCCGGTTCATCCAGGCGGTCAACCTGTACGCCGGCCTCGACGGCACCCTGCCACGCGACCAGCGTCAGCTGGAAGACGTGGTCGGCCGAGGCAGCGAGCGCTTCGCGCTGACCGCCGCGGAGCGCCAGGCACTGGTCGCCGACCCGCCGCAGCGGGACGACTACGCCAGGGTCCTGATGAGCCTTTCGCCGCGCTCGCCCTACGCCCCCGATCGCTTCATCGACCTCGGCGACGGCAGCCGACTGAGCCTGGCCCCGCGCCATACCGACGATTACTCGACCTTCCTCGACATCGGCGGGAAGAAAATCTTCGTCGAAGCCTTCTACGTCGACGACGACGCCTGCCACTGGTGCGAGCATCGCTGGCGAGTGATGGCTTTCCATTACGACGACGGTCGCTGGATCTCGGACCGCACCATCAACGGCGACGGCTTCAACGGGCAATGGCTGCGCAACGCGGAGCCGCTGGGCCTCAACGACGTTTTCGGTACCTACCGCGACCAGGGCCCGGCGGGCCTGGCCTGGTCCTTCATCGACCCGCGCTGGACCGCCTCCAGCCAGCATGACATGGACGATCCGCTGGGCGTGGGAATGCGCACCCTGTCGCCGGTGGAGCAATGGGTGAAGGAACGCTATCGGGAAAACTGAGGCAGGCCTTCAGCGCAACTGGCTGTCCTTGCTGCCGCGGCGGTTGTAGCCGCTGAACTTCGCCTGTTCCCTGTCGTGCTCGGCCTGGCAGTTGACGCACAGGCGCACGCCGGGAATCGCTCGGCGCCGCGCTTCGGGGATAGTCGCGTCGCACTCTTCGCAATGGGTCAGGCTCTCGCCACGAGGCAACTGGCTGCGCGCACGAGCGATGGCATCCTCGATCGTGCTGTCGATCTGTTCCTGCACCGCACCGTCGTTCGCCCACCCGCTGGCCATGACTGACTCCTCTGGCTGAAACCCTGGAACCTCCAGATATGGGCGTTCGCCCGCGGCTTTGCAAGGGCGGCGCGACCATCGGCCTGGCGTGGCACAATCGCCAGCCAAGCCTGGAGGTACACCGCATGATGGGACCGTTCCGCCGCCTCGCCCACCTGATCGACCAGGGCCGCCAGCTCGACGCCGCGCTCGCCGGCGATCCGTTCGCTCTGCCGGCGCCGGAGGACCGCTATAGCGTCCGGCAACTGCACGGCCTGTATCCGCGCCGTCATCCCGGTCTCTACGCACCGCTGCTCGGCAGCCTGGCGCTGCTGCTCGGTGCCGCGCCGCTGGGTCTTGCCGCGCTGCGCCTGGCATTGCCGGAGGCTCCTTTGCGGCCGCTGGGCTGGCTCTCCGCCCTGCCGCTGCTGGCGGCCTGGCTGTGGCTGATCGCCCTGCTCTCCCGTGGCGCCAGCCTCGGCCCGCGCCTGGCCCGCGACGCCAGCCTGCTGCTGGTCGCCACCGGGCTCCTGCTGCGCCTGGCCAGCGGCGAGACGTCGGGCCTGGTGGCGCTCGGCGGCGGCGCCTGTGCCTGGCTGCTGTTCAACAGCCGGGCGATGCAACGCTACATGGAACTGGTCTACGCCCAGCGCCTGTACCGCGCCCAGTCGGCCAACCGCCCCGGTTCGGCGCAGCGGCGCCTGGCCAACCAGGCCGCCTACCGCGAACGCAAGCGACGCGAGCGCTCCGGGCGATCCTGAGCCAGACTGTCGCCCTGCGACCTTCTGCGCATTGGCGGGCGTCGCCGACCTGCAGGCGCGGCAGCGCAACATGAGCCTGGCCTGAAATCGCCTACTCTTTGACTTCCATGTAGTCGCGGGCCCAGGCCTGGTATTCCTCGGGGAAGGTGTACTTCTTCGACAGCTCCGAGGCGGTCAGGTCCGAGGCCACCGCACCGCGCTCCTCGCGCAGGCAGTCGTAGGTCGCCTTGATCGCGGCGAAATAGGCGGCGTGGCCGTTGACCACGACACGCACGCCGAGCCGCGCCAGGCGGGCGTCGTCGCGCAGTTGCGGATTACCGTAGGTGACCAGCATCAGCGGGATGTGCAGGTGCTCGGCGATCGCCTCGAGGTGGGCGAAGTCGCGCACGCCGACCAGGCAGATACCATCGGCGCCGGCTTCCTGGTAGGCCAGGGTGCGCTGGATCACCGCATCGACGTCGATCAGTTCGGCGTTGGTCCGGGCAATGATGGTCAACGCCGGGTCGACCCTCGCCTCCAGGGCCGCGCGGATCTTGCCGACGCCTTCCTCGACGCAGATCAGGTCGGTGGACTTGCGCCCGAACTGCGCCGGCAGCAGGGTGTCCTCGATGGTCAGCGCGGCGATTCCGGCGCGCTCCAGTTCGACCACCGTACGCATCACGTTCAGCGCGTTGCCGTAGCCGTGGTCGGCGTCGGCGATCACCGGCAGGCGCGCCACCCGGCCGATGCGGGCGGCCTGCTCGACGAATTCGCTGAGGGTGATCAGGGCGAAGTCCGGCGCCGCCAGGACCTGCAGGGAAGCCACCGAACCGCCGAGGATGCCGCACTCGAAGCCGAGGTCGGCGGCGATACGCGCCGACATGGGATCGAACACGGAAGCGGTGTGGTAGCAACGGGAGGAGTCCAACAGCGCGCGAAACATCGCACGCAACTCATGGTGTGAGGCTCTATGCATGGCGAAATCCAGGACAACACGGCAAGACGGAGTGGGAAAGCAGCGCCAACATAGCACCATGCGCAGGCCCCTTGGCAAATCCGTATACAAAGGTCGGGGCGGCCCGCACGGACGTCCCAGGACGCTTCCTGCCGATCGCCGGCGGTGAAATCTACGACGCTCTCGCATACACTGCGCGGCCGTTTTTTTCCCGGACCGTTTCGCGCCATGAACCCGAGCACCGCCGCCCGCGCCCTGGGCATCGATTTTGGCACCTCCAACTCCACCGTCGGCTGGTGGCGGCCGGAGGTCGAACCGCTGATCGAGCTGGAGGACGGCAAGATCACCCTGCCCTCGGTGGTGTTCTTCAACGTCGAGGAGCGCCGCCCGGTCTACGGCCGCCAGGCGCTCGGCGAGTACCTGGAGGGCTACGAGGGCCGGCTGATGCGCTCGCTGAAGAGCCTGCTGGGCTCCAAGCTGCTGAAGAGCGAGACCACCGTGCTCGGCAGCGCCCTACCGTTCAAGGACCTGCTCGGCCTGTTCATCGGCCAGCTCAAGGCGCGCGGCGAGGCCGCCGCCGGGCAAGCCTTCGACGCGGTGGTGCTGGGTCGCCCGGTGTTCTTCGTCGACGACGACCCGGAGGCCGACCGCGAGGCCCAGGACACCCTGGTGCAGGTGGCCAACAAGCTCGGCTTCAAGGAGGTTTCCTTCCAGTACGAACCGATCGCCGCGGCCTTCGACTACGAGCGCTGCATCCAGCGCGAGGAACTGGTCCTGATCGTCGACATCGGCGGCGGCACCTCGGACTTCTCCCTGGTGCGCCTGGCGCCGGAGCGGCGCAACCTGGCCGAGCGGCAGGACGACATCCTGGCCACCGGCGGCGTACACATCGGCGGTACCGACTTCGACAAGCAGCTCAGCCTGGAAGGCGTGATGCCGCTGTTCGGCTACGGCAGCCGGATGAAGAGCGACGCCTTCATGCCCACCAGCTACCACCTGAACCTGGCCACCTGGCACACCATCAACGCGGTGTACGCGCAGAAGTCGCAATTGGCGCTGAAGAACATGCGCTACGACATCGTCGACAGCACCGGCATCGACCGCCTCTTCAGGCTCATCGAGGAACGCGCCGGGCACTGGCTGGCGATGCAGGTGGAAGACAGCAAGATCCGCCTGACCGAAACCGAGCGCCTGCACCTCTCGCTGGAGCGCATCGAGGCCGGGCTCGGCGTGGAGCTGACCCGTGGGCTGTTCGAGAACGCCGTCGACGGACTGCTGGAGCGCGTGCGCAACAGCGTCGCGCAACTGCTGGCCTCGGCCGGGGTCGACCCGGACCGGGTCGACACGGTGTTCTTCACCGGCGGTTCGAGCGGCATTCCGGCGCTGCGCCGGAGCGTCTCGGCGATGCTGCCCAACGCCCGTCATGTCGAGGGCAACCTGTTCGGCAGCATCGGCAGCGGCCTGGCCATCGAGGCGAAGAAGCGCTACGGCTGAGCCGCCCTGGCCGCGCCCCTGCCCTATAGGGGGATAAGGTCACACCGGGCCCGCCATGGCGGATAACCGCGAGCGGTTATTCGCCCTA
>NZ_KV819937.1:464325-470636 GCF_001815235.1 Pseudomonas sp. HMSC065H01 | reverse complement strand
GCGGATAACCGCGAGCGGTTATTCGCCCTACGCCAAGACCACGCCACACCCGTCCGCAGGGCGGATAGCGCCACAGGCGTTATCCGCCGCCACACCGAGCCCGACGAGGGTGGGGCTCACTTCTTCAGGCAGGTGCTCATGAACGCCTTGCGTTCGTCGCCCTTGAGCGACTTGGCACTGGCGTCGGCGTTGCAGCTCTTCATCTTCTCCTGCTGGGCGGTGGCCTTGCCGCCGGCAGGCGCGCCGGCCTTCAGGCAGCCGCTCATGAACGCCTTGCGTTCGTCGCCCTTGAGCGCCTTGGTGGTGGCCTCGGCGTTGCAGGCGGTCATCTTCTCCTGCTGCGCGGTGGCAGCGAAACCATGGGCCGAGACGGCCATGGCCAATACGAACATCGGGATACGCAGGATATTCATCGAACTCTCCTTGAAGGGCTGCACGTTCGCATGCAGGTGCGCTGAAGTCTAGCGACTGCGGCGGGCTTTGCAGGGGCTGGGAACGCGTCCTGTGCGCTTGCGACAAGCGTCATGTTTCGCGGCTAGACTGACGCTTCGCACGAGGAGGAGTTCCATGCAACAGGTCATCGCGGTGAGCCTCTGCGCCACCCACGCGTTCAGCAAGCAGGTGCGTCCCGCCATCCGCCTCCTGAAAGGCCTCGGCGTCGAGGGCGACGCCCACCACGGCGTCACCGTGAAGCACCGCTCGCGGGTGCGGCAGGACCCGACCCAGCCGAACCTGCGCCAGGTCCACCTGATCCACGAGGAATTGCACGACGAGCTACGCGCCAGCGGCTTCGCCATCGGCCCGGGGACCATGGGCGAGAACATCACCACCCGTGGCGTCGACCTGCTCGGCCTGCCCACCGGCACCCGCCTGCGCCTGGGGGAAAGCGCCCTGGTCGAGCTGACCGGCCTGCGCAATCCCTGCTCGCAGCTGGACAACTACCAGCCCGGACTGACCGCCGCCGTGCTCGGCCGCGACGAACAGGGCAACCTGATTCGCAAGGCCGGGGTGATGGCGATCGTCCTGGAAGACGGCGAGGTTCGCCCCGGCGACGCCATCGATATCCAGCTGCCCCCCTTGCCGCACCGGGCCCTGGAGAAGGTCTGAGGCAATCCGCCGCGATTCCGGGCGAACTCTGCGCGAGGGCCTGCGTTCCAATGTTGGCAAGCACCGCTCAACCACAAGGAGTCACAGCATGTACAAGCAGTCACTGGCGGCACTGTTCGTGATGGCAACCCTGGCCGGCTGCGCGTCGACCAAGGTGCAGAACCCGGTCAACTACATCACCTTCCGCAACGAACCGCTGGTCAAGGATGTCGAGAAAGGCATGAGCCAGCAGGAAGTCCTGCGCATCGGCGGCACGCCTTCCGGCACCCAGAAGCGCCTGATGAAACCGGGGAGCTGCAACAGCTACATCCTCAACAAGGACGGCCAGCAGCAGCCGTTCTACGTCAGTTTCGACGGCAGCGGCAAGGTCGACGGCTCGGGCTTCCTGAGCTGCTCCGAGCTGGACCGCCACGAGCGCGACGCCCGCCCCTGACGGCTCGACGCCCCGCTTCCTTACGGAGGCGGGGCGTCTGCGTTCAGGCCCGGGACAGGGCCTCGATCAGTTCGGCCTTGCGCATCGTCGAACGACCGCGGATGTCGCGCTTGCGCGCCAGCTGCATCAATTCCTCGCGGGTCATCTCGCTCACCGAGGTACTGCCTTGACGTTTGCCACGGCTCGCCGAGCCGCGGTTGGCCGGTCTCCCTGAGCGGGCCTGGGCGGCGCGATGGGCCGAGTCCTTGCGGTCGGCGCGCTTGGCCGTCTCGCTCTTGGCGCGGCCGGAACCGCCCTTGCGCTCGCCGCCGCCGGACTGCTTGTTCACCGTCGCCCAGGCGCGCGCCTCGGCTTCCGATTCGCTCACACCCTTGGCCTTGTAGCTCTCCTCGATGTGCTCGGCCTTGCGCTGCTGCTTGTCGCTGTACTTGCTCTTGTCGCCACGGGGCATGGGGATATCTCCCTTTGCGATGGGTTCACTGTTGGGACCGGGAGGCGACGGCGGACGTTCAGAGAAAGTCCGCACCGGCACAAACCCCTTGACCTTGCCCCAGGGGCAATCCGTAGTCTGCCGGTATCCCGCAGCAGGAACCGGAAATGCTCACCATCGGCCAACTGGCGCGAATCTTCGAGATCTCCACCAAGACGCTTCGCCACTACGATGCCATCGGCCTGTTCGTCCCCGCGCGCACCGGTAGCGACAACGGCTACCGCTACTACCAGCCGGAACAGATCGAGCAGCTCTCGCGCATACTCGCGCTGCGCCGGCTGGACGTTCCGCTGGAAGCCATCGACCGCCTGAAACGCGATGGCGCGCTGGACGACCCGCAACGCCTGCGGCATTTCCTGCAACGACACCAGCACACCCTGCGCGAAGAGATCAGCGCCCGCCAGCGCCTGCTGGCGGAACTCGACCGAACCCTGGCGACGCTCGCCCACTGGAGGATCCGCAACATGCATGCACGAATCGTCGAACGTCCCGCCTTCAGCGTGGTGGGCATGGAATACTTCGGCAGCGCCCCCGGCGACACCATCGGCCAGCTCTGGGAACGCTTCATCCCGCGCGAGCACGAGATCGCCGGCAAGCACGATCCCGAGGTCTCCTATGGCATCTGCGCGCAGCAGCCCAACGGCGAATTCCACTACGTCGCCGGCTTCGAGGTGCAGGAGGGCTGGCCGGTGCCGGAGGGCATGGTGCGCTTCCAGGTGCCGGCGCAGAAGTACGCGGTGTTCACCCACAAGGGCACGGCGCCGCAGATCGCCGAGAGCTTCCAGGCGATCTACAGCCACCTGCTCGCCGAACGCGGCCTGGAGCCCAAGGCGGGGGTCGACTTCGAATACTACGACCAGCGTTTCCGCGGACCGCTGGATCCGAACTCGCAAGTCGACCTGTATATCCCCATCTACTGAATCAGCGCTTGCCGGCCGGCACCTTGGCTGGCAAGCGCATGCGCTGCAGCAGCGCGGTGCACTGGTTGTCGTCGCTTTTGCTCGGCGCCACCAGCGCCAGCAGGCTGGCCGCCGGGCCCACCGTCACGCCGAGGGCTATCATTCCCGCGCCGCGCGCCACCAGCGGCCCGGCATGGACCCCGGCGTCGGGCTTGGCGAAGGTGCCGCGCACGTACAGCGGCGAGCGCAGCGAGAAGATCCGCAAGCCCTTGCTGTGCGGGGTGACATCGAGATCGAGCTTCTCGTTGGCGAAGTTCACCGTGCCGTCGACGTTGACCAGCGCGTTCTCGGTGTCGAAGACGAACAGCCGGCTGGTCATCAGGCCCTTCTGCAGGCCGAAGTCGGCGGCCGCGCAGTTGATCTTCACCTCGTCGTCGCCGAACAGCTTGGTCACCAGGTAGTTTCCGACATTGAGGCCGGCGATTTCGGTCAGGCCCTTGCTGATCGCGCCGTCGTTGATCAGCATCTTCAATTCGCCATCGGCGCCGCCGAGGATCTTCGCCACCGAATTGCCACTGCCGCTGAGACTGGCGTCGCCGTTCAGCTCGCCGAAGCTGGTCTGCATCGGCGCGAAGCCGGGGAACAACTGCTTCAGCTTGAAGCCCCGCGCGCTCATCTTCACTCGGCTCTGCATCGGCTGCTTGCCGCCGTCCAGGCGGATGTCCGACTCCAGCTTGCCGCCGGCCACGCCGAAGCGCAGGGGCTCCAGGCGCAGCAGGCCGTCGTTGAGCACCAGATGGGTATAGAGGTCGCTGATCGGCAACTGGTCGCTGTGGACGATACGCTTGCCGGTGAATTCCACGTCGGCGTCCATGTCGCGCCAGCGCTCGGTACGGAATTCCTCCACCGGCAGCACCTTGTCGCCCGGCTGGCGGCTGGTCTGCCCGCGCTTCTGTTTTTCGGCATTGCTGTCGGCGCCGATCAGCGGGCCGAGGTCGGCGAAGCGCAGTTGCTCGGAGGTCAGCTTGCCGGACAGCTTCGGCCTAGGCTGGCGAGCGACGAAGGTCAGGCTGCCGTGCAGGTCGCTGGCGCCGACCTTGCCGTTGAAGTTCTCGTAGCGGAACAGTGCGCCGCCCTCCTCCTTGAGCCGCGCCAGCAGGTGTCCGTCGGTGGAGTAGGCCGGAGTGTCCGGCAGGGTGATGCCGGTCAGCGGATAGAGATTGGCCATGCTGGTCCCGGACAGCTTCAGGCGCAGGTCGAGGGCGCCGAGGTTGAGCGGGTCGGTCAGGGTGCCGACCACCGCGGCACGGGTGCTGCCGGCACTGACCTCGGCCTGTAGCGGGAAGGGCTTGCTCGCATCCTGCAACGCCAGCATCCCGCCGACCTTGCCCGAGCCGGCCAGAGCCTGGCCCTTGTAGGTGCCCTTGACCTTCCAGCCGAACACATAGTCCTGGGCGTTCGCCGCATCGCCCGTGGCCAGCGCCTTGCCGGCCAACTGACCGAACGGCACCGGCTTGCCGAGCGGGTCGACCAGCACTTCCAGACGGGTCTTCAAACGCTGGTCGTCGAGGCTGACGCTACCCTTGTCGAAACCGATCTCGCGGATGTCCAGTTGCCAGGCGGACGGCTCGTCGCTGTCGCTGGCAGGCAGGTCGAAATCCCAATTGGCGCGGCCGTCGGCCAGGCGCAGGAGCTCGGCGCGCGGCTGGGTCAGCTTGATCTGTGGAATGCGGATGGTCTGCCAGAGCAACGGCAACGGCGCGAGGCGGAATTCGATGCGTTCCAGGCTGGCGAACTCGCTCGCCTTGGTCTTGCCCGCCGTCCACTCCGGGTTGCCGAGGGTGATGTCCTCGGCGCTGAAGCGCGGCCAGGGGATCCAGGCGCGCCAGCCTTCCTCGCCCTCCTCGCGGCGCCAGGCCACGGCGAGGTTGCCGTTGATGGCGAACGGGCGGTTCAGCGCCGCCGAGACCTTTTCGTTGAGGGTGGGCTTGATCAGGTTCCAGTCGAAGGTGGCGATGAACACCACCAACGCCGCCAGCAGCAGGACCAGGCTGGCGAGGCTCCAGGTCAGGATCTTTCGGCCGCGCGTCATGCACAACTCCTTTTCGCCGCGTCGGTTGTCGGGCAGGCGCGGCAGCGCGCCTCGCTCAGCCCGTCAGTGTGCAGGCTGGCCCATGGACTCGCCAGCGCGAATACGCCGGCCCGTTCCGTTAGGACCGGCGAAACGCCGGCATTGCTCCCCGTCCCACGCATTTCAGGCAAAAGGCCAGTTCGGCGGCGGGTCGATAAAACTTTTTCGACCGCGTGGGACTCACACCTTAGGTAAGCAGAAAAAGCCGGCCGCAGAGCCGGCCCTTTTCACCGGATCAGCCTCAAGGAGAAAACCGATGACCACCGTTCAACTGACGGACGTCCAGACCCTTCGCGACCGTGCCCGCAAGAACATCCAGGAAGGCGCGGTCACCGAAGGCTATTCGGCCGATCGCCAGACCGTCCTGCGCCTGCTCAACGAAGCGCTCGCCACCGAGTTGGTCTGCTTCCTGCGCTACAAGCGCCACTACTTCATGGCCACCGGCCTTAAGGCGAGCATCGCCGCCGCCGAGTTCCTCGAGCACGCCAACCAGGAAATGCAGCATGCCGACCAGTTGGCCGAGCGCATCATGCAACTGGGCGGCGAGCCGGACTTCAATCCGCGCGGCCTGGAGGAGCGCTCCCATGCCGAATACGTCGAAGGCAAGACCCTGAAGGACATGGTCACCGAGAACCTGATCGCCGAGCGCATCGCCATCGACAGCTATCGCGAGATCATCACCTACCTCGGTAACGACGACCCCACCACCCGACGCATTTTCGAGGAAATCCTGGCCCAGGAAGAAGAACACGCGGACGACATGGCCGACATCCTCGACGACCTCGCCTGACTCCAGAGCAAGAC
Source organism: Pseudomonas sp. HMSC065H01 (assembly GCF_001815235.1). NCBI lineage: Bacteria > Pseudomonadati > Pseudomonadota > Gammaproteobacteria > Pseudomonadales > Pseudomonadaceae > Pseudomonas > Pseudomonas sp. HMSC065H01. The sequence goes on along the minus strand of NZ_KV819937.1, from coordinate 464,772 downwards.
CCGTCCGAGAGCCGGCGCCCGCAGCGCCGGCTTTTCTTTTCGCCTTATTTATCCAATTTATCGATTAAATAGAGAAAAGCTAACTATCCTTTAAGAAATCTTCGACATCACAAAAATAATCAACTAACTTACTGATAAATAATAAGAAAATGCATAATCACCCATATCGATAGACACTATCATCGCACTTCGTTTTTAAATCGACTTATCCGAACTGAAAATGACTCCAACGCAATCGACAACCCACTCGGAGTCACCGTCATGAAAGCTTCCCTGATCCTCGGCCTCGCCCTCGCCACCCTGACCGCCAACGCCGCCTTCGCCGCCGACGGCTCCAGCCGCACCATCGACCGGCTGCACCAGGACATGTCCAGCGTCGAACTGCGCATCGCCGACAACGGCAGCGAGCAGACCATCGACCGCCTGCACAAGGACATGACCAAGGCC